>JAYFQM010000022.1:0-63013 GCA_034927185.1 Oscillospiraceae bacterium | reverse complement strand
TTAAGATTTCTGCTCCAAATAAAAGCGCGTGGATCGACGAAGACGACACCCGCGGGTATTGTGACAGAGATAAGCGTCTGGCAATTGGAAAAAGCGTACATTTCAATCCTCGTTATGCCAAGATCGCCGGGAATTACAAGGTCTCCACCTTGTCCCGTATAGGCTGTCAGCATTCCGTCTTTAATCGTATAGTCGCTAGACGCCGCAAACGCCGTAACGCCGAGGAGCGAAACGAGCATGACGGCCGTCAGAAGTACGGCGGTAATTTTCTTCAGAGCTTTCATTTTACTTCCTCCATCCAAGAGAATCAGTACTTTTTACTATAATAACCCAGCAAGCCCGCTATTGCAAGCTCTCCTGCTTACGCGGTAACGTCGGCCACGGCCGCTTTAATGTATGTTATTAGGTCGTCCGGCAAGATAATTATCTGCTGTCCGCGCAGCCCGGCGCTTACAGCAATTTCAGAGAAGATCTCCGCTGTTTCGTCAATGCAGGTCGGGTACTGCTTTTTCATACCGATCGGAGAGCAGCCTCCCCTCAGATATCCCGTCAGCTCCGGAAGTTCCCTGACATGAATCATTTCGAGTTTCTTATTGCCCGAAACTGCCGCTGCCTTTCGCAGGTCAAGCTCGCAGCAGACAGGTATGCAGAATACGTTTATTCCCGTTTTGTCTCCTCTCGTCACGAGGGTCTTGAATACCTGCTCCGGAGGCATCCCGATCTCCCGTGCGGCGTGTGTTCCGGACAGATCGCTTTCATCATATTCATACTCAGTTGTTTTATAGGCAATATCCGCCGCGTCCAAAAGGCGCATGGCGTTTGTCTTTGTCATTATATTCACTTCATTTCCATCTTCTTTTCGTTCCATTATACAAAATCTTTACGATATTGCAAGCGTCAGCAGGTTTAAAGGCTTGCCCCAGGACCCGCATAATGCTACAATAAACCGTAAACAATCTTTTCAGTCGGGAGGGCGGCTATTGAACAGCAAAAATAACGATACCGTTTTTGAAGTTAAAGAGGACGGCAGGCTTCTGGAAACGGTCCGAAAGGAGCTGCCAAAGCTTCCTTCCGGCAAAGCAAAATCCTGTCTTGAGCACCGCATGATTTCAGTGGACGGCATTGTAACAAGCAGGTTCGATTATCCGGTAAGGCGCGGGCAGACTGTAAAAATCACGCGGTCGAGGTCAGGCTCCTACTCATCTCCGCTTCCGGTCATATACGAAGACGAGTATCTTCTTGCTGTAAACAAGCCGGCAGGGCTGTTATCTGTTGCAAACGAACTAGAAAAGGAAAATACGGCGATACGGCTTCTGCGTGAGAGCGGTATCGACCCGCTGTATGTGGTGCACCGTCTTGACCGTGACACATCAGGTGTTCTGCTTTTTTCAAAGAATGCGGAGCTTCGGGACAAGTTGCAGGAGTGCTGGGATGAAGCCGTTACAAAAAGGGAGTATACCTCGATCTGCGAGGGTGTTTTCCTTGAAAAGCGGGGACGGCGTGAAAGCCTTCTGCGTGAGACAGAAGGTCACATCGTCTATTCGGCGTCCTACGGTGAAGGCAGGCTTGCAATTACGAACTATGAGGTTACTAAGGAAAACGCCCGCTATTCATATCTGCGCGTGCTGATTGAAACAGGACGCAAAAACCAAATTCGCGTCCACATGAAGGAACTCGGGCATCCCATTGTCGGAGACAAAAAATACGGAGCTCACGGAAGCCCTCTCGGCAGGCTCGGCCTGCACGCGAGCGTACTTGAGCTGACTCATCCCAAAACCGGAAAAGCCCTCGTTATCAAGGCGCCGATCCCCGCGGGCTTCCGTCTCCCTTCTGAAAAGGACTGAACCTGAATCGGAACCGTTTTCCGGCCTTTTTTACGCAGTTGCATTTTTCTTTTTACCGGCAGAATAACCTTATTGAAAAAAACTCCCGCCTTCTGTATACTCAGATTGGCGGGATTTATAAATTCCTAATGAATTTAATGCGGGAGTGTTATATGCGGGTATTATTAAGAGGCTTTTTGGCCGGCATACTTATCAGCATCGGATGCGTTATCTATCTTATGTGTGAGAACAAAATCGCCGGAAGCTTTCTGTTTTCATTCGGACTGTTTACCATTTTGAATATGAAGCTTGATCTTTACACCGGAAAAATCGGTTACCTCATTACTAACCGAAACCGGAAGTATGTATGTGAGCTTTTAATAGCCCTTGCCGGGAACTTCCTCGGCACCCTCTTTGTATCCGTATTGATAAGGTTCACTCGCCTGAACATTATGGATACCGTCGCCGCCGTTACGGCAGTCAAGCTGGCCGACAGCTACATAAGCATGTTCATTCTGGCAGGCTTCTGCGGTATGCTGATGTTTCTAGGCGTCGATATGTTCCGGTCGATCGAAAGCTATATCGGTAAAGCTCTTGCGGTTTTTTTCGCCGTTATGGTGTTTATACTCTCAGGCTTTGAACACTGCATCGCAGACATGTTCTATTTCAATTTAGCTGGCAACCTGAATATTCTGCTAATGCTCATAATAATCCTCGGAAACACCGCCGGTTCTCTCTTTATTAGCTGGTGCTTTGAGCTTTCGAGGGGTGTTAACAAGAAAATTGCTTCAAAGGCAGAGAGCCTTTAACCACTCTTTACCAAGCGTGCTATACGTTTGGTAAAGAGTGCTCAATAGTCAATTATTTTGTTAAGAAGACAAACGTTTGTGCACGCCGCACTTGCCTGATAGGAAAACTTTCGCCGCAAATTTAACAATTTTCTGAAAAAGCATTGACAAGTCCAATAGATAATGGTATATCGATATTAGAATATCGATATACCATTATCTATTTAAAATTTTCAACGGGTTCGGGAGGAATAATGATGGAAAAGGCCATCTCCATTCAAACGCTTCAGCGGCTTCCGCTCTACCTGCAATATCTGAGGGCTCTCAGCGCGGATAAGGGAAAAAACGTCTCAGCAAAGATGCTCGGCAATGCGCTGGGATTCGGCGAGATACAGGTCAGAAAGGACCTGTCCTCGGTTTCGGACGGAGGAAAACCGAAGCTCGGCTATTGTACTAAAGAGTTAATACGAGACATTGAGGTCTTCCTCGGATATGACAACGTTAACGATGCCGTACTGGTCGGCGCGGGAAAGCTGGGCAAGGCGCTGCTTTCATATCAGGGCTTCAGGGACTATGGCCTGAATATAGTCGCGGGCTTCGACAGCAATTCCGAAGTATGCGGGACGGACGAGAGCGGAAAGCAGATTTTGCATCTGAGCAGAATGGAAGATCTGTGTAGGCGGATGAAAATTGAGCTGGGGATAATTACCGTTCCGGCCAACGAAGCGCAGAGTGTCTGCGATACTCTCGTAAAGAGCGGTATAAGGGCTGTTTGGAACTTTGCGCCCGTTCATCTCGACGCACCGAAGGATGTTATTATCAAAAATGAGAACATAGCGGCGTCTCTTGCCGTCCTGTCAAAAAATCTGGCGCAGAAAGAGAATCTCGCTCAGCAGATATAAGAACGTTATAGGAGGCCAAAATGAAAATAACCGTTTGCATAGGAAGCTCCTGCCATCTTAAAGGCTCAAGGCAGGTCGTGGAGCAGCTTCAGGCGCTAATAGAGGAAAACCATCTCGGCGGTGAGGTTGAGCTTGTCGGAGCCTTTTGCTTTGGAGCCTGCCAGACGGGTGTCAGCGTCAAAATTGATGAAACGCTACATTCACTCAGTCCCGAAAGCGTCGGGAGCTTTTTCGAGAATGAAGTTCTCACGAAGCTCCAGTCCCTGTGAAAAAGGCTGAAATGGAGGAAAACGAAAGTGTCAGATTATATACGCCTGAACGAGGCCAGCTGCAAAAACTGCTATAAGTGCATCAGGCACTGTCCGACAAAATCCATAAGCTTTTCCGAAAATCAGGCTCGCATAATTTCCGACGAATGTATTCTCTGCGGTCAGTGCTTCATAGTTTGCCCTCAGAACGCGAAGGTCGTAAGAGACGATACTGATAAGGTTAGGGTACTTCTCAGCGGGGGCGCTCCCGTAATAGTCAGCCTTGCGCCGTCTTTTGCGGCTGCATTTCCGGGGGTCGGCATAGGCGGCATGGAGCAGGCGCTCAAAAGACTTGGATTCTTTGCAGCAGAGGAAACCGCGTTCGGAGCCACGATAGTGAAAAAACAGTACGAGGAGCTTATCGGAAACGGCGGGCAGGATGTCGTAATCTCCTCCTGCTGTCCTTCCGTCAATCTTCTGATACAGAAGCATTTTCCGGCGGCTCTTCCCTTTCTTGCTAAAGTCGTTTCGCCGATGCTGGCTCACTGCCGTGATATCAAGCAAAGATACCCCGAGGCAAAAACCGTTTTTATCGGCCCCTGCATTTCGAAAAAATACGAGGCGGACGAATTTCCCCACGACGTCGACTGTGCCATGACCTTTGACGAACTGACAAACTGGTTCCGCTCGGAGGGCATCGAACCGCTCCCTGAGCCGTACGACCCCGCCGAAAAGGGGCGTGCCCGCATTTTCCCGACAGCGGGCGGAATTCTGAAATCAATGGACTGCGTCTCGGAGGTTTACAGTTATTTTTCGGTGGACGGACTGGAAAACTGCGTGAGCACTCTGAGCGGAATTTCTGAGGGGAATATCTCAAAATGCTTTGTCGAAATGTCCGCCTGCCAGGGCAGTTGCATAGGTGGTCCCGTGATGAGCAGAGCACATCACGCCCCGCTGCAGGATTACATCGCGGTTGAAAAATTTGCCGGCAGAAAAGATTTTTCCATAAGCGCCCCAGACGAGGACAGTATTTCGAGGTCGTTTGAATCACTCGTAAGCCCACTGACTTATCCGAATGAAATTCAGCTCAGAGAAATTTTGCTCAAGATGGGCAAAAACACCTCGGAGGACGAGCTGAACTGCGGAAGCTGCGGCTACAATTCCTGCCGTGAGAAAGCAATCGCTGTATTTCAGGGCAAGGCCGATCTCTCGATGTGCACCCCGTTCCTCAAGGAAAAAGCAGAAACTTTTTCGAGCAATATCCTCCGCAACAGTCCCAATGGCATAATCGTTCTCAACGGCTCCCTCGAGGTCCAGCAGATTAACCCTGCCGCATTGAAAATACTTAATATACGAAATGCCTCGGATGTCGTGGGCGCAAACGTCGTGTGCATACTTGAGCCGGCAGCTTTTTCGGAGGTGCTCCGAACCGGAAGGCCCCTACGCGACAACAGGATCTATCTCGCCGAATATAAAAAATACATCGAGCAGACTATCGTTCTGGATAAGGTTTACCGTATGCTGCTCTGCATACTGCGCGACGTGACCGACGAGGAGACCGAACGCCAGAAAAAAGAGGAAATCAGCCTCAAAACTATAGAGATAACGGACAAGGTAATTGAAAAACAAATGCGCGTGGGTCAGGAGATAGCTTCGCTTCTCGGCGAGACAACCGCCGAGACCAAGGTCGCTCTCACTAAATTAAAGGAGTCGCTTGAAGATGAATAATCTTTGCGCGGATATTGGCTACAGCAGCCTCAACAAATTCGGGGAAGAGCTGTGCGGCGATCATGTCGAGATCGTCGAGCACGGCGATAATTCCATGGTGATCGTACTTGCCGACGGGCTGGGAAGCGGCGTCAAGGCAAGCATCCTCTCAACGCTGACGTCAAAAATCATCTCAACGATGATGGCGGCCGAAATGAGCATTGAGGACTGCGTTGAAACCATAGCCCAGACTTTGCCCGTATGCTCCGTACGCGGCGTCGCCTATTCAACCTTCACGATCATCCACATCGTTAACGGTACCGAGGCGGAGCTTATTCAGTACGACAATCCGGAGGTCATACTGCTTCGCGGCGGAGAAAGCATTGAATATCCGACCGAAATTATCGATATAGCCGGCAAAAAAATACTTAAAACTAAAATACGCATTGCGGAGGACGACATATTCATCGCCATGAGCGACGGTGCTCCCCACGCGGGCATCGGCGTAACGCTCAATCTGGGCTGGAAGCGTGAAAACATCATCGACTATGTAAAGACCTTCGCGCATATCGGCTTTACGGCAAAGACTCTTACCACGATGCTTCTCAATGAATGCTACAGTCTTTACGGAGGAGAGCCGGGCGACGACACCACCGTCTGCACCGTTAGAATCCGCAAAAGAGAACCCATGAACCTTCTGATCGGGCCTCCCTCCGATCCCACCATCTCCGCCAGGATGATGTCCCTGTTTTTCTCCAAGGAGGGAAAGCACATCGTTTGCGGCGGAACGACCTCGAACATCGCGGCCGAGTATCTGCACGAGTCCCTGGCGACAAAGCTCGAATACTTCGACAACGACATTCCCCCGACAGCGGAATGCAAAGGGATCGATCTTGTTACAGAGGGAGTAATTACCATCAACAGGGTGCTCACCTATGCTCAGGACTACCTGAAGGACAACGAGTCCTACAGGGTGTGGGGGTATAAAAGAGACGGGGCTTCGCTCATCGCCAGAATGCTCTTTGAGGAAGCTACGGACATCAACTTTTTTGTTGGCATGGCGGTCAATCCGGCGCACCAGAATCCGAACCTGCCGATCAATTTCAGCATAAAAATGAAGCTGGTCGACCAGCTCGCGGAATGCTTGAAGAAAATGGGAAAAAAAATCAAGGTAAGCTACTTTTAAGCTAAGGGGTTCTGTCCTCAGCATTAAACCGGAGGAGCAAAATGAGAAAATTTGATACAAAGGTACAGCATTTAAAGTATAAGGTTCTGAAAGAGGTCTCACGTCTCGCATTTGAAGGCAGGCTGCTTGAAAATGTCACGGACATTCCCAAAACGATCGTCCCTGGCAAACTGCCGACCATGAGATGCTGCGTATATAAGGAAAGAGCCATACTCGGCGAGAGAGTTAAGCTCGCGATGGGCGGAGACAGGTCAAATCCGAACATCATTGAGGTCATAGATATCGCCTGCGACGAGTGCCCCGTCGGCGGTTATGAGATCACCGAATCCTGCCGCGGCTGCATCGCGCACCGCTGTGAGGAAGCCTGCCCGCGCGGCGCGATCGTTTTCGACCACGAACAGAAGGCAAGGATAGACAAGACAAAGTGCGTAGAGTGCGGACGCTGCGCGAAGGTCTGCCCCTACACCGCGATAGTTAGCCGCAAGCGTCCCTGCGAAAACGCCTGCAAGGTCAAGGCCATCAGCATGTCCGAGGAAAAGACAGCCGAGATAAACAACCTCAAATGTGTCGCCTGCGGAGCCTGCGTCTATCAGTGCCCCTTTGGCGCGATCATGGATAAATCCTATATTCTCGACGTAATCAGCCTTCTGAAAAACAGCTGCAATAACGAGAACTACAAGGTTTACGCAATTGTGGCTCCCTCCATCTCCAGCCAGTTCACTTACGCTAAGCTCGGGCAGGTTGTTTCCGGAATTAAGCAGCTCGGCTTCCATTCCGTTATTGAAACGGCTCTGGGCGCAGATATGGTCGCCGACGCCGAGAGCCGAGAGCTCAATGAGCGCGGACTTCTCACAAGCTCCTGCTGCCCCGCTTTCGTGAGCTATATCGGGCATGAATTCCCGGACCTTCTAAAACACGTTTCCCACAATCTATCGCCGATGGCCATTTTAGGCAAATACATAAAATCAGGGGACGAGGACGCCAAGGTCGTTTTTATCGGACCCTGCACGGCAAAAAAAGCGGAAATGCACAAGGATGAGGTCAGGCCCTATATCGACAGTGTCATTACCTTTGAAGAGCTTCAGGCGCTGTTTGACGGTAAGGGCATCGATATAACCACTTCCGGGGAGGAACTGCTCGACAATGCCTCATATTTCGGGCGTATATTCGCCCGCAGTGGAGGGCTTGCCGACGCCGTACGCGAGGGGCTTTTAGAAAACGGCTTATCAGACGCAGGATTCAAGCCTGTTTCCTGCGACGGGCTTGAAGAGTGCCGCTCCGCCCTGCTCAGGCTGCGGGCCGGCAGACTGGATGCAAACTTCATCGAGGGCATGGCCTGTACGGGAGGCTGCATTGCCGGTGCAGGCTGCCTGACCCACGGAGAAAAGGATAAGGAGCAGGTCGATAATTACGGCAGAGAAGCCTACGAAAAGACAATTAAGGACGCGATAAGCGTTATGAAATAAAACTAAGGTAAGCCCCGAAACCTTACGGTTTCGGGGCTTACCTGCCGCTTGCGCCTTCCGTTAGAGCAATAGTGTAACAAATTTGACCGAGTACAGGTCGCACATGATATCTGTGTGGGAATTGACGTCGCGGAGCACGAAATAGTTGATACCGACCTCTGTAAGCATTCCGGTCTTGTCGGCATATTGGGTCGTGCCGATAATAAATTCGGCGCGGACGTTTTTTCCTATGTTGCTTGCCAGATAATAGGGTATGTACCCCTTTTCAGTTGACGGCGGTGGGCCCTGCTGAGTTATAGGAGTAAGCGGGGTGCTCTGCTGCATCGGAATTGCCGGCACGACAGGAGCCTGCGCCGGAACCGCAGATGTTTGCGGCGGCGTCATCTGGCGTGCCGAGTTTTGATCGAGCACTCTGTTGCCCATCCAGTTTACATTGCTGCTCATAAAAACCTCCTTCAAGTGTCCGCATATGACGGCATCGGGTTATAAAAACAGTGATCATTGATTCTTGTGAACCAATACCCGGTCTGATTATAGGGGAAGAAGTTCGGGCATGTGGGCATATACGGATTCATATACCACAAGGGGTCCGATGTAACGCCGGAATATATGCCGCCGTTCATTGCCCAGTCGGCGACCTGATAATGAATATCCTCCGGCGTTGCCGTCCATACGTTCTGCATGTTCGGCACTCCGCCTATTGTTGTTTTATAGCAGGAAAACTGACACATCTGCATAAGCACATTTCTCAGACTGCCCATATTCACCCGTTGATACTCTCCGTAGGGCACTCGTACGCGGTTCATGCACACCGTCGCGACGGCCCTCATACCGGCTATTCCCTCTCCTCCGGCCTCACATTTTATCATTCTTGCAAAAAGCTCTCTGGTATCCACCCGTCTCACCTCTGATTCATATTACTCAAGATGGGGAATTTTGTGACTGTGTAACTCAAAAAAGCTCGGCTTGGTAAACAACAAGGAAAACCGCCCCGGAACAGGAGCGGTTTTCCTCGTTATATCGCGATATCTTGTGAAAAAGCTAGTATGCCTTGTACGGAAACGTTCCCCCATACAACTCCTTGACTGTCTCTTCCTGTTTCTTATCCGTCGAAAGCGTTTTCAAACCCGTAAAATTTCTGATCACGCTGAGATCCGGAATATCAAGTCCTCTTATCCCCAGGCGTACAAGGTACTTCAGCGACAGCGCCGGCTCGATATCGGTGACATGCGTTTCGCTGATATACAGGCTTTCAAGATTTTTCAGATTTTCAATACCGTTAATACTGGTAAGGTACCTGCTTGAGCTCAGCATGAGGACTGTAAGACTTACATTCCCCGTTTCACACAGCCCGTCAAACTGGTGCTGCCTAATCCCTGAAAATGTCAGCTGGCGGAGAGAGCGAGACATGCCTAGCTGTGCGAAGGACTCCGTCTGAGAATGGCTCATTTCAAGGCTCTTAAGAAAGCGCATAGAGGCCAGAGGGGTAAGGTCCCCCAGCATGTTCGAGGCTAAATCCAGTCTCTCTATTTTGCTTCCGGCAAGCGGTGCCAGATCGAATACGCTCTGGTAAGGGATAGTCAGCTTCGTCAGATTCCTTAAAAGAGGAATGTCCTCCAGGCTGTCAAGGCTCCCTCGGCCTACCGTGGTCATCGTATCGTTCGATCCCGCTATCGGAACGATCCTGACATTAGTGCCGTCGTTGGTATAGGCGTTGAACTTACGTCCCACGGCATTGCCGCAGACCGAAAGCGACGTCACCCTGTCACACATATCCTTAGTAAGTACGGTATCCTCGCCGACTCCCAGCTCCGCGCACACCATGCGGCGCATTTCGGGGCTTTTGAATACCACGGCATCCGCTTGCTCCTGAACCGCCGACGCGTCGTCCAGATAAACGAGCTCTTTGCCGCCGAAATTCTCGGCAAACCGCGGCGGCAGCCGGTCTCTGTAACAGTACACCGTCAAAAGCGGACAGCCGATAAAAGGTCTGTCCTGTATCATTGTGACTGAACGCGGAATTGTCAGCTTACGCAGCTTCGGGCAGCCGGTAAAGGCTCCGTTCAGCAGCGCTCCAACCTTGTTCAGATCAACGGTTTCAACGAAATCGCGGCCCCTGCCTAGAGAACCCACAATCTGCGCCTCGTCGGGCAGGGTTATATCCGTCTCTTTTCCGAGATACTCGCGCAGAAGCCCATGCTCAATAGCGAAATCCCCGACTATAGTAATTTCCGTCTGAGGTTTTAGGTCCGGTTCGGCCGTATGACTAACAGTCTGGGATGACGCGGTTGCATCAAAAGCCGGTCTGGGCTTTGCCTTTGGCTTAAGGCCTAATCTCGTGAAGGCCGAGGTATATTTATAAACATATTCTTCCTCACTCATGTCATACTTGTGTATGGCCTGTTTTGTACCGATCTGAAGCTTCATGCCGCCGCTCAGCTCTGTTTTTACGAGATGGATCGCTATAATGGGCTTGCTGTCCTCCAGAGCGAAATTGATTTCGTTCAGAACGTTCCCGCTTCTAGCCGAGTTTGGGGTAATCATAACTATAAAAAGGGCGCATTTTTCGAGAGCGTGGGCAATTTCGTCCGTCCACTCGTTGCCGGGAGATATACCCTCGTCGTACCAGACATTATAGCCCTGTTCATTGAAGCTCTTTATCTCGCTGAAAACTATTTCGGCATCCAGATGGGCATAGCTTATAAAAATATACGGCTCTTTTCCTCGGTAGGCGGGAAAAGGCATTCGCCCCACATTTGGAACGAGGGTAGTCGAAGACGGGGTATTCTGTTTTTTAAGTTTATTAAATAATCCCATTCCCATCACCTCCGTTTATATACCGCCATACCTATGCGGGAAAGAAGCTCGGGTATGTTCTCCACGGGGTCGCGGTCCAGCTGCTTTATCTCCTCACTCAGCTTGCTGTACGGCACAAGATATGGCGTTGTCTTTTTACCCGCGTCGACACGGTCTCCGGGGACCCAGCCGGTCGCTTTTCTTTCTTCAACCCATTCCTCGTGCTCCCGCTCGGCTAGATATTCTACATATTCACGCGGGATGCTTTCAATCGCTTCCCCGCCGCAGTCCGCCGGACCCATGACGTAACCCATCTGCCTCAGCTTTTCGGGAATGCCCATCGCCTGACGCAGGTTTGAATACTTCAGCGAGTCCGTCAGCCTGTCTAAATCAGGATATTTAAGCGGCTTATCAGGATAGCGTTCGAGCTGCTTTTCGTTATAAAGCTCGTGAATTGCGCGGGCCAGCTTTTCGAGGTCGTTAAGCGAAGGCCGCGGAAGGATCTCATCTTTCATACGCGGAAGAACCTGCTTTTTTAGCGCTTTGCAGTGGACGTTGAACGTTTCAAACACTTCGCTCACGGCAAGAAGCCCCGACAAAAGCTTTTTCTTCCCGCGCGAAAAATCCTCCGACAGGGACCCGTTATGCGTTATGAACGTAACGCTGAGCTTTTCGTCCGTAATCTCAAGCCTCGCCTCCGCCGCTAGGGTGCGCTGCCTGTCCTTTATGCCGTATGCCTCTCTGTTCCACTCCTGAAGCTCGTCGCACAAAATAAGAAGATACGCGATCGGATGCGTCTCCGGAGCGAGCGGCCCGAGATTGAAGGGCTTCTTTTGCAGCATGTTTTTGTAGCAGTTGTGAAGCAGTATTGCGCTGGCGCTGTCCAGAACCGGCCAGAAAAAGTATTCGGGCCTGTACTTTGCCGACTGTATAAGAAAGCCATACCATTTGAGAACGATTATAGCGCTGTAATATCCGTGGTCAATGAACCCGAAGCGCGCCATGACATTTACGAAATCATCGAGCGCGAACTTAACAGCTTTCAGGTCAACGCCTAGGGAGCTATGTATTTTATGTGCCAGCAGATCGACGGGTTTCAGCGCGTCGATGTAGACGCAGTCCTCATAACGCTCAAAGTAGCATCTGGTGAATTCGCGTTTTGGAACGACCTCGGCTATACTGTTTAAGGCCTCAAAATTACCGAACGACAGCTGCACGTTGACGCTTTCCTTCTTGCCGTCCGCGTTTGTCGCAAAATCGATAAACTTGTTCACCTGACGCCCGACTATCTCTACGGGATAGCCTACGTCGTGAAACAGAGCGGCCAGCCCCCACCGGTAAAAAAACTCCTCGTTTTTTGTGTCGTAAGCATAGGGGTAATCGTCTCTGTTCATGACTGACCTGCGGAAAGCCGCACGGTATTTCGCGTTTTGTGCGTATATGCAAAGCCCCAGTATGAAAACATTGACCGAATGTATGTAATGATCGCGCTGCTTATCAATCAGCACGGCGGCGTTTTCTTCGTAGTTTTTAAGCACATCCAGCAAATCCACGAAAGGATTGGACGCTCCCTTCATGACAATCCTGTAGCTGTCAAAAAAGGTGCGGTAAACCGCGAACGCGGTCTCTTTCGTCTCCCTGTCAAGAAATTCGCAAATCGCCTGCTTCATAAATATCTTGTAGCAGTGGCCCCGCTCGATGTCTTCAAAGACTTCCAGCTCATCAAAAAAACGCTCGGCATATTTCTTCATGTCATTCACGACTCAGCCCTCCGGTATTTTCAGCATATTATTGCGTACTTTGCCATTTCAAATACGAAATATGTATAATTTACATATATTATAAGTGATATATCCTGTTTGTTCAACATATTTGGCAAAAATGTCTGCCTGACCGCGAAGGACTTGCCGAGGTCAGGCAGTGATATTTCTTATTACTGATCCTTTTGTCTTTTACCGGAAATAAGCCACGGAGCCGGGAAGGGCTCTTCCATGCTTTTACTGTTTATGCGCGACACCTCGATATGTATCGCCTCAGTCCGCTCGATGCCGTTTTCTCGGAACAAGGCAGGAATATCCGTCAGAAGGTCGAAATCCAGCGTATAGATAACAAAGGCCATTTCCGGATTCACCGCCAGCAGGCTCCTGATTTCTCCGCCGAGGCGATTCGAGGCGACAATGAACGCTTTGTCGGGCGTCGGCAGCCCGGACATGGCGTCGTTTTCAAGCGAGTCGACGATCGTGACATTGTTCAGCCCGAACTTATCTACATTCTCCTTCATCGTGGAGCGGTCCCTTGCGTCGTACTCGACGGCGACGACACTTCCGAGTGAAGCGGCCATGGCGGCCTCGACCGCGATACTCTCGCCGGAGATTATGAAGATATTATCTTCGTCCCTCAGATTGAGCTTATTCATTATGACGGCCCGGACTTCGCTGCAAACGTAGTTGACGGAGCCGCAGGAAAAGCGTCTGTTCTCCATGCCGATCTGATAATTCGTCGCGGCGTTCGGATTCACGATGAGCATTGCGGCTGAAGCGTTTATTCCGCGGTTTATCATATCCGAAAGCCTGTCGTGCTTAATCTCTCCGGAGGGGTCCGAGCCCTCGTTGTACCAGATCTCGCAGTCCCCAAGCTCCGCGTTCCACATGTCGTAGAAAATGTCGGGATGCCCCGCATCGGTAAAAACGAGCACCGCCCGGTTGCACATGATGAAGGGAATAAGGTTCTTGTTTCTTCCGGTAATATCGAGCAGCTTCAGCTTTGCAAGGCTTATTTCAACGTGCCGTGAAAAGTAGTCAAGCCATGATATGATGACTTCGTTTGTAAAAGTGGTTTTCTCCACGGGCAGAGCCTCCCTGTGACAGTTCTTTTGGTTATCAGACCACTGATATGCCGTAGATGGTATAAAAATATAATTCTTTCAGTGGCTTTTATGCGGTTTTTTGCTTTCAGCCTCCGGTGCGTTCAAGCAGACGCTCCCATTTCTGATCCACGCTCTTCTGCGCTTCTTCAAGCATCCATTCGTTTCCCTTCCGGAACATATGGGCGAACCGGCCCTGCTCGCGAAGGAAATCGGAAACGGGCAGTTTTTTCTTCGGAGTATAGCTCAGGCGCCAGACTCCCTCCTCCACCTCGAAGAGCGGCCAGACGCAGCTGTCTACAGCCAGCTTTACAATTTCAGGGAGCTTTGCCGCGGGGTAATCCCAGCCGCGCGGGCACGGCGACAGAACGTTCATAAAGCAGGGGCCCTGCGTATATATGGCCTTATACGCCTTAACATGCAGGTCCCTGAGATTTCCGATTGGCGCGGTTTGCGCCGCATACGGAATGTTGTGCGCTGCAAGTATCTCAGTGAGGTCCTTTTTGTTCTGCAATTTGCCCCCCCTGACCGAGCCGACCGGCGTTGTGGTCGTGCGGGCAAATTGCGGTGTCGAGGAGGAGCGCTGTATGCCGGTGTTCATATAAGCCTCGTTGTCATAGCAAACGTATACCATGTCGTGTCCGCGCTCCATCGCCCCCGAAAGGGACTGAAAGCCGATATCATAGGTTCCGCCATCGCCGCCGAAGGTAATGAACTTAACCGTGTCGTTGATTTTCCCGCGGCGTTTCAGCGCGTTATACGCCGCCTCGACACCGGAACAGGTCGCGGCCGCGTTTTCGAAGGCCGAATGTATGTAGCTGTCGGTATAGGCGGTATAAGGATACATAAAGGTCGAAACCTCAAGGCAGCTTGTGGCGTTGACAACAACCGCCCTGTCCTCCTCGTTCAGTGCACGGAGAACCCCCGAAACAACGATCCCCGCTCCGCAGCCGGCGCAGAGGCGGTGCCCTCCCGTCAGGCGCGCGGGCTTTTCGACCTCGCGCTTGAGATCATAAACCGTATTCATACCTTCGCCTCCCTGCTTCTTTGTCCCATATGGGTATATACGGGTCCTGTCTCTCCGGTCAAGGCGATATCCGCGAGCCTTGCATAAACCTTCTCAACATCCTCTGCCTTGAAGTCGCGCCCGCCCAGACCATATACGATATTTATAAGATACGGGCGCTGTTTAAGGTCATACAGCGCGCTGCGCGTCTCGGCAAACAGCGGGCCGCCGTTGGCCGAAAAGCCCTCGGACTTATCCATGATGGCCACTGCCTTGGTATTTGCAAGTGCCTTTGCGAGCTCCTCACCCGGGAACGGACGGAATACCCTGATTTTTATCAGCCCCGCCCTTACTCCGTTTTCCCGGAGCCTGTCGACAGTTTCTCTGGCCGTTCCCGCGCTTGAACCTATTAGAACGAGAGCGAGCTCTGCGTCCTCCATGCAGTACTCCTCGAAAAGCCCGTATTTCCTCCCGGATAGCTTTTCAAACTCCCCTGCTGCCTCAAGTATGCGGGCTTTTGCCGCCTTCATCGCCTCGGCTTCCTGCACCTTATGCTCCATGTAATAGGCACTGATGTCGTAAGGGCCGACCGCCATAGGGTTTTCCTTTTTCAGCAGATAGTTTTCCGGCTCATACTCCCCTATCATTGTGCGCACACCGTCTGTTTCGATAAGCTCGATATTCTCAACCGCGTGGCTTGTTATAAACCCGTCCATGCACGACATGACCGGAAGACGTGATTTCTCACCTATAGGTACGGACATAATAAAATTATCGTAAGCCTCCTGATTGTTCTCGGCGTAAATCTGTATCCAACCGGTGTCGCGCGCTCCCATCGAATCCGAATGGTCGTTGTTAATATTGATCGGCCCTGAAAGCGCGCGGTTCACGCACGCAAGAGTTATCGGCAGCCGGCAGGACGCCGCGACATAAAGCATTTCATACATCAGCGCAAGTCCGCAGCTTGACGTCGCGCAGACACTTCTCGCTCCCGCTGCCTCAGCCGCAATACAGACGGACATCGAGCTGTGTTCGCTTTCCACCGTCACAAACTCGGTTTCGACCTCGCCGTTTGCGACAAAACGTGCAAAGTATTCGGGAATCTCCGTAGAAGGGGTTATCGGGAACGCCCCCATTACATCAGGGTTTATTTGCTTCATGGCGTAAGCCACAGCCTCGTTGCCGGATAAGCAAATACTCATTTTGTTTCACCTCCGGACACCATTTTTATTGCTTTGAAGGGGCACACGGTTTCGCAGATGCCGCAGCCCTTGCAGTGCATATAGTCAAAGTCGAGGCGCTTTCCGTTCTTAACCGGTATTGCGCTGTCCGGACAGAACGGCACGCATAGCATGCAGTGCTTGCAGGCGTCCGCAATGAAAACGGGCGTGTCGGTTCTCCATGTGCCTGTATCGAATTCCCGTGCCGTACCCGGCTCGTATATTTCCCCTCCTGGGGTCAGTTCCTCCCATGGAGTATGTTCGTTAATGTTTTTTGCCCTAATCATCCCAGCCGCACCTCCTCCAGCGATTTTTTCAGCGTCGCCATGTTTCCTTCTATCACCTGAGGCTTTGAAGCAAATTTATGTCCGAAGGAGGCTTCGATGTCCTTCAAAAAGCTCTCGACCCCCAGAACGCCGCTCACCTTGACTATTGCCGCAAGCATCGGAGTGTTCGGAAAATTCTTTCCCAGAATCTCCTCTGAAATGCGTCTGGCATCAATGGTGCCGACCCTGCCCCTCCATGAACCAAGCTTCGGGCGAATTTCGTCGGGCGTGACCGGCGTGTTAATAATCACAGCTCCGCCCTCTTTGAGTCCCGCGGTTACGTCCACGCTGTCAAGCAGACTCTCGTCCACAACGACAACATAGTTCGGATAATAAATGTTCGAGTGGACATTGCACCGCTCATCGCTTATGCGGTTATACGCCGTAATCGGCGCTCCCATGCGCTCCGGCCCGTATTCGGGAAAGCCCTGAACGAATTTCCCCTCCAGGGCCGCCACTTCCGCCAGAAGCAGGCAGGCCGTTTTTGCGCCCTGACCTCCTCTGCCATGCCAGCGAATCTCTACTGTTTCGTTTGCTGCCATCTTTTTTCCCTCCGGTAATCAAAATGCGTATAAAAAAAGACCTTCGTTCCGCAAAAGGGACGAAAGCCTTTATAAGCTGTCGCTATACCACCCATTTGAAGCGTACTGTCATATGCCTTCCCTGTGACGGGGGAACCCGTCGGAGCCTACTTGGTTTCCCGTTCGGTCCGCAGCTCAGGAGTGATTTTCGGCTTCAAACTACTTGTACCGGGCTTTCACCGCCCCCGGCTCGCTGAAACTTTCGGCTGAAGCTTACTCTCTCCGTCAACGCCTTTGATTTGAGTTTTAATTGTTTAAAGTATAACAGCAGGTTTTTAGTTTTGTCAAGCTCTGTTTAGATTTTCAGCTTCACTGTAAAATCGCAGGCTCTCCCCGCCTTATTTGTCGTGCAAAATAACGGTGAAATCATTTAAAAAACGCGCCTAAATTATGCCCAGAGGTATCAGAACCGCCAAAGCCGCAGCGTCTACGGCAAACATCGTGCCGATGAAGGTCTTCTGCGTTTTCGGTTTTCTGTCGTATATGAGGTAGCTTGCCAGAAAGAACGGGATATAGGTCGTGATGAACACGGGCACTGCGCCCCACCAGGGATAAACCCAGATAAAAGCCGGCGTCCACGCGAGGAAAATTTCAACAAGCGAGAAAAAGAGCGCTGATCCGACAGCGAAGACTATGCGATTGTTGACGCCAAGTATCTTCATATCCTTGTCCTCTGGCAGAAGCTTTGAGGTAAAGCCCGCAATGGAAAACATCATCGACAACTCCCACGAAACGCCAATTAGCAGGATAAAGGAAGTGCTCGCCGCCGAAACAGTCCGCAGGGCATAGCCGGAGAAGTGGCATATTACGGCGTTTACTATCTCATAAAACCAATGGACCGAGTAAAGGGCAAGAGCCGCGGCTATTGCCTTGTACTCTTTTTTTTGGACCTCGTTCACATAGATGATAACCACTATGGCAAAAAACGCTATAAACGTCCAGTTGAAATTGGCTGGGCTGCGTACCATTGTTTTTGCGGCGTCGGCCAGTGGCGCATTGGAAAAATCACCAAAAAGCATATGTATCCTCCTTAACATTATTTGCTGTTTTGACGATACCATATTTATCCATTGTGGTCAATATGAGTGTACAGTTTTTGTACAAAACCAGCAACTAAAACTCCTTTATTGGTAATTGTATCCTATAAGTACCGCTATCAAATTTTCTGCATAACGGCTCTGGCATATCCTGCAAAAACAAGCGCTAATTGCGCTCCGGCCTCCTTATCTGCACCGTAGTTTTGTTTACTATAACAAAACGCCTAACTTTTACTTCACTTTTTTGGTTTAAATGATTAGTTGACAGTGGAGTCATTGAGGATGTAAGATTATACAAACGCAACGAGGCATTTTCATTTGTCTTGTTGCGTTTTTTGTACCTAATCATATTGTATTGGAGGAAGAAAATTATGAAAAAGAAACTTGCATGTCTCTTGCTCGCAGCTTGCATGTGTCTAAGCTTAGCAGCTTGCGGCAATTCCGGCTCGCAGGCCAGCTCGGAGCCCGCAGCGTCCGCGGCCGCGGACGAAACACCAGCTGCAGGCGGGGAAATCACCATCGGCACCATCTCCCCCAACACCGGTTCTCTGGCGGCATACGGCACCGCCGTCACCACCGCCGTCGATCTCGCTGTCGAGGAGATCAACGCGGCCGGCGGCATTAACGGAAATCAGGTCAAGGTCGTTAACGCGGACGACCAGATGGATCCCACAGAATGTCTCAACGCATTCAACTCTCTTGTATCTCAGGGCATCGGCCTTATCATCGGCTCAGTCGCCTCAAGCTGCACCTCCGCTATCACGGATGCCGCCAATGAAGAGAGCGTCGTTCTGCTCACCCCCGCTTCGACTGCCGACTCGATCACCACTGAGGACGACTATGTCTTCCGTGCCTGCTATGCCGACAGCTTCCAGGGCGCCATCGCGGCCGCCTATGCCAAGCAGAGCGGCTACACTGATGTGGGTGTAGTCTACTGCGCGTCAGATACCTATTCCAAGGGCCTGTACGACTCCTTCTCCTCTGCCTGCAAAAAATACGGCGTGAACGTTAAGGCTGTTGAGTCCACTGCCTCTCTGGACGTACAGGACTACACCAACCAGTTCGCCTCCATGGTCAAAGCCGGCGTGAACTTTGTCTATGCGCCTTATTACTATGACGTCGTTGGTCCCTACGTGGTCACTCAGGCCCGGGCTGCCGGTTATAAGGGCATCATCATGGGCGCCGACGGCTATGACGGAACTCCCGACTATGTTGTGGAAGGCGCCGATCTCAGCGTTTTCAACGATGTCTACTGGACCAACCACTACGATCCCGCCGATACCGACGTTAAGGTTCAGTCTTTCGTAACAGCATATCAGGCCAAATTTAACTCCACCCCCAACGCGATCTCCGCTCTTGCATACGACGCAGTTTATATGTATAAGCAGGCCATAGAAAAGGCTGGCTCAGCCGATGCTGCGGCCGTCCGCGATGCCATGGCCGACACCTCCGCAGTCTACAGCGGCGTAACCGGCACCTTCTCACTTGACGAGAGTGGTACTCCGGCCAAAGGCGCGTCCATCATTTCCTTCACCTCCGACGGCACATCGGTCACAACTAAGCTCGTCGATGTGGTCAAGGAGCTTCCCGCAGCATAATCTCCTATCATAAATTTCTTAAGAAAAACGGGGGGCGCTCCTATCAAAGGGCGCGCCTCCCCTGTTTTTCTGATTGAAAGGTGGCAATAGACACAACGTGAGTACTTTTATACAGACGTTGATCGTGGGACTGCGGCTCGGCAGTATTTACGCTTTGGTAGCTCTGGGCTATACCATGGTGTACGGCATCATCCGCCTTATCAATTTTGCACACGGAGACTTCATTATGGTTGGCGGTTACACTATGATATTCACGATTCCGCTTGCGCTCGCCATGGGTCTGCCGGCATGGGTCTCTGTTGTTTTAGCCATTTTGTGCTGCGCACTTGTGGGTATTACTACGGAACTGGTGGCATACAGGCCCATCAGGAAAAAGGGAACCTCGATGACCGCGCTCATTACGGCCATTGCCGTTAGCCTCCTGCTGGAGAATCTGGCGCAGGCGATTCCCGCAATCGGGCCTAACCCTGTTGTTGCAAGCCAGATATTCTCAACGGGAGGTTTTTCCGTCGCCGGCGTGACAATGGAATGGACCACCGTTCTGACAATTGTCATAAGCGCCGTCGTAATGGTGGTTTTGTATCAGTTCACTCAAAAAACGAAGCTTGGGCGAGCGATGAGATGTGTTTCCGAGGATAAGGAAGCCTCTATACTTATGGGCATAAATGTCAACAACACAATTGTTCTGACCTTCGCCATCGGCTCCGGCCTTGCGGCTGTCGCGGCTCTGATGTATATGGCCCAGTATCCGAAGGTCTATACGACCATGGGCGTGATGCTCGGCCTTAAAGCTTTTGTGGCCGCTGTTTTGGGCGGCATCGGAATGATTCCCGGAGCGATGCTCGGCGGACTCATAATCGGTCTGGTAGAATCCTTTACAACAAGCTACGTAAGCTCCAGCATGGCTGACACGTTCGTATTCCTGATTCTCATTATTGTGCTAATTATTAAACCTGCCGGAATATTCGGAAAGAATGTAGGTGAAAAAGTATGAAAAAGAGAGTCGCAAAAGGCTATATCCTCAACACCGCCGTTATCGCCGTGCTTATCATCGGCTTTGCATTTATCAAAGCTGCCTTAGGCGGAAACGAGCAGTTTAAGCTCATACTCGTCCCCAGCCTGTGGCAGTGCTGCTATCTTATCATACTTGCAGCTTCACTGAATCTGGTACTCGGCTTTCTCGGCCAGCTTTCGCTGGGTCACTGCGGCTTTATGGCCGTTGGCGCGTATGCAGCCGCTTTGATCTCTCTGGCCTGTCAGCGTGCCGGTGTGTTCACGGAAAAATCCGGTCCCGTCTTCGTGCTTATTCTGATCGGCTGCATCGTTGTCGCCGGTCTTCTGGCGGCGTTTGTTGGGCTTTTGGTCGGCATACCCGCCCTGCGGCTTAAGGTCGACTATCTTGCGATCATAACGCTCGGCTTCGGGATGATCATTGTAAATATAATAAACAACATTCCCTTCGCGGGTCAGGAGGGCCTTTCTCTCGGCTCCGCCTCCGCGTCTCTCTACAAAAACGGGCTCGGCTTCGGCACGGCCTCAAAGATAACTTATCTCTGGGTAGCTTTGATCGTTACTCTGATCTGTCTCACTATGATGTTTATGTTTATCCGCTCCAAATACGGCCGTGCCATCAAGGCTATACGCGACGACGAAATTGCCGCATCTGCTTCCGGTATAAACACCTCATACTATAAAATTTTCACCTTTACCTTCTCCGCATTCTTCTCCGGTGTTGCCGGAGCTTTGTATGCCTGCGCCAACGCGACGCTCTCGACCTCCTCCTTTGCTTTCACAAACGGTGGAATACTCAACTCCACCTTCATCGTCGTAATGGTCGTTCTGGGCGGCATGGGATCGCTCACGGGTTCGGTCGTATCCGCGGTAATAATGTTCTTTGTAAACTATCAGATCAAGAACGGGCTTTGGGTAAAATCGCTCACGGGCTTTCTCGGCGGCATTTTCGCATACCCGCTGCTCGTATACGCTCTGGTTCTTATAGTTGTGATTATGTTCCGTCCCCGGGGAATTTTCGGCACCTATGAGTTTTCTCTGCTCAACTTTGTCCGCGACATAAAAGAGCACCGGGCAAGAAAGGCCCTGCAGAGAGCGGACAATAAGGAGGTGAAAGCGGATGACTGAGAACAGAACGCCGGTCCTTGAGACAAGGAATCTCGGCATCACTTTCGGTGGACTCAAGGCTGTGCAGAATTTTAACATTAAAATTTATGAGGGAGAGCTAGTCGGCCTGATCGGACCGAACGGAGCCGGCAAAACGACGGTTTTCAATATGCTCACCGGCGTTTACCTTCCGACGGTAGGCTCGGTAGTTTTGAACGGCGAGGTACTTAACGGCAAGAAGCCGCATCAGGTCGTCGCCTCCGGAGTCGCCCGCACCTTCCAGAACATCCGCCTTTTCAAACAGATGTCGGTTATCGACAACGTAAAAGCCGCGATTACAAAAGATATCGACTACAACATGATTGACGCGATGTTTCGTACTCCGAAATTCTGGAGAATCGAAAATCAGCTTACCGAAAAGGCTATGGATCTTCTGTCCATTTTCAAGCTGGAGGGCAAAGCCGAGCAGCTTGCGGCAAATCTGCCCTACGGCCAGCAGCGAAAGCTCGAAATCGCAAGGGCCCTCGCAACCAACATGAAGTTGCTTCTTCTGGATGAACCCGCTGCAGGAATGAATCCGACTGAAACCTCCGAGCTGCTCGAGTGCATCAACACAATACGCGACCGCTTCGGCATTTCGATCCTGCTTATAGAGCACGACATGTCTCTTGTCATGAACATCTGCGAACGCATACAGGTCATAGACTATGGAATGACCATCGCAAGCGGACTGCCGGAAGAGATAGCCAGGGACCCGAAGGTCATCGCGGCCTACCTGGGCGAATAAGGAGGGCTTAAACAATGCTTGAAGTCAAGGACCTGAATGTCTATTACGGAGCCATTCACGCCATAAAGGGGATTTCTATCAAGGTTAACGACGGCGAACTGGTCTCACTTGTCGGCGCCAACGGAGCCGGTAAAACCACAATTCTGCATACCATCTCCGGCCTTCTGCCTGCCGCGACAGGCGAGATAACGCTCGACGGCCAGAACCTGCAAAAAATAAAAGCCAACAAGATCATCAATCTCGGGCTTGCCCATGTGCCAGAGGGACGTCACGTTTTTTCACGGCTGACGGTGGAAGAAAATCTGAGGATGGGAGCCTATATTATTTCCGATCAGAAAAAAGTCGGCGAAAATCTGGATATGGTATACGCGCATTTTCCGCGGCTCAGAGAACGCTGCAAACAGGTTGCCGGGACGCTTTCCGGAGGTGAGCAGCAGATGCTGGCCACAGGCCGCGCACTCATGACGAACCCAAAGATGCTGCTTATGGATGAGCCCTCGATGGGTCTGTCCCCCATACTGGTAAAAGAAATTTTCGCAATAATACAGGAACTGCACGAAAGCGGCATAACTATATTACTGGTTGAACAAAACGCTAAAATGGCGCTTGCGATCTCTGACAGAGCCTATGTGCTTGAAACGGGAACAATTGCTATGGAAGGCTCGGCCAAAGCTCTGTCGGAAGACGACAGGGTCCGCAAGGCCTATCTGGGAGCTTAGGAGAAACAGTTGAACTCAGGACGAAAGGGGCTTACTATGGATCATTTCATTATCAC
This sequence comes from Oscillospiraceae bacterium, assembly GCA_034927185.1. Classification (GTDB taxonomy): domain Bacteria; phylum Bacillota; class Clostridia; order Oscillospirales; family Oscillospiraceae; genus UBA2658. Next base: position 39,786 of record JAYFQM010000022.1, on the reverse strand, counting down.
CATTGCAAGGGAAACTGGCAGCGGAGGCCGCAATATCGCCGCCAAGCTTTCCGAGCAGCTTAATATCCCTTTCTATGACCGCGATCTTCTGCGGCTGGCCTCGGATGTCAGCGGAATCCGCGAAGGTCTGTTTGGGGAGTCTGATGAACGCATAGGAAAACTGGAAATGATGACGGCGGCAAAAAAAATCTATTCAGGCGAGATACTTCCCCCTGATGACGATGATTTTATCTCCACTAAAAACCTGTTTGAGTTTCAGGCCAAGGTCATTAAAGAACTTGCCTCGAGCAGAGTAAGCTGCATCATAGTCGGCCGCTGCGCGGATTACCTTCTGTCCAACAGATCAGATGTGCTTCGCGTTTTTATACATGCTCCGCTTGAGAGCAGGAAGAAAAACGTGGCGTATTACTCTCTTGCGTGGAGTGAGAAGGAAATCACAAAATATATCTTCAGGGAAGACAAGCGCCGGGCCGAGTATTACCGCTATTATACAGGCAACGACTGGCGCGACGCCGCGCATTTCGATATAAGCCTCGACTCTACCGTGCTTGGAGAAGACGGCTGCGCTGAAACGATCAAAAAAGCCCTTCCCATCTTCACCCATTGAAATTTTTTCAGAACAGGAAAATAATCATTGACAAGGCATGGTCCGAACCTGTATAATCCGAATAATTTAACACGAAAACGCGATGAAGAAGGAAAGTACGCTGTGCTGTCTTACCAGGGAGGGTCTGTCACCGACTGAAAGCAGATCTCAAGGCAAATCCGCCGAAGTTCCCTTCCGAGCGCGCCCGTTGAAACATCAGTAGACGGGTGCGGTGTCCGCCGTTAAAGGGATAGGATATAAATTTGTATCCGAAAAGAGCGCGCATATATCTGTTTTATATGCGAATTTGGGTGGTATCGCGGAAAGCTTAAAAAGCCTTTCGTCCCTATTTTTATAGGGACGAAAGGCTTTTTTGTATCCTTCGTTTTCAGGTCTGACACGGAAAGCCACAGTCTCTTCGCTCCTTCCACGCCCCAGCGTTTCCAAAACACAAAATATAAGGGAGGAAAAAAAACATGTTGGGATTGACAGACGTATCCATCTGTCTCGCCTATCTGCTGTCGGTCGGCAGCGCAATTTTCTGTGTCGTCTACGGAGTTCTGAACTGGAACAGGGACGGCAGCGATGAAAAGGAGGAGGACAAAAAATGACCTATATTATTATTAGCTTGATTGTTTATATCCTGGTAATGTCGTTATTTTCGTATATTGGCTATAAGAAAACAAAAACCGACAGCGATTATCTTCTGGCAGGAAGAGACATGCATCCAGTAGTCATGGCTCTGTCCTACGGCGCAACATTTGTCAGCACCTCGGCCATCGTCGGCTTCGGAGGAGCCGCCGGACAATTCGGAATGGGCCTATTATGGCTCACTGTGCTGAATATAATAGTGGGGGTTTATATAGCCTTTGTTCTGTTCGGCAAGAGAACAAGAGAAATCGGCTGCAGGCTGGGTTCGAATACAATGCCTGAGCTTTTTGCACGCCGCTTTGATTCAAAATTCATTCAGGGCTATGCCGGGATTCTTATATTTTTATTCATGCCGGTATATGCTTCCGCAGTACTGAAAGGCATCATCGATTTCGTATCAAAGTATACCGGGGCCGGCTTCGACGCCGTGCTTCTGATATCCGGAATTTTAGTCGCGGTTTTCGTTATAACGGGAGGGCTTAAAGGCATCATGTACGCGGATGCTTTCCAGGGCGCTATTATGTTTGCGGGAATGGCCTACCTCATCATTTACACCTATTCAATGCTTGGTGGCGTTACGAACGCTCACGTCGCGCTGTCCGAACTCATCAGCAAACCTGGCATAGCCGAGCAGGTTGAAAAGCTCGTCCAAGGCGGCTTCACCGGCTGGACCTCCATGCCCAAGACCGGTTCGCCGCTCTGGTGGAACATAATTTCGACTCTGGTCGCAGGCGTCGGTATCGGAGTTCTTGCCCAGCCGCAGCTCTCGGTGAAATTCATGACGGTAAAAAGCGGACGCGAGCTTAACCGTGCGGTGCTTTCCGGAGGTATTTTCATTCTGTTCATGACGGGCGTGGCTTTCACGGTCGGAGCTCTGTCCAACGTTGCTTTCTATAACGCCGCGGGGCAGGTTTCCGTTATCGCCGCCGGTTCGAATGACGGCATAATCCCCGCTTTCATCAAGACCTTTCTGCCAGGATGGTTCGGCGGAATTTTCCTCGTTGTGCTTCTCGCCGCGGGTATTTCGACCGTTAATGCTTTGATTCACACTATGGGCACCGCTCTGGGAAGCGACTTTCTAAAGCAGTCGCTGGGACTGAAGGCAGGTACTATTGCTCTGACGCGTATTGCAATGATTATCGGCCTTGTCATCAGCATGCTCCTGGCCTGGCTGTCCAGCAAGCTCGACGTCAGCATGGCTATAATAGCGATCGGTACGTCGATGTTCTACGGTCTGTGCGCCGCCGCTTTTCTTCCGAGCTATATCGCAGCTCTATACATTAAGAGCTTCCCAAAGGGAGCGGCCGTCGCAAGCATTCTCACAGGTTCCGCAGCAAGCCTTTTCTGGCTGTTCTTTGTACAGGAAAAGACCTCCGGCAGTCTCCAGATATGCAAGCTTCTCTTTGGGACAACATCAATCGTGAAGGATACCGCGCTGAGCACGCTCTCTATGGTCGACGCAATCGTTGTATCCCTTCCACTATCCGCTTTGGCCGCGCTGATTGCGTGGGCGGTGATAGGAAACACAAAGAATGAGGAAGAAGCCTCGCTCGCGGCCGCGGACTAAATCCGTTTCTGGAAGCCAAATCACAAGCAACCAGAATCTTCGGCTTCCCTTCATATAAGTTATTCAAAAAGATATCTTAGTCTTGTAAGACAATGATCGATCCCTTTGATAATGAGGATGGACAGGAATTGTCCATCCTCATTATTAAAGGAGACAAAGTTCTCACAAAAGCCGATTTATCTCATCGCTGACCTGCTTGCGTATTTCATATACCCACTCCTCGTCGAAATCAAGGTTCAGGGCTTTTGAAAAGGAATAGTACAAATTTACCCTTTGGTAATACTCCTCGTAACTGGATAGCGAAAAAGCCGTCAACTCCGGTTTCGACAGTGCTTCGGCCTTTAATGTAAAGCACTCCTCGACAAAACAGATAAACTGGTTCAACAGCGCTTCGCTGTTCACATCGAAAGGCAGCATCATGAGCCGCCATTCCACTGTTTCGGGCAGCTTGTACGGCTTTAGCCTGTCCAACACGAGAATATAGTCCCGAACATCCTTTTTTCTGTAATATGTTAGGACCTCTTCTCTCGTGCTCCAAAGCGCGAGTTTTTCCTTAAGCGGCAAAATGCCGATGCTCAGTATTGCCTCGCTCGGCCCTACGACGGCCTTTTCAATTTCGTCGTCCGGAACTTCGAGTCTTGATTCAATAAAAGAAATATCATCTTCCATGCAGGCCACATAGCCTACGTCATATATTCCTATGCGTCCCGCTCTCCCGGCGATCTGCTTTGTCTCCTGAGATGTAAGATAACGGAATTCCTCTCCGTCGAATTTCTTGATCTCTGTGAAAACTATTCTGCGAATCGGTAAGTTCACGCCCAGGCCGATAGCGTCGGTTGAAATCAGAATTTGGTTTTCTCCGCTTATAAAGGAGTCGTATTGAAAACGTCTCACCTCAGGAGGCAGGTCACCGTATATAACGCTGTTGCTGATCCCGCGCTCGGAAAAATACGCGGAGAGCGACAGCACCTTTCTTTTTGAGAAAGCAACGAGCGCGTCCCCCTTGCGCACATTGGAAAGCCTTACATGTGCTCTCTGGGTCCGAAGGGGTACCAGACGGGAGTATTCTTTTATCTCAATCTCATCTCCGCAGTCTGTAATCATTCTAATGAGCTGTTCTTTTGCGTTCAGCGCTCCGCAAAGATGTATTTCCGGACAGCAGAGCCCAAGAACAGCCCGCGTCCATGCGTCTCCCCGCTGTGAGTCTCCAGCCATCTGTATCTCGTCGATCACGGCGACCCCGTAAAACTCCTGAATATTAGCTTTTTCGACGGTACAGCTGAAGTGTCTCGCGCCCTCTACAATAAGCTCCTCCTCACCGGTGAGCAGATTACAGGGTACGCCTTCCCTGTTCAGCCGTTCATAGTTCTCCAGCGCCAGAATTCGAAGCGGAGCAAGATATACCCCAGTTTCACTTTGCTTGAGCCTCTGAAGCGCATTATATGTTTTACCCGTATTGGTCTCACCCAGATGGAGAAAAAACTTTCTTTTCATTTTTCTCGCAAGCGGGTACTCATCCTTTGGATTATCCGGAAGGAGCCGGCTGAATTCCTCGGCAACCATCTTCGGGATATGAGTCGTCACGAGTACTGAGATAATTCCGGAATTCAGGTATGCCCGGAAATTGCCCCCTGCTATTTCCCTGAAATCATACTCCGTTTTATTTATTTTATTGTAGTGTGAAAGCAGACGTATGGAAACATCCTCAAGCAGCTCGACATATCCGTCGTAAATTTCCCTGTAGCCTTCAATACTTCCCGACCGCAAGGCCCTCAAATCCCTGATTTTGTTCCTGATTACAGCCTCAATATGCCACAGCTTGCTGTTTTTCGTCTCGGCGGCCTGCTGCTTCAGCTTCGGATATTGCTTTTTAATATAATCAAATTCATGCCTAACTCTCTGGTCCTTTTTCATTGTCCCACCCCTCGGATGCAAACCCCTGTGCAAATGATTAATCCGATTCCGGCGGCTATGCGTTTGAATCAAGTATGATGGCCGTTCGGCTGATATCATACTATATTTCACAGCCGGAAATCCGCGATACGATTATAATTGTACCATACGGCAGCAAGGCCGCCAATTATTTTGGCGGCCCAAGTTAACTACACATCGTTATGCTTTACAGACTGCTTCTTAGCGCTCCTGTTTTGATTCTGATTTTCCCTTGTTATCGGTGTTTGTCCGTTTGCTTTCTCTTTCCTGGCCTTTTTATTGTCTGGCTGGCTGTCTTTAGGCATCACTGTTCTCTCCTGTTCACATGATATGGTCCTCGACCCTCATTTGAGTGATATCATATCCCAATATCTCAAGCTGTGTTTTTATCTGTTCCTGTTTCACACCCGTGGTATCGAAATCGACCGCAATGTTGTCGGCCCTATTGTTGACACTGACGGACAGCACGCCGTTTAGCGCGTCAAGCTCGCGCTTGAGTTCCTTGGTTCCGTGCTTTCCTACAGGATTTTTAACGGAAAAATAAACGCTTGCTTTAGACATGCTTCACCTCGCAAATATCGTTTGCTTTGTCATTTGTTTTCATGTGAATCCGGTTTATCCCTTCCGAATACGGTTCTCGCGCTTTCCGCTCCCGGGCTGTGATTAATATGCTTCGAATGGAAGGTACCGTCTTCTTTTTTCTTGTTTTTTGTGCTTTTCATTTTATTATCGTTTCCCATTGCAGCCCTCACAGATGTCTGGTATTTATGCCTAGCGGAACTTTTTTCACATTGTGCTCCTGATTTTGATTCTCATCGGTTTTAGTGTTTGCCTGCTCCACTTTTTCCGGCGTATGCTCTTTCAGCTTCTGCCTGTTCGATTTGTTTTTTCCCACATAGTTCGCCTCCGAAAATAGTATTTCGTTTGAAAGCGGATTTATTCGATAATATCAATGTGTTTATATATGAAAAGACCCCCGCCATCAACGGCAGGGGTCTTTTCTCTTATTCTGAATTCAGGGCTAAGCTCTCGTTTCTATATTGAATCTTACGATATCTCTGATAAGGTCTCTGTCAAGAGGCATATCGTTCGGAATCCTGATCGCGCCTTTTGACGTTTTGTATCTTCCCAGTCTGTGCGAAAACACCTCGATCACCTTTGGTCCCGGATACAAGCCGATGTGCTTATCGTGCGCGGCAAAATGGATTACGTTGCCTCCAAGGAAAAAGGTGGGCATCCTCCAGCTGATTCTTTCGGTCATCTCCGGCTCCGCCCTTGATATGATCTCCCGAAGCTCCGTAAGCTTTGGACGGATATTCTCCGGACACGCGGCTATATAATCGTCTATACTGATAATCGCGTTTCTTTCCTGCATAAGCACCACCCTTTCAATAGGAAGTATACCCGAAGAAAGCGTCTGCACCGTGCTCTCCGCAAAAACAGTATGCACCGTTTAGGCTAGGATATAACCCTTCTGGCTCCCCAATAGTGGTTCGTGTAATATGAATCGGAAAGATTGGATATTTTTACAACATCGCCGGTATGAGGCGCATGTATAAACTGGCCTCCGCCTATATAAATCCCCGTGTGCCCCACATAGCTCCCGTCCGTCGAAGTAAAGAGAATTATATCGCCCACCTGCAGGGAGCTTGAAGAAACCGGCGTCCCAGAATACGCAAGCCCGGCCGCGGTGCGGTTCACCGTGTAGCCGAAGTGCTTGTAGCAATAATAAACAAGCCCGGAGCAATCGAAACCCGAGGGTGAGGTCCCACCGTAGACATAAGGGACTCCGAGGAAGGTTTCTGCATAGCTGACTATATCTTGCCCTGAACCGGAGCCTGCGGAGTCGCCGTACCATGCGCTGCCGCCGCTGCCGGAAGAAATCTGATTCGACGCGTTCTGCTCGGCCGCAATACGTTCCTGTTCGGCAAGTGCGTCCTCCATGTTGCTGATCTGGCCGCTTATGGACGTCTGTATCGCTTTTACTGCCGCAAGCTGTTCCTGATATTCCGCCGAATCGGCCTTCAGGCTGTCAAGGACGGCTTGGGCTTCCTGTTTTTGTTCCTCCAGATCCGCCTGCTTTTCCTTGTAATCTTCAAAAGCCTCCTGCTGCGATGCCATCTCGGCTTCCATGTCCGCTTTGGCCCGCTGGACCTTGACCTGTGCGTCCTTGACCTTGTTAATCAGGTCGTTATCATATTCCATGATAGATTTTATGGAGTCGATGCGGCTCAAAAGATCCTGAAAATCGCTTGCACCCAACAGAATCGATATGTACGAAGCGTTTCCGCTTTCCTCCATTGCTCTCAGACGCACCTTGTATTTCTCAAAAAGCTCCTGCTCCTTGACCTTGTCTGCGGCAAGCTCATTTTCCATCTGGGCGATGGTGTTCGTATAAATGGCAATCTGCTCAGAAATAACCTCGAGTTCCTGATTTGTAACTTCCAGCTGCTGTGCCAAAAGGTCCAGCTTCTCAGTCTGCGAGGCCACCTGACCACTCAGGGCATTAGCCTGTGCCTGAATACCAGCCTTTTTCGACGCAAGCTCGGTCTGTTGCTGCTTTAAGGCGTTCAGCTCCGATCTGCTCACGGCTTCGGCAGATACGCCGGAAAGCGCCGAACTCATGACAAAAATCAAAGCGAAAACCAAAAAACCCGCTAAAAAAGACTTCCTTCTGTTTATGTAAGCACAAATCATATTAATCACCAAAGTCGTTGCAAATAGTTACTAATTGTTACAAGCATTATAGTCCACTTTTTGCTGCGATGCAATACGCAGAGATAAAAATTCACATTTTCGGCACTGGTAGATTTATCCTTAACACGTGATGGCTCTGCCTTTCAGCTCTAAGTATTATATTTTCCTCAGGTGTTTTTCGGAATTTTGGATAAAGCGCCAAAGCCGCGGATCAGTACCCTTCCGCGGCTTTGCAAGTCGGCCTGATTATTGTTTCCCAGTGTATTTCACGGATATTTGATGAACATCTGAGTCCAGTAGAAGGTGCCGTTGGCCGCCTTTGCAACTCCCACGCCTATTTGGTTGTAGGTCGCGCTAAGAATATTACTTTTGTGCCCCGGAGAGTTCATCCAGTTGTTCATGACTTCCTGCGGCGTCCGCTGCCCGTAGGCAATGTTCTCTCCCGCAGCCGAGAACCTTATTCCGAAATTCTCCATCATATTGAAAGGCGAGCCATATGTCGGAGACTGGTGATCAAAGTAGTGTTTGTTTATCATGTCCTGCGACTTATAACGCGCCACCCGGCTGACCTCCCAATTGGCCTTCAGCGCCGGCAGACCATTATATGACCTCTGCTGATTGACCAAGTCGATAACCTTCTGCTCCAGAGCTTTAACGTCATCTATACTGGGGATTGTAAGCTTTTGCCCTGGGTATATCATCGAGGGGTTTTTAATCTGAGGGTTCGCCTGTATCAGTTCGCTCACGCCGATCTGGTATCTGACGGCAATTTTCCACATCGTGTCACCCTGCGCAACCGTATGCGTGCCGCTCTGCGCAAAAGCCTGTATGGGAAACAGCAGCAATGCCGAGCAAAGCATGCAGCTTATTAACATTTTAAGTTTTTTAATCTGTTTCATCTGAGTACCTCCCGCACTAGTTTCTGCATATTTAATGCTTAAATCAATTGAGAGCACATTGAAAATAATGGATGCCCTGTCAAAAGTTTTGCAGTTTGCGATTCAGAGGGTGATAATGGCTCAAACCCGATAACGCGGCCTGAAATTGCTGTTGACAGGAATATGTTTAACGCTATAAACTACAATAAGCTCTGTTTTTCGACATACTTGGATGCAGAACTTTATACTTCACTGAACATGCGGAGGAAAACCATGTTTTGTACTAATTGCGGCAAAGAACTTAACGGCGGAGAATTCTGCACAAACTGCGGAGCGAAAATTGCGCCCGCAGTAAACACTCAGTCTCAGAGTTACGACGGTACTGTAAATTACCCGACGCCGCGGCCCGCGGCAGGGCCGGCAAATAAAAAAACTCTGTTTGCGATAGTCGGAGGCATCGCTGCACTTCTGATTATTGCGCTTGTTCTGACACATGGGAAGGACAATGGCAAAAACACCGTTCCACATTACAGCGAGCCATACAATTATTCGCAGGGCTACAGCGTGCCGTACTCTTACTACTCAAACGACTTTTCCGGCTATCCGGATTTTGATGCAGACAATTCATACGACTACGGCAGCACTTCTCAGATTTGTCCCTCATGCTTCGGCAGCGGTACCTGCCCCATATGCCACGGAACCGGACAATACAGCATGTACGGCAACGATTACTCGGAGTGCACGGCCTGCGGCGGAACAGGAGTTTGCTCGATCTGCGGCGGAGACGGGATCTGCTGATACCTCCATACAAAAACCAGCTTGAGGTCAACTTAGCTGATAATAATCCCCTTACGGCGATCCTTTGCCGCGAGGGGGATTATTTTTTACGACAATTCTTAAATTCTTTCCGGTGAGCTTGGAAAGACTTATTGCTCCTCTCTGGCTTTGGCCTCATCCTTAATTTCTTTCCGCAAACCCTCCAACGCCTTTTCGCGCCTGTCGTTCTTTGCGGAGAGCTCTTCCTTTGTTTTGAAATTATCGGTCTTTGCCATCATGTCATCGGCCAATTCCATGTTATGGATGGTAGTGTTGATATTTTTCTGGATTCTTTCAACATTATCCTTACGGTTATCCGGATTTGCTTTCATAAGACCACCTCCAGTTTTTTTAATACTTTCTGCAAGTTGGGCTTAATTATTCAGAAGAATTATCCTGCCTTACCCAAGTTTAAAAATTATTGAAAATATAGGGCGATTATCAACATATTTCACCGTAAAAAAGAAAAACTAATGTTGAAAGCGGGTGGATATTTGAAGAAGCGAAAATCATTTTTTTGGGCGGTTTTGGCTCTCGCTGCCGTTCTTATGAGTCCTGCGTGGGCTGCCTCCGCGCCCGGCAAAGCACTGAGCGATAATGAAAAGGTCAGCAGGCAGCAGCTTGAAGCACAGGTTACATTCTTTAACAAAGCTTTGCTGGAATTCGGCGCCGCTTCAGCGGATGAAGCGGTCAGGCTTTGGGTCAAAGGTGACCAAACAAGAAACGGAGTCTACAAATACTCTGTTTCGTGCGACCAGCTTAAGAAGCGGTTTATCAGCGGGTGGGGTGTTCCTGAAAAAAGCTTTTGGATAATCGGCGGTTCTAGCCCATGGCTTGAGAATTACGAGATTATAAGCAAGGCGAATATTTCCCCCACCGAAATCATGTATGTTGTTCAATATCATTGGGCAACATCCGCAGGGCCGGAAGCCCCGTCGGCAGAAAAACTGCTGATCAAAAAGGTGGAGGACAACTGGTGCGTTTTGAGTGTTGTTCAATCCGACGGATATCATTCAACTGAGATTACTGGCTAACGCTTACCATGTGCATCGTCGGCAACAAATAACCGGCAAGACGTAAAAACAGCGGACAGTAACTAATGTCCGCTGTTTTAAGATGATGGTAAATACGTTCCGTAAGATGTATACGGTGTTCGTATCTAGCTCAATTGTGTTTTATTACCGAAATTGATGTCTTGGATTTTTACATAGGATTCGAACTCTAATCCTATGATTTTAAACAGCCTATTGCGCGTTCAAAGTCCATGATACCACGCTTTTTAGCAAAAAAAGACATAGCTTCACCCTTGGCGGAAAGCTATGTCTTTCTTGTGCCATTTACTCATTTAAGTTGCAGGCTTCTAATCGAGCAAAACCTTATTCCTGTCCCAATGGTCCCTCTTCTTGCCGATGCGCTTCGTTTTTACCCAACGTCATTTTACTGCCCGCCTTTATTAAGAGTATAACAGCTAAGACGATAAACGGAAGTCCGCCGATAAGGCCGGTGATTGCCGGGCCAAGCAGCGTATTGTAGCTGCCTTTGAGCAGATAAATTGGCAACGCCGCGCCCGCATTTACTGTCGAATGTATCATGGCGGCGGGAATGGCGCTTTCCAGTTTGATTGATATAAAGCCTTCGATAATTCCAAGCACAATGCAAAAAACAATCATGGCCAGAATACCTAGCACCGGATAGCCCCAATAGCTGGTTCCGTAATTGTGACCCATCACGATAATGGGTAAGTGCCAGATTCCCCATATTGCCCCTGTAAAAACTAACGCAGCCCTGTCCGTTAAAAACATGCGCAGTTTGGGGAGCAGATATCCTCTCCAACCAAGCTCTTCGCCCATGGTCGGTATAATATTTACAATCGGGCCAATGACAACAAAAATCAGAACCTGAACAATCAGCAGCGTGGACGCGGTAAGCCCCGGTTTACCGCTTGAAGCGACCATTCCGTTTAAAGCCGTAAGCTCCGGGTCAAATGAACCAGGAAAAATCAGGAAATAAAGCGCTCCGCTCAGAAGCAACAAGACTGTCGGGCCGAAGTACAAAAGCAGATACTCTTTAACATGCCCCTTGACATGCGGGCGAAGATACATATTCCTAAGTCCTTCTTTTGTTATAAGCCGTGTCAATACGCTGCTCAGCGCTGGGACAAACATCGCCGCCATAGTGATTACCACAGCCAAACCGCTTCCGTAGGTCAGTCCACAGATTGGTATTGATAAAAATACAATCCAGGAAATGACGATTGTAAGCACTATAAAAGTAATTAGGCGCTTTTTTGCCGCCAATTTTTCCTGTTCCATCATAACGTTCCCTTCTTATCGATATTATTTGCAGTTATTTTGAAGTTTTTCAGTGATATTCTGAAAACGCTGCTCATCTGAGAGAACAGAAAACACCGGGTTATTCACGATTACATCAGACATGCTTTTCCTAATCGTTTTTTCATCCCGGGGAAGAGCCGTTCCCAGATCGAGCTTATCCAGCCAGCCTTCCAGATGGTCAAAAAAAGCGTCGCCATGCAAGTGCATGGGATAAATATCGCTTGTTACGATCTCGGTGTACTTTTGCAGCATCTCAAGCGCTTTATCATGATTTTTCTGCGTAATATATCCCTGTGCGGCAGAAATATAAAGGCCGACCAGGACGCCGGGGTGCAAATGCCTCATGTCAAACGTTTCCGCTACGACAAGTGAGCGCCGTAGTACCTCCTCGAATGTGGATTGGTCATCCGCACATAGCATAAGGTAAGCGGGGAAGAAATTGAACAGGACAACGATATTCTGAAAAATTCCAACCTGCAAAACAGATTTTGCCTCTTCTGTGCGCCCCATCATTTGGTAAGCGGAGGACAAAAGCGATTCAGGGGGCAGCGCAGGCACGACTGATCCGTCAAGCAGCTCCAGCGCAGTATTGGGATCACCGGAAACGAGGCTGCATAGGGCTTCCATATACAAAGCCTGTCTTGTAATCGATACATCGCTGCATTCCACTCTGACCCGGAAAAAGAGAGCCTTGGCTTCCTCGATCATAGACGCGGATTCTTTTGGGTCCTTCAGCAATTCTATATGATTGATCATCAGTGTCCCCATATACAGCAGCAATGGAAAGCAGGACTAGTATTTTTTAATTATCTTTCGGCAGTTTCGCATGACCTCATCAAACGGCTTTAACGTAAAATCCGCCGACAGGTTTCGGTACAGTTTACGAATTTCCTCTTTTGTCATCTGCGGCTTATAATCCATCAATTGGTCAATGCTGATGTTGAAGTACGCAGCAAGTTGCGGAAGATAGGTAACATCGGGATAACTTTGCTCTGTTTCCCATTTGGAGACGGATGCCTTAGATACTCCAATGTAATTTGCAAGCTCATCTTGAGTAATGCCCATTTCCTTGCGTTTAGTGACAAGCACTTTTGCAATATTAATTTCCTTCATATGAATCACCTCTGATTACATATTAGAGAGTTGTTCGAAGAAAATCAATGGATTTGTGGTGGATAAAAGTTGAATAAATCAACCTGCGCGATACTTCTGGCCAGAGCTGCTATTATATCGTATTAGCTGGGGTAAATAGTACAGCAGATAAACTCAGCTTAACGGCATAGTCTGTATATAAATCAGTGGCTACCATAATTAATGGTCTCCCCTGGTTTTGTACTATTATCATCTATTTTTATGTCATCTCATCGCTAATTTCAGTATCTGATTTTGTCTGTTGCAATCATTTTTTTACTGTTTCACATTTTCAAAGTCATCGACTGAAATGATAGCTTCATAATGATTCCTTATCAGAACCTGCTCTAACTCTCCTTCGTTCGTAAATTGAGCACCGCAAATGCTCAGTGTCTTCTGAAGTAAAACATAGCCAGTGTATTTTTCATTCGAGAGGAGTTTCGATATGGCTTCACGGTTCCATTTCGGCTTGCCTGAAGGAGATGGGATATTCTGTTTTTGCAATCCGGTTGCAATTCTGCCAAGACTGTCTCCAGCGAGATTGCTCTCGAAAATTCAACGGACAACTTTTGCGTCCTCTTCGTTGATGATGAGTTCGCCGCTGAATGTTGTATCGTAGCTGTCGCAATTGCGATTTGCCATTTTGCAGTCGGCGCTTTCGAAGGACTTGCGAACGCCTTCAGTAATCTGTTCGGATTGGTTGATGTAGTTTATCACTGTAAAAACAGCCCTTCAAAATGTGGATGCAAAGAGACACGACAGCTTTTTAACCGTCGTGCCTTGCGTCGATTTATTCTGTTTACGTGTGAGTTCGAAACCTCACTTTAACCGTTTGTTCAAAACTCTCCTGGTTCCTCAAAATTCAGAAAACCCACATGAATAAAGGAAAAGTTGACATGTTCTCTTAACGAAAACTTGTCAACTTATCTTGGTGGAGATGGGGGGAGTTGAACCCCCGTCCGAAAGCATTTTAACAGCAACTTCTCCGGGCGCAGACGGTTATTCCGGCGGGCAGGCCCGCCTGTTTCCGTCACTCAAGGCAAGCCGTCACGCCTTGGGGTCGGGTAGCTTCATTATTCATGGTGCGCTCAAAGCTTTGCGTACTCACGGACGCTGCTAATCGACGCCCTGCACCCGGGCCGCAGCACTCCCGGGGAGGACGAGTAGCCTTAAGCGGCTACTAATTCTAAAGAATCGTTGTTCTTTAATTTATAAGGTGCCCATTTTTCGGATGGTAGGCGCATCCGCCCGCTATTCCTGCCTCCACACCCCCGTCGAAACCGGTACATCCCCATGAGAGCGCCTTATGCGGCGCCGTTTGGGGCAGGTGCAAGACAAAATGTCTTACTGATTAGACGTAAATTACTTCTGATTGTTCCTGTCAGCACTTGACAGGCTCCGGATAATCGACGCCGAAGGTATCGACCGTTACCGTTTTCATCCGCTGAGCACTGCTCGGCCTGTCGTTCATGTCGCAGTCAACTTCAGCAATTGCGTCGACGACGTCCATGCCCTCAGTGACCTTACCGAACGCGGCGTACTGCCCGTTAAGGTGCGAAGCCGACTTATGCATTATGAAAAACTGGCTGCCGGCAGAGTTCGGCATCATCGTACGCGCCATTGACAGAACGCCGGGATCGTGGTTGAGAGTATTCTTGAAGCCATTTGAGCTAAATTCTCCCTTGATGGAGTAGCCTGGCCCGCCCATTCCGGTACCGTCCGGGTCTCCACCCTGAAGCATAAAACCTGAAATCACGCGATGAAAAATGACCCCGTTGTAAAAGCCCTTTTTGATAAGCGAAATGAAGTTGTTGACGGTGTTCGGCGCAATTTCGGGATAAAGCTCAGCCTTAATCACATCGCCTGATTCCATTTCAATTGTCACTATAGGATTCGCCATATTGTTTACATGTTCCTTTCAAACTATTTACGCTCTTTAATTGCTCTTTCCATCTCACGAGCGGCACCGCGGGCGGCCTCGCTCTCACGCTTGTCGTGAAGTTTTTTGCCCTGACACAGTCCGACCTCGATCTTCACGCGGCTATCCTTAAAATACACCGACAGAGGAACGAGCGCAAGCCCGTCCTGCTGAACCTTGGCAGCAAGTTTCATAATCTCGCGCCTGTGCATCAGCAGCCTGCGCGGGCGAAGCGGATCACGGTTGAAGATGTTGCCCTTTTCATAAGGGCTTATATGCATAGAGCGGACAAAGAGTTCTCCGTCCTTGACGGAGCAGTAGCTGTCCTTGAGGTTCAGGGTTCCGGCCCGGATAGACTTCACTTCCGTCCCGCAAAGCTCAATCCCGGCTTCAAAGCGCTCAAGCACAAAATAGTCGTGAAAAGCTTTTCTGTTCTGCGCCGCAACCTTGATTCCGGTCGCTCTGGGTGACATGTCGAGTCCTCCTTCCCTTCTGCCGCAAACTTGAATCGAAATTCTGCTTCGACGAACATCGTTCCGCCGGCGCCAAGCCGGACTAAATTTATGATGTCCGTGAAAATTATTATAACATAAATGTCAAGTGTGCAAACTAAAAAGCGGAGAAATCAGGGTCATCTCTGTTCCAAAAGTCTTGTCAGAAAGCTGGGGACAAATACCTTGACCGGTTTTGCGAACAGCAGCCTCTGGCCGCGGTATGTAAAATCCTCGATTTCAATCGAGTCCCACTGAGCAATAGCATTTGAATCAAGCGCCGCGCGAACCGTTTCCTGTGCTGTTTTTTCGTCCCTCTGTTCCTCTTCTTTTGCTTCGAGAACCACCAGCTCCGGCGTTGCGATATGAATCTTCATTTTTGCCTCCAAATTTTATAAATCGGTATGGGAATGTCCCGAATGCATTGTACTTCAAGCGGCCGCCATATACCAGTTAAAATAACTGGAAATCGTTCAGGTCCTGTGCTATAATATATGAAATCGTGGCGTCAGCACGCGAAACCTGCCGTAATATGTAAATGCGGCTTTGGGCTATATAAAACGGAGGTCGGTCGACATGGATTATACAGAGACGCTCGTACGACACATCAACGGCTATAACGGACTTATCGTGAACACCTCGCTCGACAGAGTCATGCTTCAAAACGGCGAGCACACTCTGCGTGAGGTAGTCGAGCATCCCGGCGGTGTGACGGTCATCCCCATTGATGATAATGGCTTTGTATACTGCGTGCGGCAGTTCCGTTATCCGATGCTGGAGCACCTTCTTGAGGTTCCCGCCGGCAAGCTTGAAAAAGAGGAGGAGCCTTTACAGTGCGCCGAACGCGAGCTTTCCGAGGAGACTGGAATCACCGCGAGCGAATACGTCTATCTTGGAAAGATCTATCCTTCCCCCGGGTTTTGCCGTGAGATTCTATACATTTATATGGCAAGGGGACTTAGCTTCGGCACAGCTCACCCGGACCATAACGAGTTTCTGGACGTCGAGAAAATTCACATCGATGAGCTTGTTCGTCTTGTTATGGGAAACGAGATTACGGACGCAAAGACCGTTATCGCGGTATTGAAAGCAAAGAATTGTCTTAATATATAATGAGAATCGCGAAAGGACCGCACATATGTCGAGAAAAGTTCTGATAGTCGATGATGAGAAATCAATTGTGGATATCCTTAAGTTTAATCTGGAAAAATCGGAATACGCAACAATTTGCGCTTATGACGGCAAAGAGGCTCTCCGCCTGGCAAGGGAGGAAGCTCCTGACCTCATCCTTCTTGATGTTATGCTCCCCTACATAGACGGTTTCGAAGTCTGCAAGACTCTCCGCGGCGAGGGCAGCAGCATACCGATCATAATGATCACCGCGCGTGAAGAGGAAACCGACAAGGTCTTTGGGCTTGAACTGGGAGCGGATGATTACATAACAAAGCCCTTTTCAATCCGCGAGCTTCTTGCGAGAGTCAAAACCAATATGCGCAGGATAGTCGCGGCTAATGACAGCCCTCCCGTCGAGGGTGGCGGCGAGACTATCCGGTTCAAGGATATCGTGATAGATTTTGAGCGTCATACTGTTTTTAAGTTTGGAAAGGACCTTGAGCTGACCTCACGCGAATATGAGCTTATTAAATTTCTTGCCTCGGCTCCGGGAAAAGTCGTTTCACGCGAGCAGCTTATGAGTGAGGTCTGGCAATACGACTATTACGGCGACCTACGCGCCGTTGACGTAGCCGTCCGCCGTCTTCGCGAAAAGCTTGAGGAAAACCCTGCCGATCCGATATACGTCATGACAAAGCGCGGCGTCGGTTATTACTTCAGCGAAGAATGATGAGATTTGATTGAATCGCGGAGGTTCCGATGAACAAAAGCCTTTATACCAAGCTTGTGATTATTATGCTGGCGCTGATTGTGTCTCTGATGGCCGTCGTCGGCGCTTTCCTAATCAATGAAATCCGCTCGTTTTATCTGGACGATTTTTATCTGAAGATGCAGACAGTTTTTGGCGCTCAGGCGCTTGCCGACGATCTGCGGGCCGCGGCGGACGATACCTCGGCCGACAGCAGTGCGCCGTCCCGGATGGCGGAGATTCTTAGGACCTATTCGGGACAGCTTGGCATAGATTCCGGATCGCGCAATTACTATATCCTCAACGGCGATACAGGCGCCGTGATGGCGGGTTCAAGTACCGAAACAGAAAATCTCACCAAGACAACGAATATAATGACCGCGATAAGCGGGGCCTCCGGATATGTAAGCGACCATAGCTCCTCATATATGGATGTCGCTCTGCCTGTCGAAGGCAGTGCAGGGCGCTTTATCGTATATATAAAGGACAATAAATCCGCTGTCCGCAAACTAAGCTCCGAGCTATTTGGCATAATAGGCCAGGCGTTGCTTATCGGCCTTATCATATCCGTACTCCTGAGCCTTCTGCTTGCAAAGGCCATGGTCACGCCCATTCAGAATCTGACCAGAGCGGCGGAACGTGTCGCTGCCGGAGACTTCTCCCCCAAGCTTGCATCAGATTCGCAGGACGAGATTGGAGTCCTGACCCGAACCTTTAACGGCATGGCTCTGCAGCTTAAAAAAACGCTGGATGACCTCAAAAAGTCCGAGGCCATGCGCCGAGAGTTTGTCGCTAACGTTTCCCATGAGCTGCGTACTCCGATTACCAGCATCAGGGGCTACGCGGAGACTCTTCAGGACTCGGTAAATATGCCCGAGGAGACACAACGGGAGTTCCTCTCGGTGATAGTAACCGAATCCGACCGCATGACTAAGATTGTTCAGGACCTTCTTATGCTTTCGCGTTTCGACGCCGGCAGCATTGAATTCTCCTTCGAACGCTTTTCATTTGAAAAATCTCTGCATGCGGTTTACAGCGCTATGCTGCTGGAAGCCCAGAAGCACAGCCATAACTTTACCTTGGAGCTTAAGACCGATATTCCCGACATAGTCGGAGATAAAGCGAGGCTTGAGCAGGTTCTGATAAATATGGTTTCAAACGCGATCAAATATACCCGCGACGGCGGAAATATCTCTATAACTGCCGGCAGGAAGGACGATGTAGTTTGGATCAGCGTACGCGATAACGGCATCGGCATACCTGAGGAAGATGTTTCGAAGGTATTCGACCGGTTTTATCGCGTTGACAAGGCGCGGAGCCGTGAATCCGGCGGAACGGGCCTTGGGCTTTCCATCGCAAAGGAAATCGTTGCGCACCATAATGGTGCTATCGAGCTGACCAGCCGTCAGGGAATGGGAACCGTTATCACCATGACGCTCCCGGTGGAGGGTCCGAAAAATGAAAGATAAGTCGAGCCTGGTTGACATGGCAAAAAACCTAGCCATTATTCTGCTTTCACTTTCAGCCGTTTTTCTTCTTTTCAAGGCCACAGTAATCGGAAACGGCAGCTTCTTGGACGGAATCTACGGCCTGTTTGGGGACAGTTCCGCCTCAGATACAGTCGAGCTACCGGAAAACGAAGTCGCTGAGCTTGCTTCGGACCCCGTCTATTTGCTTGTAACGGCGGCAAACGGATCATCGCACTATGCGGTTAAATACGGCAGCGATGATAAGGAGAAGTTGATCGCTCAGTTTTCCACTGACCTGGGAGACGCTCTTGGCTCGTCCGGCAATCCCGAGGAGGTGTCTGTCGAGCAATGGCGGACAGCCCTTTTGGCAAGCGGTGTTTTTTTTGACTATCTCTATCCCCAGCCTCTCTGCGCGATTGCTTCGTCGCTAGGTACCGAGATAAACGGCGGGGCCTCTCTGGATACGGCTCGAAGGTTTCTGCTCTCCTCGGACGGAGAAGAACTGGTTTTATATTATCTCAGTGAGAGCAACGGAAAAATCTATCGCTGCAACACGGCTCTCAGCTTCTCTTCGTTAGAACCGAAAATCGCCGAATGCCCGATAGGCAGCGCGAGTTTCGCTTTCGAGCTGGGAAAAGATTTCTCTGCGCTTGACCCTTATTTCATATTCTCCCATGAAAAAAAAGCTCTCCGCGCAGTTAACGTCTCGAATCCGGTACGTGACGGCTATGACGGAGCAGTGCTTCTGGAATGCTTTGGACTAAACAGCCGCGTTGTTTCGGAATATACCGAGTCGGACGGATCGGTGGCCTATGTCGAAGGCGGCAAAAGCCTGAGAATAGAATCGTCCGGAAAAGTCATCTTCGATACGTCGGAGGACAGCGGAATCCTCATCGGCTCCAGCTCGGGTGAACTGACAATCACGGACTGCATATCTGCGTGCTCAAAAATAGTGAAAAACAGCATCGGCCAGATCAGCGGCGAGGGCGTCACGGAACTCGTTAATGTTTCTAACCTCTCATCCCCCTCTTCTTGCATCATCAGCTTCGGATATTACGTTGACGGGATACCCGTTACTCTGCCGAACGGCAAGAATGCGGCATCCTTCCAGATTCTCGACGGCAAGATCGTTAAAGCGGAGCTTTACCTAAGAAGCTACACTTTCCCTGGTGAAACCATCGTTCCTCTTCCGGAAGAGCAGGCTGCGGCTATTGCAAAATCGACCGGCGGAGAGCCTCTGCTCACCTACGAGGATAAAGGTGATTCTGTCGCCTTCACATGGATACGGCTGAAACCTATGGGAGTTTAAACGTGGATAAATCAAAAATCAAAAACTTCATACTGGTCCTCCTTGCAGTAGTAAACGCTTTTCTTCTGTATATTGTGATCACCAACGACATTGAAGAGCATAAGGCTCAGGCTTCGCGCATGGAAGCGCTTGAAAAAGTCCTCGCGGAAAAAGGCATAACGCTGAGTTCTGATATCGAGCTTTCCGAAACTGTCCCTCCTCTTTTGTATCTCAGTCGCGAAGTGGATACCGAACAGCGCAGCCTTGCCTCACTTATCGGTACCTGCACGGCAGTGGATAAGGGCGGCAACATCTTTTTCTACAGTGGGCCGAACGGTGAGGGTAAATTCCGGGGTACAGGGGAATTCGAAATAGAGCTTAACTCGGGTGTCATTACAAAGGGTAGGGACCCAGTCGGTGCCGCTAAAACGGCTCTTAAGCGGCTCGGGCTTGATTGCTCCGACATTGAACCCGTCGTGACAGTCGAGGGCAGCGAAACTACAGTGATTCTCTGCTGTTCCTGGGAGGGTACGAGTATATATAACGCACGCGTCACCTTCGTTTTTTGTTCCGACGATCTCCAGCGTATCAGCGGGACAAGGCCCTTGGATGTCAAAAGCGGAATAAAATCATCGGAAACTTACCCGGACAGCGTTACGGTTATCATGAGCTTTCTTCAGTCCGTACATCAGACGGGCTTTATATGCAGCGAGATCAACAGCCTAAAAATAGAGTATAATATGTATTCGACAGTATCGGGCAACTGCACTCTGAAGCCGGTGTGGTGCATCACTACGAATTCCGGTCCCTTCTACATTGATGCGGAGACCGTAAAGGCTGAAAACATTGAAAATGCCTCGTAGATCGGCATATTTATTTTTTGTTGAATTTTTGTAATCTTTATGTTATAATTCACTGGAAATTCTTTGAATGGAATCATTCCCTGCCTTTTTGGGAGAATTATATTCGTAATTTTTGCGGCTATTATTTCTCACTTCGGGTATCATACATAAACAGAGATGTGCGATATTTTCTCGTCACGGGAAGGTGTATTTTTTGGATAAATATGTCATCAGAGGTGGAAATCCTCTACACGGCGAAGTTGAGATCAGCGGGGCAAAAAACGCCGCTGTTGCTATCATACCTGCCGCCCTCATGGTCGAGGGCATATGCAGAATTGAAAACATACCTCAGATTAGCGATACCGATATGCTTCTTACAATACTGAGCGAGATGGGAGCTAAGGTTCGCGCAGTAAATAAAACCACTGTCGAGATTGACTGCACCCGTGTGTGTAAGGAGGGTGCACCTTATGATTTGATGCGCAAAATCCGCGCGTCCTACTATCTTATTGGCGCGATGCTGGGACGTTTTGGTTCAGCAAAAACGACTATGCCCGGCGGCTGCAATTTCGGCGTCCGTCCTATTGATCAGCACATAAAGGGCATGACCGCTCTGGGCGCGAGGGTCGAGGTTCGCGGCGGCTTCGTCTATGCCGAGGCTCCTGGCGGCATTCTGGCCGGAACGAAAATCTATTTGGACAAGGTTTCCGTCGGCGCGACTATGAATATTATGATTGCAGCCTGCAAGGCACAGGGCAAAACAACAATCGAAAACGCGGCAAGAGAGCCGCATATAGTCGACCTCGCGAACTTTCTAAACTCCATGGGAGCGGATGTACGCGGTGCCGGAACAGACACAATAAAAATTTATGGAGTCGAAAAGCTCCACGGAGGAACATACTCCATCATACCCGACCAGATCGAGGCTGGAACATACATGGCGGCCGTCGCGGCGGCCGGCGGAGAAATAACGATAAGAAATGTCATTCCCAAGCATCTCGACTGTATCTCGGCAAAGCTCCGGGAAATGGGAGTAACGGTTGATGAATACCCCGATTACGTCGTTGTCCGCCGTACAGGAAAGCTCATCCGCGCTAACGTCAAGACTCAGCCCTACCCCGGTTTTCCGACAGATATGCAGCCCCAGATCAGCACTGTCCTTTGTCTTGCGGAGGGGACGAGCGTCGTTACCGAGGGAGTTTGGGACAATCGCTACAAATATATATCGGAGCTAAAAAAAATGGGCGCTGAGGTTCAGGTGGACGGCAAGACAGCGGTTATAGAGGGCGTATCTTTTCTTACCGGAGCGCCTGTTGCCGCCTGCGATTTGCGCGCCGGCGCCGCCGTCGTAATCGCTGGGCTTTGCGCGAAGGGCGAGACAGTTGTCGAGGAGGTTTC
This sequence comes from Oscillospiraceae bacterium, assembly GCA_034927185.1. Classification (GTDB taxonomy): domain Bacteria; phylum Bacillota; class Clostridia; order Oscillospirales; family Oscillospiraceae; genus UBA2658. Next base: position 17,928 of record JAYFQM010000022.1, on the reverse strand, counting down.
CTATATCGAACGCGGATATCAGGATCTGGTCGGCAAACTAAAAAGTCTCGGAGCAGATATCACCTGCATCTCCGAGCCGGACGAATACTCATCCGCGGTGGTTTGATAAGGACATAGACTTATGCAGATTTATACAATAGCTAGCGGTTCCACCGGAAACTGTGCCCTTGTGAGGGACGGAGATACGGCGGTGCTTATAGACGCCGGTATTTCCGCAAAACGCATCGTTGCGGCGCTGTCATTAATCGGCATTGTGCCTGAGCAGCTTTCCGGCATACTTATTACACACGAGCATTCGGATCACATCAGTGGTCTGAGTACTATAATAAAGCATCATGATATACCGATATTTGCCCCCCGTACTGTGGCCAACCATCTGAGCTGGTCAATTGCGGGGGTCGACGATTATTTAACTGTGCTGCCGCCTGGTCAGGATTATAACATAAGAGATCTTAAGGTCCTGCCCTTCCGGACACCTCATGACACACCGGAAAGCGTCGGCTATCGTCTGTCCGGAAGCGCAGTCTTTGGCTTCTGTACGGACTTCGGACATGTAACCGACGAAATACTGGAGGGACTCCGCGGGGTGGACTCCGCAGTAATCGAGTCTAACCACGACCTTGAAATGCTGAAAAACGGCCCTTACCCCGTCTATTTAAAAAGAAGGATACTTTCCGATAACGGGCATCTTTCAAACGTCTGCTGTGGCGATCTGGCGGCGTGGCTATATAAAAACGGCACACGCAAGCTGGTTCTTGGCCACCTGAGCCGTGAGAACAACATACCCTCGCTCGCTAGGCAATGCGTCTCGGATATTATGTCGGCCGAAGGAATAGACACTGTAAAAGACGTTTCGGTTGAAATCGCCCCCGAACGGGACATACTAAAAATATCGGTCGGAGACGACATCCTATGCTGAATATCAATCTCATCTGCGTTGGGCGTATGCGCGAAGCCCACTACGTTTCGGCTTTCTCCGAATATGAAAAACGTCTCAGGCCTTACTGCAAAATGGAACTTACGGAGCTTCCCGAAACAAAACTGCCGCAGAATCCGTCTCAAGCAGAGATAGTCTCCGGGCTCCGCAAGGAAGCGCTGGAAATTGAAAAGAACATACCTTCGAGCGCTTTTGTCATCGCTTTATGTATCGAAGGCAGCATGCTTGGCAGCGCCGAATTTGCCTCTCTCATGAGTAAATGCGCGGGTGAGGGCAAATCGAAGCTCTGCTTCATCATCGGCTCCTCCTTCGGGCTGGACGCTTGCATAAAAAAGCGGGCAGATATGTGCCTGTCGATGTCGGAAATGACTTTTCCGCACCATCTTGCGCGGGTTATGCTTGCGGAACAGATTTACAGGGGTATAATGATAAGCGAAAACAGCAAATACCATAAATAGCCGATAACTGAGCTCAGTTACGCTGTTAAGGAGAGTTTAAAATGTGTTTTTTTAAGCACAAAAGCAAGTCCCCGACAGACGGGGAACATGAGGACCTGTCCGAAAAGGAACCTCCCTCATGGTATCGGTCTCTGCCTGGCGAGATATACAGGAGTTGGCCGAAAACGGACGGCGAACCGGAAGCGCCCGCTTTTCTGAAGCATTGCTCTTCGGTTGATATGGAAGATGAAATGCTTATAAGCATGCTTTCCGCCTATGGAATCCCGGCCGTGAAAATATATCCCGGAAGCGGCTCTTTCGGTGCTGTGGTTCTTGGTATGAGCGCCGAGGGCAGCGACATTTTCGTACCCATCTCGATGCATGACGACGCGGCTTCTCTTATAGGAGGTGGCACAGATGAATAACTACATGGAAGAATACCGCCGATGGATGGACAGCCCCGCTCTTTCGGAAAGCGAATGGAAGGAGCTCGATGATATTTCGGGCGATGAGGAGGAAATTAAAAGCCGCTTTTTCGCGCCGCTTGAATTCGGTACGGCGGGACTTCGCGGCATAATGGGTATGGGCCTGAACCGTATGAACAGACATATCATCAGGCACGCTACGCAGGCCTTTGCTTCCGTGATCTGCGCCGAGGGTGAGCAAGCCATGAAAAAAGGCGTTGTAATCTGTTACGACTGCCGGGAGAACAGCGAGCAATTTGCGCGCACCGCGGCATCTGTCATGGCGGCTAACGGGATTTTTGTGCGCATCTTTGACGCTCTGCGTCCGACTCCGGAGCTGAGCTTCGCTATACGCTCATTTGGAGCGACTGCGGGCATCAATGTTACCGCAAGCCACAATCCCCGCGAATACAACGGATATAAGGTCTATTGGTCGGACGGGGCTCAGCTCCCTCCAAAGCACGCTCAGGCTATTGCCGACGCGATGGCAAGCATCGACATATTCACCGGCATCCGGCGGATGGGGTTCAGCGAAGCCGTTGAAGCGGGTCTTGTCAAAACCATCGGTGCCGAAACCGACGAGGATTTCCTTGGAAATGTCCTTTCGCAGGCCATCGACCGCGAGGCCGTCGCCCGTGTCGCTGACAGATTTAAGATTGTCTATACTCCCTTCCATGGAGCAGGATACAAACTTGTTCCGGAGGCGCTTCGCCGTCTTGGAATCAAAAACATTATTCCTGTGCCGCAGCAAATGGTCATCGACGGTACTTTTCCAACCGTTAAAAGTCCCAATCCCGAGGAGCCGGCAGGCTTTTATCTTGCTATTGACCTTGCAAAACGCGAAAACTGCGACCTCATAATCGGTACCGACCCTGATTCTGACAGGGTTGGCATCATGGTGCGCGACACCAACGGCGAATATGTAACGGTTTCCGGCAACCAGACGGGTGTTCTGCTGCTTGACTACATTATTACTGCAAGAAAAAGGGCCGGCACTCTTCCGGAAAATGCCGCCGCGGTCAAAACAATAGTCACGACTGAAATGGCGCGTGAAATCGCGCAGCAAAATGGAGTCCATATAGACGATACTTTTACAGGCTTTAAATTCATGGCCGAGAAAATTGCGGAATATGAAAAAGCCGGAAGCTACAGGTATGTTATGGCATACGAGGAAAGCTACGGTTATATGATCGGCGATTATGTAAGAGACAAGGATGCCGTCACGGCCTCAATGCTTTTGGCTGAAATGGCGGCCTATTACTTCGGTAAGGGCCTTACGCTTCTTCAGGCTCTCGATATGCTTTATGAAAAGTACGGTTACTATGCAGAGAAGACTCTCAATCTTGTTATGCCGGGCATCGACGGTCTTGAAGATATGCGCCGGCTGATGGCACGGCTTAGAGAGGCTCCTCCCGCCGAAATAAGCGGCGTCAAGGTTCTCCGGGAAAGGGATTATTCAAACGGAAAGGTCATCGTTCCTGGCCTCGGCGTCGTAGGTAAAACCCATATTGTCGGCTCAAACGTTCTTTATTTCGAGCTTGAGGACGATACCTCCTTTATTGTCCGTCCCTCGGGCACCGAACCAAAAATCAAGATATATATCCTTGTCAGCGGAGATGATAAGGAGGTCTGTTCGCAGAAGCTTGAAAAATATGTTGTCTATGCTCAAACTCTAAAATAGTTTTATGGGTGTCCATCACGTTTCTCTTTTGCCGCCTGGCAAATGGTCAAAAGCAAGATATTAAATTTTTATTAACTAACTATTAAATATATTCGGTTTTGTATTGACATATCCCTCCATCGGTGCTAGTATCAACGGGTTCCCAGAGAACACCAACTGTTCCCGGGCAGACTATCATTAGTTTTGGAGGAAAAAAACTATGAAAAAAACTTTTGCTGTAGTTCTTGCCGCTATGATGCTTATCGTTGCATTTTCCGGCTGTGGAAAAAAGGCTGAGGAGCCCTTAACTTCTCCCACAGTGTCCGAAGAGCCCACACCCAGCGAGGCTCCCACTGCCAGTGAAGAGCCCACGCCCAGCGAGGCTCCCGCTGCCAGCGAAGCTCCGGCAGCCGCTCCTTCGGCATCCGCTGCAAACGGCTGATTACCGCTTTTACTTAGAACATGAAAAAGACGAGTGCGAACGCACTCGTCTTTTTCATGTTGCTTGGCTTATTTCGACGCAGCCGGTGAAGTCTCCGGCGAGGCCGAAGGACTTGGCGATACCTTAGCGCTTGCGGCAGGACTTTCGCCTGTTGTCGGTGAAGGAATCGCCGGGCTTTCCGAAACCACCGGAACATTCGGGCTTGCTGACGGCGTCGTGGTGCTGGTCTTGCAGCCGCCTAGTATGGCCAAAATCATTAGCGCCAGGACGATGATAGCTGTTGTTCTTTTCATTTTTTATCCTCCAAAATGAATTCAAAGGTATTATGAGCAAATTGTTTAATAATTATTAAATTTCTTCGTCAACATTTCAAAAAATTGGTTCTATATTTATTAGCAGCGCAACATATTTTGACAATTTTGAAGTTAAATAGTAAAATTAAATATTCCTGATGCGGAGGGTATTTATGGACAGTATGAAAGCCGCCTGCACCTTTACCGGACACAGGGTAGAAAAGCTTCCCTGGAAAAATAACGAAAATGACCCCCGCTGCATACGACTGAAAGAAATGATCGGGGACTCAGTGGAGTCCGTTTACCGCTCCGGCATCAGTCACTTTATCTGTGGAATGGCAACCGGGAGCGATATGTTTTTCTGCGAAGCGGTCATGGAGCTGAGAGCTTCTCATGAGGAAATCACCCTTGAGGCAGCCGTCCCGTACGAGCGGCAGTCAGAAGGGTGGTCGGAAGCGCTTAGAAAGCGCTACGCGAGGCTTGTCGCGGACTGCGATTACTTTACTCTCGTTCAAAAGGACTATTCTCCGGACTGTATGATGCGCAGGAACAGATATATGGTAGATAACTCCTCAGTATTGATAGCGGCATACGGCGGTAAGACCGGGGGCACAATGAACACTTTGCTTTACGCGCTCCGTCGAGGACTTGAAATTATTGAGCTTCCTATAGAATAAACGTTGTTTTTTCTGGAAACAGCGTATTTCAGGTTGACTTATACCAATAGGCAATATAAAATAATTACAATAGAGTTACAAATATGGCATAGCTCTTTATAATGTAGGGGGTCGCTTTAATGCCCATTTTAAACGAATTCAGCTTCAATTCCTGTGACTGCAAAAGCACAATTTATGTACGCCAATGGCTTCCCGACTTTGCTCCCATCGGTGTTGTCCAGATCTGCCACGGAGTTGCGGAACACATCAGCAGATATGACAAATTTGCGCAGTTTCTGGCGTCAAACGGCTTCGTCGTTGCTGGCGACGACCATCTCGGACACGGAAAGAGCGTTTCTGATCCAAACAACAAAGGCTACTTCGGCGAACACGGAGGCTGGGAGCTTGTCGTCGGAGACATGCGCAAGCTTTATGAGCGCCTCAGGGAGCAGTATTTCAGCCTTCCAATCTATATTTTGGGCCATTCAATGGGAAGCTTTCTCACCCGTACATACATAATCCGCTATCACGACGGGCCTGACGGCGTTATTCTCAGCGGCACAGGTCAGCAGAGCGGCCTTTTGCTGAACACCGGTCTTGCGTTTGCAAACAGCATAATCAAAAGTCATGGCACGAACTACAAAAGCCAGTTTCTAAACAAGCTGTCCTTTGGAAGCTATAACGGACGCATTAAACCAAACCGCACCGAATTTGACTGGCTGACCCGGGACAACGCGGTCGTCGACGAATATATAAGCGATCCGGACTGCGGCTTTGTCTCCTCCGCCGACCTCACCCGTGATATGCTAATGGGGATCAAGTACATAGCTAGCCCCAAGAACCTCGAACGCATGAACAAGGATTTGCCGGTTTTCTTTGTTTCGGGCGACGCGGACCCTGTCGGTGAGTACGGAAAGGGCGTTCTTCGCGCCTATAACGGATTTTTAAAGGCAGGCCTTTCTGACGTAACGCTCAAGCTCTACCATGACTCACGGCACGAAATACTTAACGAACAGAACAAGGACGAAGTCTACGAGGACATCCTGTTTTGGCTGCGGTCGAAGTGCCGGAGCCGCGAGCTGGAGAATGCCGAGGCGAATAACTGAGCGATCCACTGCCGGCCACGGCCGGTACCATGCCTTTATCCCCTGCTTCATGGCCTTTTCCATACGCCCTTAAAAGCCTTCACTTCCGGTAGACCTTCTTCACTGCATCGATAGTGGGCTTCATAAATGGCGCATTTAAATAATACGATAGCTTTGCGGCGGTGACCTATAGGTCCCCGCCGCAAAGCTATTTCATAGACTTATTTCATTTGACGCTTGCGGGCAAGATTGATCATTCCCTCCTGCATGCCGGCAAAATGATCCAGCATTTTGCCCGCTCCATAGGCCACGCAGGTAACCGAATCGTCTACAGGATCTATCCTGATTCCGGTTTTGGAGTAAACAACTTTATCAAGTCCCGGTATCAGGCTACCTCCGCCGCACATAACAATACCATTGCGCGAAATATCCGCCACAAGCTCAGGAGGTGTTCTCTCAAGCACCATCTGCACAGCGTCGAGTATAGCGGTCAGAGGCTCCTGCAACGCCTCGGCGATATCGTTGGTGTCGATATCCACGGTGCGAGGAAGCCCTGTCATCAGGCAGCGCCCCTTGATCTCCTCGGAGCTCGGGTCCTGAACAGGATACGCGCTTCCGATCCTGATTTTCAGCTCTTCGGCAGTTTTAAGGCCGATGAGAAGATTGTGCTTGCGGCGTATGTATTTAACTATTGCCTCGTCAAACGCATCTCCCGCCGATTTAATCGATTCGCTCTCGACCACGCCGCTGAGCGACACGACTCCGACCTCCGTTGTTCCTCCGCCTATGTCTATCACCATGTGTCCGTCTGGTTTCGTGATATCCGCTCCGGAGCCCATAGCCGCCGCAACGGAGGACTCCACAAGATATACCTTCCTGGCTCCTGCCTCGATTCCCGCGTCTATTGTCGCACGCTCCTCAACGCCGGAAATGCTGCCTGGTACGCAGATTATTACGCGCGGCTTGAACAGGCTGAATGAAGTAATCCTCTGTATAAGCTCCTTAAGCATTCTGACCGTCATGTCGTAATCGGAAACCACTCCGTTAATTATCGGGTGTATTGAAACAATGTTTGCAGGAGTTCTGCCCAGCATTTTCTGCGCGTCCTCGCCGACCTTTAAGAGCTTGCCCGAATGCTTGTCCACGGCGACGACCGTCGGCTCTCGCAAGGTTATACCTTTTCCGCTCACGTATACGATTATGCTGGATGTTCCCAAATCAATCGCAATATCTCTTTCAAAAAAGACCATGTTTACGACCATTCCTTTCGCTGTCTCGATGAATAGTGGTATGCGCAGGGCTCCTACGCTTTATTTAAATCTTTGACAGAACTTTCCGGTTTTATTCTCATGTCCTCGCGAGCGTGCAGCACATGACTTCCGCGGCTCCCGAATATCTCAGGGTCCTTGCACATTCGGAAAGGGTCGAGCCTGTGGTAATAATATCGTCAATCACAAGTATGCGCCTGCCGCGGACAAGCTCTTCGTCGACAACACTGTAAACGCCCGAAATATTGGCGCGGCGCTTTTCAGCAGAGCCAACGCCCGACTGTGCGGGTACATCGGCGGTCTTGCTCAGAAGCTCGACAGCTACATCGTCAAGCTTTAAAGCTGCTGACATTGCCAGCAGCATGGCCTGATCGTATCCCCTCTTCTTCAGGCGGGTCTTGCTGAGCGGTACCCATGTAATGATATCATAGCGTCCCTTAAGGTTTTCTTTTATGCAGTCCGCCAGAAACTCGCCAAAAAGGTCCGCATATACCGTCGCGTCGTTGAATTTAAAACGCAGTATTGCGTCGCGTACCTCGTTTTCGTAATAAAGCGGTGAAACGCAGCACGAAAAGAAGTCCCCACTCTGGGTGCCGCCGTTATTTGTGCGTTTTATGGTACCGCTGCATTTTTTACACATTCCCGTTTCGCCCGTTTTCAGAATTTTTCTGCAAAAAGCGCAGCGAGGGGGGAATAAAAGATCCAAAAGTCCCGAAAAAGCACTCATGACTATAACGTCCTTTCCAGTCGCGCGGCAAGTCCCGCCGCAAGCTAATCCGTCAATCTGGCACGAAGTCCGCTGTATCTTCTTGTCACCTTTTGGTTATCTATCATTCTGAAAACCGTCGAGTCGTTCCCGACGATTATCAAAAGCTCCCTTGCTCTGGTAACTGCCGTGTAAAGAATGCTTCTGCTCATAAGCTGAGGTGAGCCGTCCTGAACAGCGAGAATAACGGCTTTAAATTCGCTTCCCTGTGACTTGTGTACCGTCATCGCGAAGGCGTGCTCAAGCTCCGGCAGCATATCGAAGCCGTAATAAGCCAGTCTGTCATCAAATAGTATCGACATAGTCTCGTTTTCTGAATCAATTCCTGCCACAACGCCTATATCGCCGTTAAATATACCCGTTCCATGCTCTGGCTTCGCTCCCAGCGTAATAACGGGAAGCCCCGCTTTGCCGTCCTCATCTGAAAAACCAATTATTTCCGGATGTGACCATATTATATCATAATTGTTTCTTGTTTGCATCACTCTGTCTCCCTCGCGGAAGACAATTTCACCGAATTTTTTCTCCTTTTTCGCTGGTGACGCCGGGTTCAGCGCTTTTTGAAGCACCGCGTTCAGATACCTTGTGCCAGTTTCGCCGCGTCTGGTCGGGCTGAGAACCTGAATATCTGCCGCAGGTATATTCATTTTTTCGGGAAGGCGGCTGTTGCACAGCTCGACTATCGTTTCTACTGTACGGGCCTGTTCGGTCCTGCGCAGAAAGAAGAAGTCGCTGGCTGATGAATTCCCGCTGAGTTCCGGGTGGTCTCCCCTGTTTATCCTGTGGGCGTTGGCCACTATGCGGCTTTCCGCGCCCTGCCTGAAAATTTCCGTAAGGCGCACCGTTTCGACGATGTTGCTCCTTATTATGTCCAGAAACACGTTTCCCGGCCCCACGCTCGGAAGCTGGTCTGCGTCCCCGACCATAACGAGTCTGCATTCAGGCGGCATAGCACGAAGCAGCGCCGCCATGAGGGATATGTCCACCATTGAGCATTCGTCCAGAATTACGGCGTCGCAAACGAGCGGCTCGTCCTCGTCCCTTTTGAATATCAGTTCGTCGCGCTGCTCGGAAAATCCCGCTTCAAGCAGCCGGTGCACGGTTGCGGCGTCCCTGCCTGTCAGTTCACTCATGCGCTTCGCGGCCCGGCCCGTCGGCGCCGTCAGCAGTGTCTTTAGTCCCAGCTTCTCAAAGAGCGAGACTATTGCCCTCACCGTCGTCGTTTTTCCGGTTCCCGGTCCACCAGTAAGCACCATAATCTGTCTCTGAGCAGCGATTTTCAGGCTGTGGCGCTGCATATCGGCGTAAGAAACCGCCTGTTCCCTTTCAATCCGGGCTATGAGTGTGTCGATATCAGTCTTTAGGCTTATTTTTTCACCCGACATTTCTTTTATTCTGCCGGCCGTATATACCTCAGCCTCAAAGAGTGATGCTAGATAGCAGCCTTCCCTTTCGGCTATCACGGTGCGTATTATTTCACCGCTGTCGGACAGGACATCCAAAGCCTCTTCAACCGCCTCAGCCCCCACTTCGATCAGCTGTGATGTCGCCGCGACGAGCTTATCCGCAGGGATGAACGTATGCCCGTTTCTCGAATTATGCCAAAGCTCATAAATAGCAGCAGCTTCAACCCGCTCGGCACAGTCATCTTCAAAGCCCATTTTCAGCGCGAGCTCATCAGCTTCGGCAAAGCTTGCCCCGATGCGCTCGCCCGCGATGATATAGGGATTTTCCTGAAGAAGCTCGAGTGATTTTTCACCGAAGTCATGAAAAAGCCTTATCGCGACTATAGGCCTTATTTCATAATTCCCCAGAAATTCAAGCAGTCTACGCATACCGACCTGCTTTTTAAAGGCTTCTGAAAGCTCTAAAGCCTTTTTTCTACCTATGCCTTTGACCTGTCCCAGCCTCTCAGGCTCGTTTTCTATAACCCTGAGAGAATCACCTCCGAAAGCGGATACGATGAGCGTAGCCGTTGCGGGGCCGACGCCGCGCAGCGCGCCCGAAGCAAGGTATTCATAGATTGCCTCGGCACCCTCGGGCATCATACGCTCCGCCCATTCGGCCTTAAATTGCTCGCCGTGGACGGAGTGCCTGGTGTATTCCCCTGTTACGGTAAGCTGCTCACCAGGGCAGGCATAGGGCAGGCAGCCGACAACGGTTACAGTTGCGCCGTCCTGTGTCTCCAGCCTGATAACGGTGTACCCGTTTTCATCGTTCTGGAACATAACCGCTTTGACCGTTCCCGAGATTTCTATGTAGCTATCCTTTTTCTCCATTCGGAATACCCCGCGTGATAATATTTGCGATTTCCTCAGGTGTGCATATCCTGATTGTCGGATCTCTGCGCTGCAGGGATCTTGCGACTTCCGCAGTCTGGGAGTTCATGCCTGCGTCGACTATAAGTATCTCCGTCCTGAGCCTGCCGTCTTCCTTTAGCCAGCGCAGGTTTGCTACCTCCCGCTCAAGATTTTTAGTGCTTCCGTCCGCGGTAAGAACAGTCGTAATTTTTATCCCTCCACCGCGGGCGTACGGTCTCAGCATGAAGCCTTTGATTGTCCATATAAGCAAAAGAAAGGAAAGCGAAAGCGCGAACGCCGAAATAATCTCGATTGTTTCCATACCTGTTCCCCCTTTTACCCATGATACGGGGGATGAGTTTGATTTGTTAATAAATATATTAAAAATGTGGCGATTAAACTAGCATTTTCTTCAAAAACTGACCGGTGTAGCTTTTCTCGCAGGCCGCGCATTCCTCTGGCGTCCCAGTAAAAACGACCTCTCCGCCCATGTCGCCGCCCTCGGGACCAAGGTCTATTATATAGTCCGCGGTCTTTATAACGTCAAGATTATGCTCGATAACAATAACGGTGTTCCCCTGCTCAACGAGCCTTCCCAGGACCTCCACCAACTTGTGAACGTCCGCAACATGAAGCCCTGTCGTCGGCTCATCAAGAATGTATACCGTTGAACCAGTGCTCCTCTTGCAAAGCTCAGTGGCAAGCTTGACGCGCTGAGCCTCGCCGCCCGAGAGCGTCGTTGAGGACTGACCGAGCCTGACGTAACCCAACCCGACCTCGCAGAGTGTCTGAAGCTGGTTTTTAATTTTTGGAATATTTTCGAAAAAGTTTACGCTTTCCTCGATGGTCATTTCAAGCACTTCGGAGATGTTCTTGCCCTTATAGCGCACCTCCAGCGTCTCCCTGTTGTAACGTTTTCCCTTGCACACCTCACAGGGTACATAAATATCCGGCAGAAAATGCAACTCAATTTTAATGAGTCCGTCGCCGCTGCAGGCTTCGCAGCGCCCGCCCCTGACATTGAAGGAGAACCGCCCTGCACTATAGCCGTGCATCTTCGCGTCCTGAGTCGAAGCGAAAAGCTCGCGGATATCGTTGAAAACGCCGGTATAGGTCGCAGGGTTGGATCGCGGAGTCCTGCCAATGGGGCTCTGGTCTATGTCAATGACCTTATCCAGAAATCCGAGCCCTTCTATGCTGTCGTGCGCTCCGGCATGAGTTTTGGCACGGTTGAGCTCCGCGGCCAGAGTCTTGTATAAAACTTCATTTATCAGCGACGACTTACCGCTACCGGAAACACCCGTAACACAGGTAAACACGCCGAGCGGTATGGAAACGTCAATATTTTTAAGGTTATTCTCCCTAGCTCCCCGGATGACAAGGCTGTGACCCGTGCCCTTTCTGCGCTCCGCCGGTACGGGAATTTTCTTCTTTCCGCTTAAGTATTGCCCTGTTATCGATCTATCGCAGGCACAGATGTCCTCGATCGAACCTGTACAGACGACCTCGCCGCCGTGTATCCCCGCTCCGGGGCCTATGTCCACAATATAGTCGGCCGAGCGCATTGTGTCCTCGTCATGTTCGACGACAATTAGAGTGTTTCCAATGTCGCGCAGGTCCTTGAGCGTCTTTATCAGCTTTTCGTTGTCCTTCTGATGCAGGCCGATACTAGGCTCGTCAAGAATGTAGAGAACCCCCATAAGTGATGAGCCGATCTGAGTCGCAAGCCTTATTCTCTGGCTCTCTCCTCCCGAAAGGCTGCCGGCCGCCCGCGAAAGCGTAAGATACTGGAGCCCCACGCTTTTGAGAAAGCCCAGGCGCTGGCGTATTTCTTTCAGAATCCTGTCGGCAATCATCGCGTCCCGAGGCGAAAGACTCAGCCCGTCCAGAAATCTCAGCGCATCTGTAACGGACATAGCGGTGAAATCCGTGATGCGTATTCCGCCGACCGTTACGGCGAGGACCTCCGGTTTGAGACGCAGGCCGCGGCAGTCCGGACAGTCATATTCGCCCATGCACTGCATAAGCTCGTTGCGCATTGAGGGGCTCTGCGTTTCGTGATATCGGCGCTCGATGTTGTTCGCAATGCCCTCAAAAGGCTGATTCAACGTCCCCTTACCACGCGGCTGGTCGTAATACAGCGTCAGCTTTTCACCCTTCGTGCCGTAAAGGATGATGTCTATCACCTCCGGCGGCAGATTCCTTATCGGCTCTGTGAGCGAAAATTTGTATTTTTTAGAGAGCGCTTCAAAATACATTCTCGATATACCGTCGTTGCGGACGTTGCCCCAGCCGCTTGCTTCGATACCTCCGTCCATGATTGAAAGCGCCGTGTTCGGCATGATAAGCTCCTGCTTTGCGCGGAGCTGGACGCCGAGTCCACCGCAGGTTGGGCATGCGCCGTACGGGTTGTTGAACGAGAACATGCGCGGCGTGAGCTCCTCTATGGAGATTCCGCAGTCCTCGCAGGCATAGTTCTGTGAAAACAGCAGTTCCCTTTTCTCATCGGGAACATCGATTATCACTATGCCGCCGGCAAGAGCCGCAGCCGTTTCGACAGAATCCGTCAGCCGCTGCGTAACGTCGGGTATGACCGCCAGCCTGTCCACAACTATCTCTATGTTGTGCTTTTTGTTTTTTTCAAGGCGGATATCCTCGCTGAGGTCATAGACGCTGCCATCGACCCTCGCGCGGACATAGCCGCTCTTGCGCGCGTCCTCGAACACCTTCTGATATTCGCCCTTCCTGGCACGAACGACGGGCGCAAGAATCTGGATTCTCGTTCCCTCTTGAAACAGCAGAATTTGGTCAATTATCTGATCTATGGTCTGCTGCTTGATTTCCTTGCCGCATTTCGGACAGTGCGGCACTCCGATACGCGCCCACAAAAGACGCAGGTAATCATATATTTCCGTGACCGTACCGACTGTCGAACGGGGGTTTTTTGAGGTTGTTTTCTGATCTATGGATATCGCGGGAGAAAGCCCCTCGATGTAGTCAACGTCGGGTTTTTCCATCTGTCCGAGAAACTGGCGGGCGTAGCTCGACAGCGACTCCACATAGCGGCGCTGCCCCTCGGCGTAGATCGTGTCAAACGCCAGCGACGACTTTCCGCTTCCCGATAGCCCGGTAAAAACAACTAGGCTGTCGCGGGGTATTTCAAGGTCGATATTTTTCAGGTTGTTCTCTCTTGCGCCTTTGACGAATAAGTTACCATGCATAGAATTGTATCCTCTGGATATGATTTCACAAACCGTAATTTGCAAAGATTTTCTTTCTTCTAACATTACGGCATATTGTATCATTATATCCGAAAAGTATTAATAATTCAAGGCGGAGCTGCATTTTTCCACACGGAAAAACCTGTGTTCAAAATATCGAAATTCGCTCAGGTTAAACCAGTTGACACAACACGGATATTGTGTTATTATACCAAAGCGACCGAAACGGAGAGATGTCCGAGTGGTCGATGGTGACGGTCTTGAAAACCGTTGTGCGAAAGCACCGGGGGTTCGAATCCCTCTCTCTCCGCCATTTTTTAAAAGTGAAGCTTCATTGCGGAATTGAAGCTCGGTGCAATCATATAAGTCAGTCTTTCGGCATGGAGAAGTACCCAAGAGGCCGAAGGGGCTCCCCTGCTAAGGGAGTAGGCGTGTCAAAAGCGCGCGAGGGTTCAAATCCCTCCTTCTCCGCCAAGAAAAAACCCTGTATTCTCAATGGGTACAGGGTTTTTTTGTGCCTTTTTACAAGCTGTTTTCCCTTTAGTTTTCCCTTTACAGAATTAAAATCGAAAATTTGACCCATAAAAAGCCGCCTTAGTCTACGTGACCGAGGCGGTATTTTTTATGCGTTTTTGACCGAATTTATAAACTGCTCCATGCGCTCCGATGACTGTTTTTTCATCTGCTCTGAAACGTGGCCGTAAACGTCAAGCGTGAATGAAGCTGTAGCGTGTCCCAGATTGCCTTGAACGGTTTTTATATCATCTCCGCTTTGAATAGCTGCAACGGCGTAAGAGTGCCGGAGGTCGTGAAAGCGTGAGTTGGGAGCGCCTATACTCGCCGCGATACGCTTGAAGCAATTGTACACCGTCGCATGGGCTAGGTGCTTGCCTGTTTCATCCGTGAATACGAGGTCAAATTCGTTATTCCATGCCTCCCCCATTTTGAAGCGCTGCAATATCTGTTCTTCCCTCCGTTGTTTTAGGAGCTGCATAACAAAGGGAGCGGGAACGATTATTCTCGTTTTGTCGTTTTTTAGCGGTGCAAGGTAATACTTGGCGTTCTTCTTTTTTTCCTTCTGTAATTGCTTGCTGATGGTAATTGTACCGTTCGCAAAGTCTACATTAGACCATTGCAAGCCCATAACTTCGCCCTCTCGCATGCCAGTAAAAAGCGTTACTTTATAGAGCGTTGCAAAGCGGTGCTTTTCTATGGCTGTCAGAAACTCTTTAATCTGTGTTTCGTTGAATGGCTGTATTTCCTTTTTTTCAACTCGTGGGAGCTTGCAAGCATCCGAGGGGTTATACATGATGTATTTGACCTCTACGGCCTGTTGCAACGCTCTGTGAAGTACGCCGTGTACATTCTTAACAGACTTAGGCGAAAGCGGCTTGTCCCCTTTGCCGAGCGCATTATAAAACTTCTGTATTTGAGGCGTATTGAGGGCTGATAGCTTTACTGCGCCCAGAGCGGGTACTATATGACAGTCAATTTGTGTCTGATATGACTTTACCGTGAACGGCTTAACATCGCCAATATATTCAGCTTGCCATATTTCCAGCCATTCCTTAACGGTTATCTTCTCTGGCGCGGCATAAACGGAGTTATCTATTTTACCGAGAACGCTAGTCAGCTTTTGCCGAACTTCCTTTTGCGTCTTGCCGGATATACTGCGCTGTATCTGCTTTCCGCTTCCCGCGTCAGTGCCTACAGAGTAACGGGCTTCCCAAAATGTGTATTCTTTGCCGTTGCGAATAACTGTTTTCTTACGGATAGTGCCGGAGCCCTGCGCGTTACGTTTAGTCATCAAGTTTCTCCCCGTTTTGCTTCATATAATTACGCGTCCATTTCTTTTCCATTTTAACTTTTAAAGCTTCATAATCGGTCATTTCAGCAATTATTTCTTCAAAAGCCTTAATTGCTTTATTAAAGCTATTTTC
Source organism: Oscillospiraceae bacterium (assembly GCA_034927185.1). GTDB lineage: Bacteria > Bacillota > Clostridia > Oscillospirales > Oscillospiraceae > UBA2658. The sequence goes on along the minus strand of JAYFQM010000022.1, from coordinate 2,459 downwards.
TATTATATTGCTTGATATATCGATACCATAGATACCGCCCGTTAATGCGTTAAGGTCAATAGCTAGTTGTCGTAGTTGTGCGTCGGTATATGAAACATTTTTGGGCAAAGATTCCACTTCTTCCTTAAAATCAAGCAAGGCTTTTATGCCGTAGCACATTTCTAAAATATAATCGTAATTTCCATAGTGAAGCAGTTCTTCAATTAGCAATAATAAAACAGATTCTTCATCGTCTGTTTTTATGCTTTCATTACCATCTCCAAGGCTTTCTTCGTGAAGCTGAGCAATTGCTTCTTCACTCAGTCCAGTAAACTCACATATTGCCCGTAGTTCTGGGTCTTTTGTTCTGATGTTCCCCGATAACCCAAGCAAATAGTCTGTTGATACGTCAAAGTATCTAGCAATTTTAACAAGCGAGTTAATACCAGCTTCGCCTTTATCATTTTGATACTTGCTTAACGAACCACTGGGGACACCTGTTTCGCGTTCAAGCTCTTTGAAGCTTTTCCCGCTCTCAAAAATTAAATCTTGTATTCTCTCTGCAAATATTTTTGTTGTTTGAGTCTCTTGCATACTAACCCCCTTGAGCGTTTCTGTTTATGAACAGCTCATATATATAATTCATTATTTCTTGTTAATAGTGAATTTTCGTTTTTCTCAGTTTTTCGTGTTATGATAATAATAGTGAATGATATATCATCTTCGTTCATCATAGTTCGCCTAAATCGAAAAGTCAAGAGGGTATTTCGCATAAAAGGAACCACACACACGGTATGATACCGCCAAGATAAAAACTCACTTCACGCACGTATCAGGCACTGAAAGCCTGAAACTGTCAGTCAAGAGAGGGGGGATAAAATGAAAGAAAACACAAATATCAGAAATGCCGCTCGAATAGCCAATGTGTCACTTTGGAAAATAGCAAGAGAGCTTAGCATATCCGAACCCACATTAACCCGCTGGCTTCGCTTTCCGCTCGATGCAAAAAAAGAAGAACGTGTCATGCAGATAATAGACGAACTTTCAAAGGAGGGATGCTAATGTCAGAACGGCTTGCAATGAGTGTAGAGGAAATGGCAGATAGCCTAGGTATCAACAGAATATCGGCATATCAGCTTACAAAGCGACAAGATTTTTATCCCGCATTCCGCATTGGGCGGCGAATTCTCATAAACACAAGCAGACTTCAAACTTGGATGGATGAGCAGGGACGGTGATACTTTATCGCAAATTCCATAGGGTATATAAAGCTACATAGGCAAATTGTGAACAGTGAAGTCTATCAAATGCCCCCGCTCTATCTGCGCGTATTTGAGAGATTAATACTAGAGGCAAACCATGCCGACGCTAGTATACCATATCGAATACGTGACTCTGGGGCAGTTATCTCAAAGACCGTTAATCGCGGCGAAAGAATAACAAGTATTCGGCAAATATCTGAATGGGTTGCGTGGTACGAGCGAGGCATATTAAGAACGCCTAATCCTAAAACAATAACGGAAATACTTAGTTTTCTTGAGTCCAATTCCATGATTGAAATATATCGAGATAAAGGTAACAGGCAAGAAACACATTATAAGGTCTGCAATTACGAATTTTATCAAGGTACAGAGATGGACGAAAGTAACAGCAGAGTAACAGAGAATAAACAGTCAACGGATACAAACAAGAATGAGAAGAATGATAAAAATGAAAAGAATAACAAAGATAATATTGGGGCGAAAGCTAATCGCTTTGCGCCACCCACACTTGAAGAAGTGACAGCCTATTGCAAAGAGCGCAGTAACGGAATTGACGGGCAACACTTTATTGACTTCTACACCGCTAAAAACTGGATGATTGGTAAAAACAAAATGAAGGATTGGAAAGCCGCTGTCCGTACATGGGAGCGTAAAGAGTGCGGAGTCAGTTGCGGTTTTAAATATAACGACAATTATAGAGAGGATGACAGTTTATAGAAATGGAAATAACAACTAACGACTATATTAACCCCATAGACGGAATGCTTTATTGCCGCAAGTGTCACACACCAAAGGAAAAGATGATTTGTTTCCCCCCCGGTTCACCGAGACAAAAAATAGAAATTAAGTGCCAATGCGAAACTGAGCAAAAAAAACGTGAAGCTCAAGAAATACGGAAACGAGAAACACACCTACGCAATGTGCGGGATTTGCGTTCAAGCGGAATAAGGGATGAGGCTTTAAAAAAATATACTTTCGAATCAAGCAATGATAAGAACTCCGATATTATGGGCAAGGCTCAAAAATACGTTGATTCGTGGAGCGACGTATACAAGAACAACACGGGACTTTTGCTCTGGGGTAATACCGGGAACGGAAAAACTTTTACAGCCGCCTGTATTGCTAATGCCTTGATAGATAGAGAAATACCCGTGTTGATTACAAGTTTTCCGCGAATTTTAAATGATTTATCAGTATACGGAATAGATAAAAACGCCT
>JAYFQM010000157.1:0-17854 GCA_034927185.1 Oscillospiraceae bacterium | reverse complement strand
GGTCATCCCTGATTAAATGCTTAGTTTTCAGACATTACAGTTGCATTATCGGTTTTACAGACATATTCTATTGACTGTCTGATTTTCTTATAGCGTTTCAGGAATCCAATAATCTTGTTTTACAGCGTCAGTGTTCCGTTCTCATCCTGCAGAAGGATAAATATTTTTTCCTGTTCGCCTGTAAGAGAGTTGACATATATCAGAAAGCGCTGGGAATTCGTATCCTCGCACTCGAACTCATAGCAGAAAACTTCATTTTTCCCCGCGCTGGGAATTATGGTCTTATTGACGTTAACAATGTTGAGGTCACTCGGAACCTTACTCTTTGCGCTCTCCTCTGAAATCGCAGCGGCTGGTATAGTTCGTTGGGTGTGCGATTTTATATACCCAGTCGCGTCGAAGCTTTGCAGGGTCCCGTCATCCATGGCTATACCCACTTTTATCAAATCGGGATAGCAGACAACGCCGTTTTCATTGTAGGCGAAGTTGGCTGTCATAATGTTATTTTCAATCATATAATAGCTTTCCCGCATATTGCTGTAGCCCTTGCGCTCCATGATTTTCTTCGCCGCGTCAAGCGCTTCCTTAGCGCTCAGGGCAGAACGCCTGATAAGCCTTGAGCTGACGACCTGATAGACCAGTCCTCCCTTTTTGCTTACCGTCACCCTGGTCACGTCGTCATCAAATTTCACTTCGTAGCACAGCGAATCAATATCCGCGTTCAGCTCCCCTGCGGGGTGAATCTGTTCCGGGCGTACGCCGAGGAACTGCGCGGCGGCCTTGCGCCCCGCAGCCTCGTCAATATCGCTCAGCCCTTCCAGCATCAGAGGCTTCAGCCCCTCGAGATGCTCGGAAAACGGACCATCGTATATCAAAGTAGGCGTTTCCGGGAATTCCTGTTCAACGGAGCTTAGCCCGTCTCCCAGGGTCTGCGGCAGAAGCTCTTCTTCGGTCTTTTCGTGCTCAGCGACCGTTTTGGCATACTGATCGATGCTCACCAGTCCGCTTCCCATCTGATTCTGCAGGGAGTTGAGGTTCTGGGCAAGCGTTGCCGTCGTATCTGAAAGCGCGCGGAGATTGTCCTTTTCCTCCTGAGAAAAGCCCTCGCCCTTTGCGGCCTTTCTAGAAAGCGCATAGGCATAGTCCCCCACCCTGCTTATGAAACCCGCGGTCTTCTCCATATCGTTTGCCGAATAAGGCATTACGCCGAGTGCCATTTTTGCAAGGAGAGCCTTTCCGTATACCTCGGTGCAGACAGCCCCTGCCATCGATGGCGAGGTGACAAGGAGACTTTTTTGCAGCGCGGTGTCCATATCCGAAACGCTCGAAACGACCTCCGCAAAGGCGTGACGGTAATTTGCAGATATATACAGGTCGTCGTTGTCGAGTTTCTGCTTCGTAACCACGCCGAACGCCGCTGCCGCCACGGCAACCACGGCAAGCAGCGAAATTATTGTTATTGCCGTACTCTTTCTCATATTTTGCCTCCCGCGCGCCACACGGCGCAGTCTGTATTTCAGGTTCTGGCGTGCAAAAAAACAGCTACGCCCCTTCGTGCATATTTTTTACACAAAAGGGCGTTTTAATTGTGTCAAATTATAGCTTGTATGGGCATATTTTGCAAAACAGATCAGTTTTTGATTCAGCTTCGCCGTTTACCGGTTTTTGTTCAATTATAGTTTCTCGATTCCAAGCTTAATTCGTCTCACAGTTTCACTTTTACCTAGAATATGGCATATTTCTACCGCGCCGCCGGGAGTTACCGTCTTGCCCGCAACTGAGATGCGTACAGGCCACATAAGAGTCGCGTTCTTCACTCCAAGCGACTGTGCAAGATCGATTAGCGTATCGTGTATCGTTTCCTCCGTCCAGTCCGCTGCCGACTCAAGCGCGGGCAGGGCCTTCTTAAGCATTTCCAGCGAGATCGCGGCGTCCGTCTTGGACTTTTTGTTCGTAAACAGCTCGATATCGTAATCCGGCAGCTCGTCAAAAAAGTCTATTTTCTCCGGAATATCCGTGAGCTTGTCCGTGCGTGGCTGAAGCAGCGGGGCAAAAAGCGAAATATCGATTGCAGGATTCTTTACGCTCCGACGGATAAACGGCTCCGCAAGTTCCGTAAAGCGTTCGGGTGTCAGCGCCCTGATATACTCCGCGTTAAAATATGTTAACTTCTCGATATCAAAGATTGCCGGAGATTTTGATATGCCGGAAATGTCGAAGGCTTCGCAAAGCTCTTCAATGGAGAACATTTCCTGCTCTCCGCCGGGACTCCAGCCAAGAAGCGCGACATAATTTAATACGGCGTCGGTAAGATATCCCTGATTTATCAAATCCTCGTAGCTCGGGTCGCCATGACGCTTCGACATTTTGTTCTGGTGGTCGCGCATAACGGGAGAGCAATGGACATATTTGGGAATCTCCCATCCGAAGGCTTCGTAGAGCAGGTTATATTTCGGTGCCGAGGCAAGGTATTCGCTGCCGCGGACCACATGGGTTATGCCCATCAGATGGTCGTCGACGACGTTCGCGAAGTTGTAAGTTGGAAGTCCGTCTGACTTAATGAGTACGTTGTCGTCAAGCGTGTCGTTTGGAACCGTGATATCGCCAAAAATTTCATCGTGGAAGGTGGTAGTCCCCTCGCGCGGAATACGCTGGCGGATAACATAAGGCTCGCCCGCCGCGGCTTTTGCGTCAGATTCCTCTTTTGTAAGCAGGGCGCAGGGATTCTCTGTCTTTTTGAATTCGCCGACATCGTCCTCTCCATCCTCCTTCTGGCAGAAGCAGCGGTACGCTCCGCCCTTTTCGAGCAGCAGTTCCGCATATTTCCCGTAAAGCCCGCGGCGCTCGGTCTGGATATAGGGTCCGACGGGGCCACCGATATCCGGTCCCTCATCGTGCGTAAGATGACAGTCCCGCAGGGTCTTATAAATAACCTCCGTCGCCCCTTCGACAAGCCTGCCCTGATCGGTGTCCTCAATGCGGAGGATGAACTTCCCGCCGCTCTTTTTTGCAATCAGGTAAGTGTAGAGCGCGGTGCGTAGATTGCCTACGTGCATATATCCTGTGGGGCTCGGGGCAAAGCGCGTTCTCACCTCACCGTGCGGAATGCGCTGTTCCATGTCCTCAAACCATTTCATGTCCATGCTTTTCGATTTCTCCTTTGTGTCCGATTGGGCTACACTGTATAATATTTTATATCGCGGGGATTGTCAAGCAATGTTAAAACGTGGTACAATACTTCATTGGAATATCGTTTAAAAGTCTGTGAGGTATCGTTATGGCACATAATATTTCAGAAAGAATGTTCGGGCTTACTCAGCGCAATTCGACAGTGCGTGAGATGTTTGAGGAGGGCAACAGGCTCGCCGCCCTCTACGGCAGGGAAAACGTTTATGACTTCAGCATCGGAAACCCTAATTTTCCTGCGCCCGAAAAGGTGAAGGAAGCCGTTTTTGACATTCTTAACAGCGAACCCTCCACAATGGTGCACGGCTATATGTCCAATGCGGGCTATCCCGATGTGCGGTCGGCCGTAGCCGGCTCTATAAACAGCCGCTTCGGAACTGACTTCGGTGCACAAAATATCATCATGACGGTCGGAGCCGCGGGAAGCCTCAACGTTATTTTGAAAACGCTCCTGAATCCCGGCGATGAGGTCGTCGTCATCGCTCCGTATTTCCTTGAATACGGCAACTATGTCGCAAACTACGATGGCGTTCTGGTCGTCGTTCCGCCGAACGCCCCTGATTTTCAGCCGGACGCCGAGGCCATAGGCAAATCGCTTACGCCTAAAACGAAAGCCATAATTTTGAATACGCCCAACAATCCGACCGGCATAATATATTCCGAGGAAACCATCAAAAAAATCTCTGCGGTACTTGAAGCGAAACAGAAGGAATTCGGTCACGCGATATATATTCTTTCCGATGAGCCATACAGGGAGCTTGCATACGATGGCGCGGAGGTCCCTTGGCTTACGAAATTTTACCGAAACACGATCGTGGGTTATTCATGGTCGAAGTCTCTGTCGCTTCCGGGCGAACGCATCGGCTATCTTGTCATACCCTCGGACGCGGACGACAGCGCTCTCATAATCGATGCCGCCGCGATTGCGAATCGCGTGATGGGCTTTGTGAACGCCCCCTCGCTCATGCAGAGAGTTGTCATGCGCTGCCTTGACGAAACAACTGATATAGCCGCCTATGACAACAACCGAAAAATGCTCTACGGGGGTTTGAAGGAAGCGGGCTTTGAATGTGCATATCCGCAGGGCGCGTTCTATATGTGGGTCAAAACTCCGTGCGACGACAAGGAATTCTGCAGTCTGGCGAAAAAATACAACATCCTTGTGGTGCCGGGCTTCTCGTTTGCCTGCCCGGGCTATGTGCGCATCGCCTACTGCGTAAGCCCCGAAACCATCAAAGGCTCGCTGCCGGGCTTCAAAAAACTCGCTGAAGAGCTGTCATTATGATCATTGCAAAGGAATTATTATAAAATGGATGAAAAAGCTGCCGAAAAGAAAACAATATTTAGCGGAATCCAGCCTTCGGGCGACCTGACCCTCGGTTCATATCTCGGAGCCATAAAAAACTGGGTCGAGCTTTCCGATACCTACAACTGCTATTACTGCATAGTCGATATGCACGCAATAACCTCCCGTCAGAATCCTGCGGAACTACGCCGCAGAACCCTTAACCAGCTTGCACAGTATGTCGCCTGCGGGCTCGACCCTCAAAAGAACACAATTTTTATTCAGAGCCACGTTCCGGCTCACGCGGAGCTCGCGTGGGTTCTGAACTGCTACACCATGTTTGGAGAGCTTTCCCGCATGACGCAGTTTAAGGACAAGAGCGCGAGAAACGCCGACAACATCAACGCCGGTCTTTTCACCTATCCGGCTCTTATGGCCGCGGATATCCTGCTTTATCAGACAGACCTTGTCCCAGTCGGAGAGGATCAGAAACAGCACGTTGAAATCACACGTGACATCGCGGTACGTTTCAACGGCGTTTACGGCGATGTTTTCAAGCTGCCCGAGCCGTACATTCCAAAAATCGGTGCCCGTATCATGAGCCTGTCAAGCCCGGACTGCAAGATGTCGAAATCGGACAGAGACCCCGGAGGCTGCATATATATCATGCAGAGTCCTGACGATATCATGCGCTGCTTCAAGCGTGCCATGACCGACAGCGAAACCTGCGTTCGCTGCAATCCGTCTGACAAGCCGGGAGTATCGAACCTTATGCAGATCTATTCAGCCGCGACGGGGTCAAGCTTTGATGAGATCGAAAAGGAGTTCTGCGGCAAAGGCTACGGAGACTTCAAGGTGAAAGTCGGCGAATCCGTTGTCGAGTTGCTGCGCCCCATCCGCGAAGAGGCTGAACGTTTGATTGCCGACAAAGCCTATCTTGAAAGCATCTATAAGGAAGGCGCTGAAAAGGCTTCGCGCGCTTCCGCAAAAACCCTGCGTAAGGTTTACAAAAAAATCGGCTTCGTAGAGAGATAGCATTCCCGACGGAGCTGTAATTGTCCGGATATTTCCGTACAGTGAAAGGATCATTTGTCATGCCTTTAGATACGACGCTTGCGATAAGAATACTGATAACGGTCGCGGTCGGCTTCATAATAAGCTTTGCCGCGACGCCGATTGTCAAGGCCTTCGCTCAGAAGGTTGGAGCGATGGACGTTCCCGGTGAGGCAAGAAGAGTCCACGATCATCCGATACCCCGAATGGGGGGGCTTGCCATCTTCCTCGGTTTTCTTCTGAGCGTGCTGCTTTTCGCCGACATAACGCGCCAGATGCAGGGCATCCTTCTCGGCTGCGTGATTATCGTGGCAACGGGAGCCATCGATGATATTATTTCACTCAACGCCTGGGTCAAGCTCATTCTGCAGATTCTCGCCGCGATAGTCGCGGTCCTGCACGGAGTCGAAATAAACGTACTAGCCAATCCCGCTGTCTGGAGCGACAAGGCTTATCTTATCCTCGGAAACCTTTCAATACCTATAACGATACTGTGGATTGTCGGAATAACTAACTCCGTCAACCTAATCGACGGGCTTGACGGGCTGGCCGTCGGCGTTTCGACGATCAGCAGCCTGACTATGCTCGTCATCGCCCTTCTCGTTTCCGACGGCAGCGTTGCTGTTGTCTTGGCGGCCCTTGCCGGTGCCTGCATCGGCTTCATGCCCTATAATCTAAATCCCGCAAAAATCTTTATGGGCGACACGGGAGCGCTCCTTCTCGGCTATGTGCTGGCGACCATGTCCATACTCGGGCTTTTCAAGTTTTATGCCGTTGTGTCCTTCGCCGTTCCGCTTCTCGCTGTCGCGGTTCCTCTTTTTGACACGGTTTTTGCCTTTTGCCGCCGTCTTTTCAAGGGTCAGAGCCCGATGCACCCGGACAGGGGACATTTTCACCACCGCCTCATAGATATGGGGCTGAGCCAGAAGCAGGCCGTGGCCGTGCTTTATTCAATCAGTGCAATACTCGGGCTTGCCGCCGTGGTCATCACAACAAGCGGTGAGATAAAAGCGCTTATACTTATCCTCGGCTTCTGTCTTTGCGCATTTCTCTGGGCTTTCGTATACGGCAAGTTGCACCGCAGCAAGGACGGCGCTTTTTCCGCTAAGAATGAGGCCCCTGTAACCCGAAAATCCGGCAAGAATGTGGAGGACGACGATGAAACCCATTAAAGTAATGCTTGTTTTCGGTACAAGGCCAGAAGCGATAAAAATGGCCCCCCTTTATCTGGAGCTGAAACGCAGACCGGAGTTTGACTGCCTCGCATGCGTTACGGCGCAGCACCGTAAGATGCTGGATGATGTGATGAACTGCTTTGGTATCACGCCGGACTATGATCTCGACGTGATGAAGGAAGGCCAGACCTTGGCGTACATCACAGGAAGCGTGCTTAACGGCCTCGGCGATGTACTGAAGGAAGCTAGGCCCGACCTTGTTCTAGTCCATGGGGACACGACGACGGCGTTTGCAGCGGCTCTCGCTGCTTTTTATGAAAAAGTACCGGTTGGCCATGTTGAGGCGGGGCTCCGCACATATGACCGCTATTCGCCGTACCCCGAGGAAATGAACCGCAGCCTGATAGGACGGCTCGCCGAGTATCATTTTGCACCAACGGCGCAGAACGCACGAAATCTAAAAAATGAGAACATTTCCAATAACATATTTGTCACTGGCAACACCGTAATAGACGCCATGAAATACACCGTTGGAGACGGCGTCTTTAAAACGGAGACTCTCAGGGATCTTGATTTCGGAGCCTGCCGTGTGATTGCCATGACCTGTCACCGCCGCGAAAACTACGGGGAGCCGATGGAGAACATATTCCGCGCGATCAGGCGTGTCGCACGGGACTTCGGGGACGTCAGAATTGTATACCCTATACACCCCAGCCCTTATGTCCGCGAGACCGCCGAAAGGCTTTTAAGCGGCGTACAAAACATCAGCCTTATCGAGCCGCTTGACGCGATGGAAATGCACCGCCTAATGTCAAAAAGCTATTTCATTATGACGGACAGCGGCGGACTTCAGGAGGAGGCTCCCGCGCTCGGAAAACCCGTCCTTGTCATGCGCTCTGAAACTGAACGCCCTGAGGCTGTTGAAGCGGGCACAGCTGTCCTTGCCGGCGTTGGGGAAGAACGTCTCTATTCTCTCGCCAGTCAGCTTCTTACGGACAGTGCCGCATACGAGCGTATGGCCAAAGCCGTGAACCCTTACGGAGACGGCAGCGCCTGTCCCCGGATTGCGGAGTCCATTCTTTTCAGCTTTGGTGCGCGAGACAAGCGCCCGGAGGATTTTTGCCCATGAGAAAGGGTATAATTTTTGGAATAATTGCAGCGGTGATACTCGCCTCAGTTGCCTTTCTGCTAATAACTTATACGCAGAAGGATAACTCCAATGCCGTTTCATTACCCTCTCCCGCCGCGGACAGCAGCGGAGGTTCACTGGAGGGTGCATTCGACCGGATCGAGGTAAATGCCGAAACCGTCAAGACCGTCCTAGGGACTTTGTCTCGCCATGAGAGCTTTTCGCGCTCCTACACACTGAAATCCGTTTGGGATGGCGGCCAGAGTGAGCAGACGCTCAACTACTGGCAGTCCGGAGGCAAAATCAGGCTCAGCATATCGAGCGGCAAAACAGTCAAAAACATACTTGTTCTCGGCAGTGACCTTTATGTATGGTACGATGGTTCTTCCGCAGTATTTAAGTCGCAGCTTGGTGAGAGCAGCATTGACATGGAAATCGACCGCTTCTCAAGTCTCATAACCTACGAGGATATTAAGGATGTCCCTCAGGAGGACATTATCGATGCCTACTATGTCGATCAAGCCGGACAGCCCTGTATATTCGTCGAGTATAGCAGCGGCGAGCTGGGTTATATATATCAGGTCAATATCGCGATTGATACCGGGCTTCTGGTATCAATGACTAAGATGGATAAGGACGAGCCCATATTTTCGATGACCTCTGTGTCAACTGACCTTTCGACTCCAGCGGACAGTGTGTTTGACGTCCCTTAGAGGAAAAGCATGGCTCCCGCAATCAGCAGAAATTCAATATCCCTGCTCTCGCGGTACAGAAGATAAAGGAGTCCCACCAAGATAAGGTCCTCAAGCTCCAGATTGGGTCTAGCAAGTTTTGAGAGCAAGCCGCCCAGTATGCCCTTCTGACCCTCTGGCCCGCTCTCCCGGTTTCCGCCGAGGCTTCCAAGTATACCTGCGAGACCTCCACCGGATTTGTCCCCGCCAAGTCCGCCGAGTATATTGCCCAATCCACCGCCCAGACCGCCTAGCAAGCTTCCGAGACCGCCGCCGGATTTGCTTCCCCCCAGTCCTCCGAGTATACTTCCCAGTCCTCCGCCCGGTTTGGCTCCGAGTCCGCCTGGAAAACCTTCGAGTCCGCCGGTATTGCCCGACTGACCCGATGGTTTTCTTAATATGTCGCTGTCCGTGCCGGGCTCAGGCAAAGGCTCGACGGCAATTGAGGTATTCGGTTCCGGCAAATATTCGTATGTGCCGGTGTTACCGATATATCTTTTCATCTTCTACCCTCCTCTGATGAGCGGCGTCGCCACCCCTACAACACGCATGGCTCTCGCAAAAACTATCGCTTTTTCAAGTTTTACCCTCCTTTTTTCCGACAGCCATGGCTTGAGGGCGTTAAACAGCTCGCGTTTATCGTTATTCGGATGCACAGCTTCGCCAATTATATTTTTGACCAGAGGACCGGACAGCAGTTTCTTGATCGTGTCGTTGCCCAGGAGAGTCTGCGCCGCCGATGCCAAACTGGCTATGTCCACTCCCGGCAGCAGCTGTTCAAGCGACGGAGTCGCCGGCGGCGCGCTTTCCGATGACCCGTCGGACGCGTCCCCATCCTCCGAGCCCATAAGCTTTCCGGCCATTTCCATGATTTTTTTCATTTCATCAGGATTTGAAAGTATCCCGTTAATCATTCCCTCCAGCTCGCTCATTATCTAACCTCCCCAGTCCTATTTTTTTCCGAAATTCTCGCTGATCTTTTTTGCAAGGGATTTTCCTTCATCGGTCGACAGGAACTGGCCCATGATACGGTTGACAGTTTCGTTGTCACCCTCCGCAACCGCTTTTTTCAGCGCGTTTCCATCCACCATACTGCCGATTTTTTTACCCTCAGACGAGTTTACTACCTTACTAATCTCTCCCGCCTTCCCGCCTTTGAGCAGTTCCTTACTCATTTTTTCAAAATTATTCATGCCGTGTCACCTCCCGAAGATACTCTTTCAGTTCAGTATATTCAAAATCCCCGCGGCGGTTACCTACGGAGACAAAGACGTTACGGCTCATTATTTTTTAAGGAGATGCCGCCTTGAAGCTTCTTGTATTTTCCGATTCTCACGGAAACCCTTCGAAAATGCTCGACATGATCAGGCAGAGCGGGCCTGATATGATAATACATCTCGGCGACGGCGAAAGAGATACCGCAAAAATAGAAGCGCAGTTCCCTCAAATCCCGCTGAAAGCGGTTCGGGGGAACTGCGATATAGGCTCCGTCCTGCCGGACGCCGAGCTGTTCAGTGTTGGAAAAGCAAAAATTTTTATAACCCACGGGCATATCTACGGGGTGAAGCGGACGCTCTCAGCACTCGTGGACGAGGCCGTCTCAAGGGGCGCCGATATTGTAATGTTTGGTCACACACATATTGCGGACTATTCAATGCGCGGTGGAATATATGTCCTGAATCCGGGAAGCTGCGGACTGTCCTCAGCTCCGAGCTGTGCCGAGGTTACCATTGACAACAAAGGCGAAATCGCCTGCCGCATAGTCAGATTTTGAAGCGCGACTTCAGTCTTTCTTTTTTTGTGAGCCATTCGGCATTCTTCTCAGAATATTCCTCCTGCGTGAGCATTCGCGGGATCAGAGCTTCGGCAACTCCTCCCCTGCTCTTTCCGCGTCCTTTTATGTAAAAAGCGGCTATAATTGAAAATACGACGGCTCCAATGAGATTAACGAACATATCCTCCATAGTGTCGTTAAGCCCGATGTCAAGATAGCCGTTTATGGTCATGTCGGCTGGCTTTCCGTTAACCTTGCCCTTTATCTCAGTCTCGGTTATCCCGGTGATTTTTAAGGGGCTGCTCCCTCCGGGATTCAGCTCATAGGAATTGACCGAGCTTACGATGGTATCCTTCTGCATATCGAAACCCAGGTACCTGTCGCACGAATACTCTGTGAATTCCCACAGCACGCCGATTGTCATCGAAAAACAGAAAGCCACGAATGCGACGAAGAACGGGGACATGCTGAAGTTGATCTTAGGGCTTTTATTAAACACATCGATCAGCGCAACGCCGATGGCCGCCATCAAAAAGCCGTTGGTGGTATGGAGTATGAGGTCCCAGACCTGAATTTTATTGAAGAACTCTCCGATCTCACCCAAAATCTCTCCCGCAAAGATGAACAGCAGGACAATTATTTCGAGCGCGGACGGCAACTCGATCCGCAGCCTTTTTTCAACAAACGAGGGAACCATGAACTCAATCAGGGCAAGAGCACAGTAGAATACCTGATCCCACCTGCCCAGTATAATCGCGCGGATCAGTATTGCAATAACAAGAACCCGCAGAACCACGTAGACGATTGCCGTCATTCTATTATTTTTGCTAACAGCCTTATCCTTTACCTGCAAACTGCCACTCCTCTCTCGCCGGATATCGAGTCACACCCGCCGCTTGAGACGGGGACATCATTTGTTCTATCCGATATCGGTGTTTGAAACCGGGTTCAACGTTCCCGACGGACTCGGTGTAGGCGATGAGCCTGCTGTCTGCCTGAATACGGCGTATATCGTATGGTCGCCGCTGACCCCCGTAAACGTATAGCTCGTTGGAGCTCCGATGCTGGTTCCGTCGACCTTGACTTCAAAAATCTCATAGCCCGAATCGGGAGTTATCTCAAAGGTCTGGTCCTCCCCGTCGGCAACCGTTACGGCACCCTTGGGGCTTATGCTGCCGCCCTTGCCTGCGGTAACGCTGATTGTGTGCTCCGTTGGAGACGGCGAAGGCTCGAGCCCTTTCGAAACTGTAACGGTGACCGTGTCACCCTTTTTGACCTTCGCGCCTTTCATAGGAGACTGTGAAACCACCAGACCGACGTCCTCATCACTGAAGGCGTCATCGCCCCGACTGATTTCCAGCCCCATGTCGGTGAGAATCTGTCTTGCCTGATCGTATGTTTTTTTCGTCAGAGTCGGCACCTCAACGTATTCCGTATCTTCGGATGACGAAGCCGTCTGCCCGGATGAAACGGTAATCGTTACTTTGTCGCCCTCTTTGACCTTTTTATTCTCTTTTATACTCTGTCTGATAACAATTCCGGCAGCTTCGCTGCTTGCCTCGGTTTCCACGGTGACGTCGAGACCCAGAACATCGTCCAGAACGGTCATGGCAGAGTCCTGCGGCATTCCAACAACGTTCTGCATCACGTTTTTGTCACCGTCGCCGCCCGAGAAATCGAACAGACCCCCCATGAAGGACAGCACGAGGGTCAAAACCGCCAGAAGAGCGACCGCGGAAACGATAAGCTGTCTTTTCCGCAGCTGTTTCTCCTTATCCTTTTGAGTCTGCTGAGCTGTGGGCTGTGGAGCAGCGGCTCTGTCAGTCTGCCCTACGGGGCGCCGGTTAACCGGCCGCTGATTGGCCGGAACCGTTTTCCCCGCGCTTTTCGGGGCGGCAGCCGCTGTCTCCTGCTCTGTCAGCTTCCATACGCGCGTATTGAACAGCTCGTCGTTGTCCGCATTGAGAATGTCCCGCGTACTGTGGCTCGCGGAGTCCCGATTCTGATCCGTTTCTATTGATTTCAGTATCTTCGTATCGTCCTCACTGGAGTCGGTGCTCATCGCCCACTCAAGCTTCTTGTCTTCCTCCGGCAATATGTAATAAACCGCTCCACAATTCGGACATTCGCCCAAAGAAGCGTCAATTTCAGCTCCGCATTTTTTGCAGATGATTGTCCGCATAACAGTTACCCTCCTGGAAACGGCGTGTAATAACATAGGGCCGCCGTATTTTTGTATTTTATCACACATACGAAATTATTTCAAACATCTATTACGAGACGGCGATCCTCTTACGGCGCAATTTTCTCCATTGTGTTTTATTAGGCTTTGCATCGTGGATATCGCGGAAGGATGGTTACAAAACATGAAAACAGCTCTTGTCACCGGCGCTTCGAGAGGTATCGGAGAAGCGATTGCCCGCGCTCTTTCAAAGGACGGCTTCAAAGTATTCATTAACTACCTTAACAGCCGTGAAAAGGCCCTTGCTCTGGCGGAGGAAATCAGCGGAACCGCCGTCCGGGCGGATGTTTCGGACCTTGCTCAGGTTCGTTCCATGTTTGACGAAATCGGCGGGGTAAATGTTCTGGTCTGCAACGCGGGAATCTCCGATTACGGGCTTTTTTCTGACATTTCCTCTGAAAAATGGCGCGGGCTCTTCGCCGTCAATGTTGACGGAGTCTATAACTGCGCGCAATGCGCACTTCCTTCGATGATAAGCCGCAAGGAAGGCTCGATTATCACAGTTTCATCCGTATGGGGGCTTCACGGTGCCTCGTGCGAAGCGGCTTATTCAGCCTCCAAGTCCGCGCTGGTCGGATTGACTAAAGCCCTTGCAAAGGAGCTCGGCCCGTCGGGTATCAGGGTCAACTGCATTGCGCCCGGCGTAATAGAAACGGACATGATGGCAGGCTTTTCTGAAGAGGACAAAAACCGGCTCGCCGAGCAGACTCCGCTCTGCCGCCTTGGGAAGCCTTCGGAGGTCGCCGAGCTTGCCGCATTCCTGGCTTCCGAGAAAGCGGCTTTCATAACCGGTCAGATAATAGGTGCTGACGGTGGCTTCGCGATATGAAACAAATTTTTTAAGGCGGTCAATATGACCGCCTTTTATTATTTTCTGAAGAGTTCGGATACTCTGGTAATGTAATTCGGAAGCGCGCCCTCAAAATCGACGCCGTTTCTTCGCGGCGTACCCCGAGCTACGGTGCGCTCGATACTCTCGTTTACAAAGGAAACGGCCGTTTCGACGGAGTCTTTCAGTCCTGCTCCGCGAAGCATAAGCGCGGAGAAAGCCGAAGCGAACAGATCGCCCGTTCCGCAGAAAACCCCCGCCTTCGCCTCGCCCGGGGCAAAACACTTTTCGCCTGTCCGGGTATCCACCGCGTAGACTCCAACACTCACTTCGTCGGGACAAACTCCCGTTACGGCGATTATGCCCCCGCAGAGCGCAGCCAGCCCTTGAATCAGCGAGTCTATATATTCGCGCGTATGAGGCCCCTCTTTGTATGACAGCCCCGTTAAAAGAGCCGCCTCCGTGACGTTCGGAGTGACGATATCCGCTCTTCCACAGAGTCTTCTGAAAGCAAGGCACATATCGTGTCCCAGGTTGCTGTAATAATTGCCGTTGTCTGCCATTACCGGATCGACAATAATTTTCGTGTTTTCGTTTGAAATCAGTCCTATGAGCTCTTCGAGCGTTTCCTCCTGCTTTGATGAGGCAAGGTAACCGGAATAAATTCCGTCGAACCTTATCCCCTCTCTTTTCCAATGTCTGGCGATCGGCAGCATATCTTCGGAAAGATCGCGGAAAGTGAAGTCTTCGAATCCGCCCGTATGTGTGGAAAGAAGCGCCGTGGGTAGGCAGGCGCATTCCACGCCGGTCGCGGAGATCACCGGCAGCGCTACGGTGAGCGAGCACTTGCCGACGCCAGAAATGTCGTGAATCGCCGCGAGCCTTATCAAGTCTTCCATAGTATCCCCTGTTAATCTGTTATTGCAGTCATTTTTTCGGCGAACAATTCCGCTATGCGGACAAGTACCCTCGCGGTCTTTTCCATCGAGTCGAGCGAACAATATTCGAAGGGCCCATGGAAATTTAGCCCGCCAGTGCAGAGATTCGGGCAGGGCAACCCCATAAAGGACAGCCTCGCACCGTCCGTCCCTCCGCGAATTGGAACCGTTTCGGGTACGACCCCTTCCGCCTCCATCGCTTTTTCAGCTATGCCTATGAGCTCCATATGGGGCAAAATCTTCTCCCGCATGTTGAAATACTGATCGCGCAGAACAACCCGAACCGTCCCCTCGCCGTATTTTTGATTTATAAACTCACCAGCCAAAACCATGAAGTGCTTGCGCTCCTCAAATTTTTCCATATCGTGATCGCGGATAAGGTATTGGAGCTCCGCCTCTTCAACGTTGCCGGTCAAATAGTGCAGATGGTAAAAGCCCTCGTAGTCCTCCGTATGGGAGGGCACTTCGGACTGAGGCAGCAGCATGGCAAATTCAGCCGCGACAAGGGATGCGTTTATCATTTTGTTTTTTGCATACCCGGGATGGATGCTCTTCCCCTGAACAAAAACACCCGCGTTGGCCCCGTTAAAGTTTTCGAACTCGATTTCTCCCAGCTCTCCCCCGTCCACCGTGTAGGCAAAATCAGCGCCGAAGCCGGCGACGTCGAACTTGTCCGGGCCGTTACCGATTTCCTCGTCTGGCGTGAAGCCGATGCATATCTTGCCGTGCGGCACCTCCGGGTGCGCCGTCAAATACTCTGCAAGCGTCATGATTTCGGCGATTCCTGCCTTATCGTCCGCCCCCAGCAGCGTCGTTCCGTCCGTGACTATGAGCGTTTCCCCCACGTGCTTTTTCAGGCTTCCGAACTCCGCTGGATTAAGTTCAAGCCTCTTCTCTTCATTGATAACTATGGTTTCCCCGCTGTAGTTTTCGATAACACGCGGCATTACATTTCCGCCCGGGGCATCCGGAGAGGTGTCCATATGCGCGATGAAGCCCAGTGCCGGAACCTTTGCCTCGCCCATATTTGAAGGCAGCTGCGCAGTCACATAGCAAAATTCGCTTACGTGGACATTCTGCGCCCCAAGCTCCAGCAGCTCTTTTTCCAGCAGCCGCGCAAGCTTCCACTGCCTGTCGGTGCTCGGCATCGTTTCCGAACTCTCGCTGGACTGTGTGTCATAACTCACATAATTCAAAAAACGTTCCTTGAGCGTCATATTCCCTTGTCCTTTCCCATTACCAGGATATTGCTTTTTTTGTTATTATAACACCGTACGTCAAATTTTGCAGTATTATTCTTCCGGGGGATGGCAAATAAAAAAGGGCTTCTCATTGGTTTGAGAAGCCCTTAAAAGAGAAAGCCTTATCTTGGGGGAAGAAAATCACAGGGATTCACGCTCTGCCCATCAAGCGTCATTTTAAGGCAGAGATGCGGGCTGTCCTTTGTTTCGCCCGGGGCTGTTGCGCCGACCGCGCCGATGATTTCACCGGTCATTACGTTGTCGCCCTCGTAGACTGTGGGAACGGAAGCAAGATTTGAATAGATACTCCGTACACCGCCCGCGTGCTGAATGATAACCGTCATTCCGCCCATGTCGTCCTGATAAACCTTTTCAACCTGTCCTGCGCATACCGCTAGAACCTGCGTTCCGAGCGGAGCCGAAATATCGACGCCGTCATGGGTGCGCCAGTCGCCCATTTTTTTGTTATAAATAAGCGCTGTTACGGAATACGGCATATCAATTTCGCCTGAGAGCGGCCAGATATACTGCGCGGAAACCGCAGTTTCCGCCTGCTGCTCCGTCCAGTTCCCGGTTTCCTCGTTCTCGGTAGCATTTTCCAGAGCCGTGTCCTGCTCGGAAGTCTCTTCGGTGTCAGGTACGTCGGCGACCTCGGGAGGAAGCGCCATTTCGGGGTCCTCGTTCAAGGGCCCCACGGCCTCCGAGTAACCACCGTTTACTTCGTACGTGTCTTCTACATCGCTCTCATTCCCGCTGAACAGCATATAGGCCGAAACGCCTATTACCGCTACACAAAGGAAAAGGACTATGTAGAAGCCCTTTCCGGAAAAAAACGCTTCCAGCTTTTCGCCTAAGCTTTTCTTGTCAGCCATTTTATTACCTCCTGAATAGAAAAATGGTGTTTCTGCAGATATTTTTACCAGCAGGAACACCATTTATACTATTATTTAGTAATTTTTTCTAAGGGAGGTTTATTTAGCCTTTATGCTGTAGAAAGCGTCGTTGCCGAGATATTTGGCGACATCGAAAAGCTCGTCCTCAATGCGAAGGAGCTGGTTGTACTTTGCAACCCTGTCGATGCGGCTGGGAGCACCTGTTTTGATCTGGCCCGCATTGAGAGCGACCGAAACATCGGCAATCGTCGTATCCTCGGTTTCACCCGAGCGGTGGGAAACGATGGTCGTATACCCGGCTCTGTGAGCCATCTGGATAGTGTCGAGAGTTTCCGTAAGCGTTCCGATCTGATTGAGCTTAATAAGAATCGCGTTGGCAACGCCCATATCAATGCCTTTCTTAAGGCGCTCGGAATTCGTGACAAACAGGTCGTCGCCGACAATCTGTATCCTGTGGCCGAGAGCTTCCGTCATCATCTTCCAGCCTTCCCAGTCCTCTTCCGCCATGCCGTCCTCGATGGAAATGATCGGATACTTGTCGCAGAAGCCGACCCACATGTCCACCATTTCCTGGCGGGTCATAACCGTGCCGCGCTTAGGCAGATGATAGCAGCCGTCCTTCTCATCGAACCACTCTGAAACAGCGGGGTCCATGGCGATCTTGAAGTCCTCGCCGGGTTTGTAGCCGGCCTTTTTAATCGCTTCGACGAGTGCTTTCAGCGCGTCCTCGTCGCTCGCGAGGTCGGGAGCGTAGCCGCCCTCGTCGCCGACTCCCGCGGACTTGACGATTTTCTTGAGTGTGTGGAAAACCTCCGCGCACATGCGGAGAGCTTCGCGGAAGTTCGGCGCGGAAACAGGCATTATCATGAATTCCTGAATATCGACGCTGTTTGAGGCATGCGCTCCGCCGTTCAATACGTTCATCATCGGAACGGGCAGTGTCTTCGCGTTAACGCCTCCGATATAGGTGTAAAGGCTCATACCGAGAGCATCAGCAGCGGCGTGCGCACAGGCAAGCGAAACGCCGAGAATTGCATTTGCTCCGAGGCGGGTCTTGTTTTTCGTGCCGTCAAGCTCGATGAGAAGCTTATCTATAGAGGGCTGATCCAAAACGTTGAGCCCGACCATTGCCTCCGCGATCTCGCCGTTTACGTTATCGACCGCCTTCAGTACGCCCTTGCCGAGATAGCGGCTCTTGTCTCCGTCCCGAAGCTCGCAGGCCTCGAAAGCACCTGTGGATGCACCTGACGGCACAGCAGCTCTGCCTATGGTTCCGTCGTCGAGCGTCACTTCCACCTCAAGAGTCGGATTTCCTCTGGAGTCAAGTATTTCACGCGCCAGAACATCAACAATTTCCAGATAGGTCTTTGATAACATA
>JAYFQM010000019.1:0-44659 GCA_034927185.1 Oscillospiraceae bacterium | reverse complement strand
GAGCGATATTCAATGCAGCGGGCGTATCCGACCTGCAAACCGCCTGTGATAAACTCGCACCGATTCAGACGGGTGACGCGGTCATAACGCCGGGGTTCAGGCTTCCTGCTAAGTTTGTCGTCCACACAGCGGGACCAGTTTACCGTGGCGGTAAGAGCGGCGAAGAAGAACAGCTGCGCTCCTGCTACCTGAACAGTCTGAAACGAGCGGTGGAGAACAAGTGCAAGAGCATAGCATTACCGCTGATTTCAAGCGGCATCTATGGTTACCCGAAAGACGAAGCCCTGCGCGTTGCAACGGGGGTGATTCAAGACTTCCTCGGAGAACACGAGTTGGATGTGTATCTCGCGGTATTCGACAAGGCAGCGTTCGCCGTCAGCGAGAAGTTGCTCGGCGAAGTCGAGAGTTATATTGATGAGCATTATGTCGCAGAACACAAGTTTACCCGGCGTGAGTTGCTTGATGTTGAGCGTGAAGCCCTTGAGGAAGCCGATCTTATCAAGTATAACGTGCCATCCTCCATGCAAGCCCCGATTGTCGGCGCGGGCATTGACGATTTGGTAGGCAGCCTGGACGAGCCGTTCTCGGAGACGCTCTTGCGGTTGATTGATGCCAAGGGTAAAACGGACGTGGAAGTATACAAAAGCGCCAACCTTGACCGAAAGTTATTCTCCAAAATCAGAACCAGCAAAGGCTACACGCCAAGTAAGCGAACGGCTATCGCCCTCGCCGTGGCGTTGGAGTTATCGCTCGATGAAACGGATGATCTTTTGGAGCGGGCAGGCTATGCTCTCTCCCACAGCCAGAAGTTTGATGTGATAGTCGAATACTTCATCGTCAGCGGCAAGTACGATATTTTCGAGATTAACGAAGTGCTGTTCAAATACGACCAGCCGTTGTTGGGAGGTTGAAGCTGTGGATTATTTATGGGTGATTATACCGATTGCCGCAGTCGTTGCCTTGATTATAATCATTGTGCTTAAATCGAGGAGCAATAAGGTGTGTTCTGCTGACGATAGCGTCGGCGGCGAAAAAGACTTAATGCCAGCAGTGTCTCAATCAACGAGAACAAGAGGTTTTCAAGAGACGGGGATAACCATACCCGTTGAGCTTCTGCCCGAAACAACTCAGATTGACGAAAGAAGCCTGTTTGAAATAACCGACAGTACCGTAATTGCACGCATTTCGCAGACAATACCGGGTGCGGCACAAACCGTTGCAAACACTGCGGCTAAAAACATTGCAAAAGAAACACTGAGCAATCCGAATATGTTTTTAGTAAAAATTCCATCTGGCGTAACGCTTGTCAACCCAACCAAAAAAGGAGTTCAATACGCCACTTATCGGGGTGCAAAAAAAGGACTGGCAGAAGTTGTAAAGCCCGACTTCTCCAAAATGACAAAAGCCACGTCCCTTGCTAATGGTGTTGCAAATGTAATGAATGTCGGCTCTTTGGTTGTCGGGCAGTATTATATGTCCGAGATAAGTTCTAAATTGGAAATTATTACAAAGAGCATAGACAAAATCGGTGATTTTCAAGACAGAGAGTTTAAGAGCCGTATACTATCCGTAATAACTCTCGTCGGTGAGATTTCGCAGTTCAGTTCTGAAATTATGGAAAACGATGACCAAAGAAATCTCAAACTTGCGGCATTAGATAATTTAAAGGCTACTGCCACCGAGTTGCTCGGACAAGTTAATATCACAATATCCGACATAACCCAAAAGACACCAAAACCAGATTACAAAGATTATCAGTCCAAAGTCGATGATTTCAAAAAGTTGGTCGGTTATCAGAATACTCTGGTTGCTGTTCTTGAGGAAATCAGCAAATTAACATATTTGTTGGGTAAGGGTTCAATTTCGATTGAGCGTAGCCATGCATCGTTTAATAAATATCTCGAACTATCTGTACAAACCAGATGTCTCCTTGGACAATGGCACGATAAGCAGGTCAAGGTATTGCGTATCGATTTAGAGAAAGAGCGAATAACGAAGGCGGGTTTTGAAGCAGTTGTTTCGGCGATACCGGGCTTGTTCGATGACAAATTTAAATATAACGAACTTAGTCAGAGCTTCGTAAACGAAATAAGCACCCAAGTTCAAGCCATCCCCGAAAGTTCTACCAAACCGAAGGAAGTCTACGATGCTGATGTGGAAATCATAATAAAGGACGGCAAATACTACTACTTGCACGAAGCTGCAGGCAACGGCCAAGAAACAACGGCGTAAACCGTTTGTCGCTTTCAAAGCGACCCCTTATCCCTCCAAAAAGTTTAGAATGAAATCATCTTAAAACTTGAGGAGGACACGGAAATGAAAAAAGGATTAACCGAACTGGTATTCATACTCGACAAAAGCGGTTCAATGGGCGGTTTGGAAAGCGATACAATCGGCGGCTACAACTCAATGCTCGAAAAACAAAAAGCGGTCGAGGGTGAATGTCACATCACGACGGTGCTGTTCGATAACAGCTACGAACTGCTCCACGACCGTATCGATATTAAGGCGGTCAGTCCGATTACTGAGAAGGAATATGCTGTCGGCGGTTCGACCGCACTCCTTGATGCCATCGGTAGAACGATTAATAAGATCGGAAATGCCCAAAAACACACAGCTGATGACTACCGTGCAGAAAAGGTTATTTTCGTCATCATCACGGATGGCGAGGAAAATTCTAGCCGTGAATATTCCGCTGAAAAAGTCAAGGCGCAAATCGAGCGTCAAAAGGCGAAGTATGAATGGGAGTTTATCTTCCTCGGCGCGAATATTGACGCAGTGGAAACAGCGGGCCGCTTCGGCATTGCCCCAGACCACGCTCAGAACTATCATGCCGACAGTGAGGGTATTGAACTCAATTTCCGAGTGATGAGTGAAGCGGTAGCTTCGTTCAGGGAAACTTCTGTTATGCCGACAGGTTGGAACACTGAGATCCAGAACGACTACAAGCGGCGCGGAGGGCGGAAGTAATAAGGGATAATAAGCCTTTACGACTGCGTAAATACAGTCATTCAAGTATATTCGGCCTTGCGATGATGCTGAAAATAGATAGGCTGGTTACGGAAACGCCGTTGCTGCTGCCGCAGTGTATCACTATAGGCTGACCGCTCTCGTCGAAGCCTGCGTATATGCCCACGTGAGACAGGTCTGAAAAGAATACGATGTCGCCGGGGATCGCTTCAGAAAAGCTGATACGGCGGCAATGCTCGTACTGATTGTAGGAACCGCCACCTGTCCCCACAGCTTGTCCCATCCCGTTGTAAAAAGCCCAGTCCACAAACCCCGAGCAATCAAGGCCGTAAGGGCGGGTTGTCCCGGTGGTTGTGCTACCGGCCGCGGTGACCTTCGTCAGTGTTCCCCAGCGTTCATCCCAGCCGACGGCATATGATTTGCCGCCCCAGAAATAGGACACTTTTCCGACAAGGGAATATGCGCTGGCCAAAACTGCCTTTCTATCCTCGGATAAATCTTCGGGTAAATTTTGCATAAGCGCCGCAATCTGTTCAGAGGTTAAGGCCATTTCTCCGGTCGGCGTTCCAACAAGTTCGGCAAGCATCTGCGCGTATTCGGGCTTCATCATTTCTTCCAAAGCGTCCTTTTGACTCTTACTAAAATGATATTTCTCCATCATTTCCTCATAGCCTTTGCTCTCAATGGTGATATGTAATATCCGCTCGGTCCAGCCTTCTTCATCCTCGGTGCCGGCATGTTCAATTTCTTCAACCGTATAGGATATGATATTCATATCCCAAAACACGTCGGTGAGTAGATTAACCCTATCCTCATCGATGGTCACAACGTCTGCTGCGTCAGCATCGGAACCCGCCGTTTTACAAGCAAATACGGCAACAACTTCGGGCCAATTGCTAACGCCCGTATAATCGCCGCCTTCCGGGATTCGCTGATACTCAACGCTGTCCGCAGGGTTTCCGTTTTCAATGCTGCTGAGCGTTGCTTCATACTCGGCATTTATTTGAGCGACTGCCGTCGGCATGGTCATCGTACCTGCATCCTGTCCCGACCAGAATACGCCGAATGGCGTGGCGATGACCGCCGCCGCGCCGCCGATAATAAGTACCAGCGCGATCAATCCCCCGGCACCGCCGAGAAGCCCGACAAGCGCTTTTATTATGGCTTTTGCCGTTCTCTGGGCTGCCCGTCTAATCCACGATATGCCTCTTGCCGCCTTTTGGGCGGTACCGGCTGTTGTTTTTGCGGTGGTCTTCGCCATCTCCTTTTGCATTTTGCCAATCGCGTGAGCCTTGGCCCTTTGGGTATAGGCTCTTTTCGTTTTGTCCGTAAATTTTTGAGCGCCTGATTTCAGCGTCTCACCCCTGGTTTTTAGGTTCTGCGGAGATGAAAATTCTTTTCGTGCTGACACCTGTTCGGATTTGACTTTTATCTCGCGGCTTTTGTTTTGCTCCTGTTTTGCCTTTTCCTTGCGGTACTCCTGCGCGGCCTTGGAAGAAACAGGCTGACCATTCTCTTCAGAATAATCAGCCTGCTTTGCTTTATTTGAACTCTTCCCTTCACGAAACCTGCTTTCATACCGCTTCTGTGCCAGCGATTTCCCGCCGTTATATGCCTGTTTTGCCATGTAGGTGGCAGCGCCATGAGTTTCAGATTCAAGGCTGTTCACAACGCCGTTCACAGCCAAATTTCCCGATGTGCTTCCGCTATCATCAGCTTTCGGGCGTTCTTGGATTAGCGTTGCCTTTGCGCTTTCTTTCATCACACGGGAAAGCTCCCTCGGTGCAAGCAGCGCCGTATCCCTGAGTTTTACATCTCTGATTTTCGGGCGCGTTTTTACATCTTTCATATTGATTCTCCGGGTTTTGTGCTCATCAGCTTATAAAGCGCTGTATCAGTCGGAAATTTATTGATGAACGGCACCTTCGCGCCACCGACCTTAACAAGTCCTTGGCCGGCCTCGGCATTTGAGATGTATCCGAGCTGTTGCTCTGAAATTTTTAGCAGATTAATAAGCTCCTGCTGATCGCTTGGCGACTGGGACAGCATGATGAGAAATTCGCTGTTAGCCAGCATATTTTTCGCTGTAGGCGAACCCAGGCAGTCTGTGACATCCTGTGTGATGCCTGTTGCGGCCGCGTCTTTCTTGCGGAAACGCTTCCAGCTCTCTTCAAGGAAGTTTGTGCTGTATTCGTTTTTGAAAAAGAGATATATTTCATCAATGTACACCCAGGTCCGTTTGCCTTTGCGATGGTTCTCGATGACACGGTTCAGGATAGCGTCCAACATGACAAGCAGCCCCACCGTTTTGAGATGACTGCCCAAATCGAAAATGTCATAAAGCATAATGCGGTTATTCACATCCACATTAGTCTGGTGGGCAAAGACATTCAGATTTCCGTCTGTAAACAGCTCAAGCACAAGGGCGATTCCCGCCGCCTGCGGCTCCGGCTGCCGGAGGAGTTCTTCACGCAGAGTTTTCAGCGTGGGCGGTTCGCCTTCGTAGGTCTCCAGATAATCGCGGTATACATTGGCAACGCAGCGCCCGATGATTGATTTTTCGTGCGCGCCAACCTGGCCGGGCTTCATTACCTGCTCACACAGGGATAAAACGAACTGCGTTTTTAGTACCAGCGGATCTTCAGCCTTGTCGTCAGACTCACCGTAGCCTTTTGCCATATCCATGGCGTTGATATGGTGCGCGCTGCCCGCAGAAATCTGCACCACCTCTCCGCCAAGAGCGCGGACGAGGGGAGCATACTCGCGCTCGGGATCTACGATCAAAATATCGTCGTCCGTAGCCAGAGCTATGGATGTGATTTCCTCCTTCGCGGCAAAGGACTTTCCGGAGCCGGACACACCAAGAATAAATCCGTTTCCGTTCAGAAGCGTTTTACGGTTGCAGACGATCAGATTGCGGCTTGTGGCATTGACGCCGTAATAGATGCCGTTTTTGTGCCGTATCTCCTCTGAGGAAAAGGGCACAAGCGCCGCGGCGCTTTCCGTGGTCAGCGTCCGCAACGTATCAATCTGCCTCAAGCCGTATGGCAAAACGGTATTGAGCCCTTTTTCCTGCTGGAAAGTCAAAACGGACAGCTCGCAGCTTTTACCGCCGGCGATGCTCTTTATCGTGTCGGTGTCCGCGTCGAGCTGTTCTTTTGTATCGGCCACGTGAACAACGGTCATGATGCTAAGGGTCATGCGCTGATCGCGCGTCGTCAAGTCGTCAAGCATTTCGCGCATATTGTTCCGGGCTTCGGCGAGATGAAACGGCAGGGCGGCAGAAAAGTTATTTTTCTCATTTTGCCTGCTCTGCCAGCGGGTGATGTCTGTTTCAGAGGCAAGCGTCAATTTATGTATCTCCTTGAGCGCCGCGTCGGTTGGCACGGGTTGAATGTCTATGGACACGATGAGATTGCGGGACAGATCGGTCAGTTCCTTAATGAAACTGTCACTCAGATAGGATGGGTAGTTCTTCAGGAACAACACGCGTCCGACCTTGTTGTCGGACATTTCAAAGTAATTTGAATGAAACTGAATACTGTCCGGGCAGATATTGTCCTTAAAATCCTGCCCGCGCCGCGCAAGGTCTTCAAAATTGAAGGCAAAGCGATCTTCCTCGCCGATACGGAAGAAATCGTGCAGGACTGCAAGACGGTCACTGTTGCCCATCTCATAGAGTCTGGAGGAAAGTTTTTTGAGATTAGCAGAAATGTCGTTGCCGACACGGATAAAGAAACTCCGGGCCTCTTCGATGCTTTTTCGCTCCACGGTGACCGTGATATAGCGTTCCTGAACAATGTTGTTGCCCTCCGCGGCCTTGTCAATCATCATGCCGTTGTATTCTTTCCGATATCGATCAAGGGCATCGTTTTTCTCCGGCATAAGCATTTCTGCCTGAAATTCCTTTTGGTTGATGCGCTTGTTGACGATGGATATTTTCGTAACGGCGTCTGTGGGCAGAGCTTTTTCAAAAGCGCAGTAAAGGATGAGCATCTCGCGCTTATCCTCTTCATCCGCCACGTAATAGTTGATATCGGTAAAGCGCCATGTGCGGCTGTATTTACCACCTACCTCCCAGATTCCGTCCTTATGAATACGGCTGATCGGAATAGACTGCTGCGCGGACTTAGGGATACGGTAAACGGTCTTTTCAGTTTTCTTCCCGAGAAACGGAATATTCATCAGCAGTTTCCCTCCGATCAAATTCAAGCTTTTGCGGGTTTTGAGCAGCTCCGCATATTGGTTTTCGCTCTTATAAAGCCGTCTGCCGCCACGGAGAACCTCGGTTTCGAATGCCGCCCACAGGAGCTTTTCGAGCGTCAGACCGTTATGAGAAAAGAAGCCCGCCGCCGCGAGTGGCGCTGCGCCAAGTATGCATATCCAGCTTGTGGTTTCCTTACCCAGAACATCTTTGAGCAAAAAATAAAGCCCCACTGCGACGCCGACCGCGCCCAGGGAGCAAAAGAACTGCCGTGCCGACAACCCGAAAAAGATAGTTTCGTGGTATGTCCGTACCTCTTTATTAATTTTTATTTCCATTTGCCGAAAAAACCCTCCTCTTTTTTTGCGCGATTTTTATTTTTATGAAATAATGCGGTTAAAGGACGGTGATTGCCATGATGAAACAAATTATTCTACCGCTTTTACTGATAGCCTTATTGCCGCTTATTCTGAAGCTGCTCATCAAGCTCCGCTGCGGATTTGCCATCGTATACATCGTTCTCGCAAACACTGTGCTTCGTGATTGGGCGAGTAGCAACACCCGGCTTTCAGACGGTATCCTGCTTGCCATCATTGTGCTTACACTTATAAGCTGGGGCGTGACGATTTACAAAAAGCTCGCTGAACACTATGGATTTTCAAGAGCCGCAAAGCAGAGAAAGAAGCTCCTCGCCGCCCAGCTAAAAGCCGCGCAATCCGCGGGGGTACCGACAGGTAAGGTCAAAATTCATTTCTATGATGGGTTGCCGTTAGTACGATATTAAGGGCATAAGAAAGGACGGTTACCCGTCCTCTTCTTATAAAATAAAATGTTGTATTATTCCTGCCGACACCGAATATTTGTCATTTTCAAATAAAACTTGATAGGGTCTTAAAACACAACGGGGGCGCGTATTGGCCGAAATGGCTATGCGCGCCCCCGTTGTATATGTTTAACTACGGTTAGTCTTCGCTATACTGCGCTGAATACTCGTCATAGTATTTTTGCGGATCATTTAAATATTGTATTAATTCCTCTAAAACAATACAATAAAATACCCTTTGATTCGATGATGCTCCATCAAACATTTCATGAGTTAATCCGTGATAAGGTCGTCTGTTTCTATAATCAGGTAGCAAATAAGATATTGCTTGAAATCTTTCCTTCCAACGCCCTTTTCCCATAGTCCATACAACTACCAGTCCCAAATCTTTTGGATGTTTATCTTCATTGTCAAAATCTTGAATAAGTGCATCAAAACTATATTTATACTCTAAAAACGCGGGCGCTGTTTGGATACCTGGTTGGATCGGTGCTTCTCGATCGACCCCCAATGGATTGTTTTGCTCATTAAAGTAATGGTTTTCAAGAGGTTCGCGCACTTTGATCTTAAATATACCGTCATATTTTACATATGTGCTAGCTGCCATTAATTCAAGTGACCTAATCACCCCACCAGCTATCAGTTGATTAAATAATACCACAACATCTTGCTCACTCATCGGAACAGAAGATATTGAAATTTGCTTCGTAGGTAAGAAAAAAGCTTCATTATTAATTAGAAGCGGTTGTTCTTTTTCGTGAGTTTCCATTTCCCTAATATAGTCATGAAGTGCTTTAACATCGTTATCCCTACGATTATAATTGCCATCAGCGGCAAGAAGCCTTTTCCATCCGCTTAAACCTAGACTAACAATCATCGATGATATTTTCTCTGCTAAAATGCGCAATTCAGGCTGAAAACCTTTTCGTCCAAGATCAGGTTCAGCTCCGTTAAAATGCACTATCACTTGAGATTGCTTTTGATAACCAATATTTGAGGTTAATGGAATTTGCATCGGTGAACCCTGAATCATATCATCAGTCGCTAATTGTAATCCATATGTAATACAATTAGCACCTTTTCTGGCTCCAATGACCTTTTCGTTAATATCCGACCACCTATCAACAGAATTACAAAAAAATCCATATGCAGAAATAGAGTATTCGCTAAGCATAGATTGCTCTTCTTGTGTTAGAGTCTTAGAACGATTAGCGAGAACTGAGATATCTTCGGTAGAAAAGAACTTGTAAAGACTAAATTTTTTATTAAAACGCTGTGGTATATTGGCTCCATCTCTTCCTTTATCTATTTCGGATTTTTGCCATGCAATTACATCAGCAATATCAACAGAGCCATTTTTTAAAAACAAATGAGGATAAAAATACGAAGCTTCCTGGTTTGTAAGATTAGTTTCTTTCTCGTTTGTATTGATGACAGATAAGTCATAAGTCACGTGGGATTTAGAACCATCTATTGTCAAATGTCCTAAAGGCGTATTTGAAAGTAAAACATAATTCCAACTTTCAGCTGTGCTTACTCCTATCCAACCCAAGTCTTTAATTTTGCATCCCTGGGAATCAGTAAAATAAAGTTTAAATGAACTGCCTTGGTCAAATGGAAATGTTGGATCATTTTCGACCATAGGTTCAACTAAAGGCATATTAACATTGCCAGACTTATCTTCAATCCAGTTCCTTGCATCATTAATAACGGCGTATTGTGTGAAAGTAGGGGTTTTTGTGTATATCTCCATTTTATTAAATCCATAGGCTAAATAAGTTGTACCCACACCTTTGTTACCACGCGTATGACCCTCGTTTTTATAAGTTACATTAGGGGATAAAAATGCCCTGAATTGTGTCGACTCAAAACCAATTCCGTTGTCCGCTACATAGATACTGTTTTCATAAAGATTAATAATTACCCTTATTTTTTTGCTATATAAAGGCTCCCCGCAGTTCTGTTGCCGTTTATCGGTAGCATCCATGGCATTCTGAAGCAGCTCACAAAACGGGTCGAAATATCCCACGTAAGATTTCAATATATTTTTAATTTGCTGTTTAGTACTACTAATTGCGAGTTGCCTGTAGGCGTCTTCAGCATTCATACTAATTATCTCCAATGGATTCCATCGCTCCAAAATATCACTTCCTTTCTATTGTATACAAAATTCCCATATTTTATCCTTGTTATTGTAACATGGTTAGTGCGAAAAAGATACTCTTCAGAAGATGTTTTCTGCTGCTTTGAGCTGTATTATAGGTTTTATAATATTCTCTATTCTCTGCATATAAATTAAGACGACGACTTATAAAGTTGCTTATTAATCGCCAAATCAGCAGTTTTCAATTATTAACATAGCAGGCATTCTTCGTCTCAAACCGTTGTCACACATGTGATAATTACACATCATTTAACACCGTTTACAAGAAATCTATCATTTTTACAACGCCAGCATCTCTTTTACGATCCTGTCCGCACCTTTGACCAGGCCTACAAGCACAAGCATATTGAAAATTGTTTCCGCAAGATAGCCCCAGACCATAGTGACAGCAGATGCGTCCGAGTCAACAATGCCCGGTGAGCCGCTTGCGGTAAAGGCGGAGAAAATGAGGCAAGCAAGGACGATGATCGCTCCCTCTAGGCATACGCCGAGATAGCTTTTGATGAAGGCTTTTCCTGTGCTTGATGTTGTTTCCCCAGCGAAGGTTGAGAGTGGAATGGGAGCCAGTGCGGTGTACATATACAACTTGAAAAACCGGCTGTACACGGTCAGTATCATGATAAAGGACAGCACCGTTATGAACACGCTTCCGAGAATGGTCACGAGCCACAGCGGAATGCTGGCGAGAAAACCCACCTCGCTGACGGCGGTTTTGATCTCATCCGGCAGCGTGACTGCCGCGCCTGTCAGCGTTCCGAGATTTCCCGCCACTTTGGAAATGATACCGGCGCAGATGCCGAACAGCGTTGTCATGATGTCCATACCGTAAGTGACCGCAGTTTTTGCGGCTACGAAACGGATGAAGAAGCGAAGCGCATACTCCGGTCTTCGGAAATCACGGAAGTTCGCCGTTGATTTGAACAGACTGACGGCGAAAAAGAGGATAAGAAGTCCGTAGCCGATTGCCTGCAGTGCGCCGTTTATATTGACCGCCAAATCCCAGATAGCGCCGCCCTTAAAGGTTTGCGGAGATTCGCTTACGAGCGACCATATTTCCGTGAGCTTGTTATTCCAGGTGTCAAAGGCTCCCGTAAGATTTTCTATAATCCAGTTATCATCCATAAGGTTCACCTCCCGTGCCTGCCCTCCACGGTTGAAGGGCAGGCGTTGTTGTTTTATCCAAGGATCAGGTCAAGGATTTCCTTTGCGAAGGCTATCATCAGGCCGCCGAAGAAAGTCAGAAATCCTGTGCTGCGCTGAGACGGGTCGTGGGACTGCAGGCTCATGCCGATCTGAACCACACCCCAGCCCAGCAGGATGATGCCGATAGCCCGGATTGCCGCAAATATAAAAGTGGATAGGTTGTCTATGGCGGTCAGAGGGTCCTCTCCGGCGGCAAGCGCGGGAGTCGCGAGGAGTATAAGCATGGTAAGTACAATTGCGGAAGTGAAATAGCGGCGTTTTGCTCTTTTGAGCTTGTCGGCCGTATTCAAGGTGGGTTTATTCTTCATTTTCGTCTCCCTCCGTAAATTCAATGATTTCAATATTATCAAGCTCGGGCACATAATCGAGATCACGTTTTTCATAACGAACGAAATTCTTTTGGTAGGGCTTATGCCCGACGTCAGCAGTGCGTTTGTAGTTCGGATGTTTTTTAAGCGGATACTTGAGATCCATAGTTGGATGTTCTCCGCGTATGAAAATCAGAGCCTTTCGGTTACTGAGCATCCGCACCTCGTCTGGCGTCAAAAGCTCACGTCCCGCATTTTGAAAATTGGTGTTGCTGGAGCCGCTGCGCCCCTTGGTGATGCCGCGTGTTCGGGTATTGATGGTTTCCTTCCCAAGGGCTTTGGAAATGTACTCGTGAGTGGACTGCTCGTTGCCCCCGAGATAGAGCAGCGTATCGCAGTTGCCCGTAACATTCTCCCACGACTCCTTGAAAAGCGCTTTGAGCTGAGCCATGTTTTGCACCACAATGTTGATGGAGATTTCGCGGCTCCGGCAGGTGGACAGGATGCGCTCAAAATCATCGGGCAGCGCAACGTTCGCAAATTCCTCCATCAATACCCGGACGGGGACCGGAAGTCTGCCGCCGTAAAAATTATCCGCGGCATAATAGAGCTCCTGAAACGCCTGGGAGTAGAGCATGCCCACGATGTAGTTGAAGCTGGTGTCGTTGTCCGGAATAACCGCGAAGATAACACGCTTCCGGTCGCCCAGCGTACCAAGCGAGAGATCGTCGCGGCTCGTTATATTCGCCAGCGCCGGCAGATTGAATGCCGCAAGCCGCACCGCCGCGCTGATGAGGATGGACTTCGCCGTTTTTCCAGAAGCCTGCTTGAACACTCTGTACTCCTTGAGCGCGATGCTTTCGGGGTCTGAGAGCTCAAGATCGTCAAACAGCAGGTCTATCGGACTTTTATAGCTTTCGTCCTCTTCTCGCGCGGAAGCGTTTTCGATCATATACATGAGAGTAGCAAAGTTCTGCTCCTCAGGCGGGGCTTCGTGTATCAGATACAGGATAAGCGCCGTGAGCAATGCTGTTTCGGCCTTGTCCCAGAACGGGTCGTTGATTTGTGCCTTTTTCGGCGTCGTGTTCTGAATGAGATTGGTGACAAGCTTTATGGCGTCTGTATCCGAATGCAGGTAAATGAATGGATTGTAGCAGTCCGAGTGCTCCATATCCACGAGATTGAGAATGGTTACCTCGTAACCTTCTTCCTCGAGAAGCCCGCCGACGGACCGATAAACCTCGCCCTTTGGGTCGCAGACGATGTACGAGCAATCGGCCTGCAGCAAATTCGGCTTAACGTAGTACTGCGTCTTGCCTGAACCGGAGCCGCCCACGACAAGAATGTTGTGATTGGTCTGATGCTCCTGGGGCAGATCGCGGACGCTCATGCTGATACTGATACTTTTTGATATCAGAATATATCGGTCACCGGGCTTTGTCTGGAAGTGCTTATTAACCTCTCTGGCGACGCCCCAGCGAGCGGAGCCGTGCTCTTCACCCGGCCTACGGTTGCCTTTCTCGGCATAGTACCAGGCGACCGCAAAGCCGTAGGCGGCGAGAGCCATCGGCACAGCCTTTTTGGTATATGGCGTAAGATAAAAAGAAAACGGCGTTTTCAGCGCTTCATTCATCCGGGTAAGCCATTCGAATAATCCGACACCATCGCTGCAGCACTGCGCAGCTAAAACCGCAAACCAAATGATGGGAACTGCGAGAGCCGCCCAGATTAAGGCGGCTCCCTTACGGTTGCTTTTCATAATGCGTCATCGCTCCTTGCCCTTGTGGACGGAGGGTGTGGATAGCTTCTTATCCTGACGCAGCTTGATACTTATGATTTTTGATTTTACAGAGTTAGGGCTGTTCCTCACAGTTGTCTCTGGCCTCGAGCCAATCCCGCGCCCGTCGGATTTCTGCTCTTGCGGAGCGCGGGAGTCTGCTTTTTTTGCCGGGTCGCCCTCCTTCGGCTGGTCTTGTGCCGGAGCTGTGTACTGCATTTTCTCCAGGATACGGTTTATTTTTGACACATCCTCCGCACGGGTAAGGACATCCACATTTCCAAACTCGTCGCGCCCGTTTTTGATAACAGAGAACAGAACACCGTACTGCTTCGCGGCCTCCGCAAACTGGGTAAGATCACATTCCTTGACATCGAAAACTCTCAGCTCCTTGCCCTCCTTCAGAAGCCTTGTCATGTTGGTTTTCCCGGCAAGCTTCTGATTTTCATTGGCAAGAGCGATACATAGGGCGGCAAGATTTTTCGCACCGAGTGCCGACAGCTTAATTGCTGCCTCTGAAATCTGGATTGCTTCGCGAGTCAGCTGTTCTGCCGCTTCGCTGCCTTGACTCATTACTTATTTCCTCCTCTCGTGAGATTCGTTGTGCTTCACTGACACGGCCGCGGATGCGCTCCGCATCGGCTTCGATTTGCCCGCAGAGCCGCAGGTCGCGGCGCAGGTTTTTGATTTGTTCGGTATATGCTGATATCTGTCCGGACAGAGCATCTGTCTTTTGCATATCCTCTGTTAACCGCCTCTCATCATAAAGCGGCTTTCTGAGCGCAACCATTTCGCCTATTTGCTTCTGAATAGAGGCTTTGACTTCCAGAAGACCGCTCACGGTATCAATTCTGTTTTCCGTCAGGAACCGGTGCTGGGCAAGATAGCGTTCAAATTTCAACGTATCCTCCAAAAGGAAGCGGCTGACCTTTCTCCGCCCGGTACCGCGAACGGCTCCGCGCAGAAGATAGACATAGTGAAAGTACAAAGCCCGGAAGCCTGTTACTTTTCGTGCCTTTTCAAAACCACCCCGGCAGCGATAATGCTTTTCCGGCTCCGGCAGGCGGTAGCGGCCCCAACTTTGCTGACTGCGTATCCGCGCTTCGATTGCGGCGTCGGTGTAATTCTCGCCCAGACTATCCAGCCGTATAAATCGCTGACTGTACGGCGGTTTTACTGCCGTGTGCTTCACATTCCCATATTTGACTGAATAGCCGTTCTTTTTCAGCAAACTCAGAAAGATCGTGAAGTTGAGCGCCTGCGTGATCATTCCGTCGATGTCCTGCCGTATCTGACTACGGATAGTGGGCTTGCCCTCCTTTTCGGTTTTCCACTCCAAATATTGTTTGCCACGGCCTTTCGGTGTTATGACGGACAGGCCGTGTTCCCGGCACAGCTCGTCGGATATATGCTGCACCTCTTTAAAATACGTCTGCATGTTACAGCGGAATTTCTTCCCGTCCTTAAAGGAAACGGAATTGACAATAATGTGGTTGTGCGGATGCTCTTTGTCAAGATGAGTACCGATCACCGCCTCGAAGCGGTCCCCGAATAACCGTCCGGCAAATTCAATGCCAATTCGATGCGCCTGCTCCGGCGTTACCTCTCCCGGCTTAAACGACTGAATAAAATGATAGCCGAGAACCCCGTCCGTTTTGCTAAAGCGCCGCTTGGTGGCCTGCATATCAGCATAGGCGCTCTCAACCGATTTGCAGTTCAGCACGCTTTCAAACAGGCGCTTTTCTGTTTTATCGGGATTGACCGCATATTCGATTGCGCCGTCCAAAGTAGTTTTTTTTTCGTTGGCCGCATACTGCACGGATTTTTGCAGCTGACTGCGGATGGCGAATATCTTCGTTATCGCCATTTTCAAAACTCCTTCAGCTTCGCCCAGATCTGGTTTTGCATATCCAGAATAAGCCTTAGGGTTTCCTCAGTGACAGGCGCACCGCTGTTTATTTTTTTCGCAATCTGATTTACATTTGCGGCTATGCCGGAGGCCTGCCGGATAAGCTCCGCCCATTCCTCCTGCGGCCGTGCTTTCATATCGCTCCCCATTATAAGATTGCGGACAAACGGCTCGACCTTAAGCCCCGTTAAGTCCGCCTGCAGCTGCAGGTGCTCGCGCTCCGTGTCGGTGAGGCGCACCGTAATCTTTCTGTTTCGTACCTTCAAACGTTTCCTCCCTTCGTGCGCCTTGCCGCGCAGGGGTTTTAGGGGACGAAGCCCACTAACAAGCAGTGCCCGGTCGAAATCGACCGGGCTTTATCCGCACTTTGCCGTCAAAGTGCTATGCTTGCAGGAATATTCGGGAAGCCCCCGACTCCCCGAATACCTGCGCCGAGTTCCTCATCGCTCAGGCTCCGTGTGAGCCTTGGCCGGAGCCTTCTGCCGCGTTGTGGAAATGCCTTTTTGGAGCATTAGCCACTCGTTATAGTCCTTGCCTTGCTCGGGCAACTCAATCGTAACGGTCAGTGTTTCAATTGTTGCCCGTATGCTCTCTGCTGCGGCCCGGCCAACCGCATCATTGTCCATGCGGAGGATGATTTCCTTTACGTCGCGATGTATGGAGAGGTAGCTTTCAAGGGCAACCGGCATTCTTCGGTCACCGTCTTTTTTCATGACGAACACACCGCCGAGAGAAAGAACGCTTTGGGATCTCCAATCCTGTTCCTGCATCTTGAGCTGCGCAAGATAGGAAAGTGCGTCGATTGCGCTCTCAAAGACGTTGAGAACGGCTCCCGGCATTTCCGAACTGATGGAGAAGGAATACGCCTTCATGCTGCCACTGACCTCGCGCATAAACCTATTCCCAGTGGTTGCGCCTCGCAGGGTCGCATATTTGGCCATCTTACCATCATAGCCGACAAACACCGCGTTATGCCGCTCGGCTTCCTCGTAGATCAGGCCGTGCTGATAACAGAAATCCAGAATCTCGATGTCAATACCGCGGCTTAATAAATAGGCCGTGATCCGCTTATTATTACTGTTTCGTACGGGTAAAAGAAATTCTTCCTTTCTGCTTTTTGGAGCCGGGGTTGTTTTATCAGCGGCCGGCAGCGAGCGTGATGATGAGAAGCCGCACTGCTGGTTTATCAGCTGCACGGCTTCTACAAAATCCATATTCTTAACTTTTACGAGGTAATCCAGGGCGTTTTTGCCGCCCAGCTTTCCCTGGGACCACCAGCACCATTTCCCATTGGAAATCTTAAGGCTGCTGTGCGTTTTTGTTTTGTAGGCCCCTCTGCCGACAGGAATCAGCTCACCGGGATCATATCGCTGCAAGAAGTTCAGCAAGTCCGGCTGACGGGCGCTTTCAATTTCTTCTTTTGTTAGATAGGCCATCGTAAATCCTCCAATCCTCGTTTTGTACCTTTGAATGAATATGAAATGGCATGCAATTAAGTCTCTGTTTTAGGCTCTTGTCACTTGATGACTTAATTACCGTTCCATACTTTCGCGCTGCTTTTGTTTAGGAAAGCTCCATCCATAAACCGCGCCAATGGCATCGCCAAGGCGCTTCGTCACATGGGTGATGTCCTGACGGGCTGCCCTTCCGCTATATATGAGCGATTTAAGTCGGTCAAGCTGTCCTTCTGTCACTGACTCTTTTATAGCTCGATACAGGTAGTGATTCCTCCCGTCATGATGGACGGCAGTACAGCGCAGATCGCCGAGCTTATCCACATACCACTCGTTATAGTCGCAGTCCGAATATAGGCAGTCCCGGATATTGCCACTTTCGATCATTTTATAGCCGGAGAATCGCCCGTTCCAAAGCCCGAGATCGCCAATAACGATGATTCCGCGAGGGAGCTGGATATTCAGGTTTACTCTCTCATCCGAAAGGTAATCGCCGTTTAATTCAACCATGAGAGCCATGCGCTCGTCTTCGGCCTTATCCGGGTATTCACTCTCCAGATAGCTTCGCCAGTCTTCATAGTTCAGGTTAAGATCGCTCCAAACGATGTGTTTATCTTTCATATCGCGCCTCCTATCTCTCCGGTTCGGTTTTCTTTTTGGTATGAACGGCTTTTCCCTTGCTGTCGAGCTTTTCTTTCTCCACGCGGCTGTTGAAGTCCGCAACGGCTGACTGCTCATTTCCAAAGTAATGCCCCCAGTAGTAGTCCGGGGTTCCGTTTCGCTCATTTGCCGGCGTGCGCCGCCAAGTGACAAACATCTCCGGCCTTTTGATATTTTGGCCGAGGACGATTTCAATCCCGCCTATGGTGGCTCTCCGGATAATGGTGTATCCGGCGTTGAGTTCCGAGGGAGGCTGATGTTCATAGCGCTTTGGATCGGCCGCAGGCACATCCCAGCCGAACAGGCTTCCGTTTATCATTGCCTCCTCCTGCGCCCGCGTGACCCCTTGCCTTTGATTATAGTTATCCGCTATGCGGCGGTTTTGAGCGGGGTCTCCGGTATCCCAGTTGGATGTGTGATAGCCGCTCTGTCCGCGCTGAATATAAATAAGCCTGCCGTCGCTCGGCATGAGCGTCAGGCAGGCCTCGGGGAGCCCGTTGTACATGTGAACCTCCTTAAGTTGTTTTTTCTTTCCCGGCTATGTAAAATAATATTAATATAGCTCTTGACTCTGCCCTTACTGGAACGCCTATACTCATATCAGAACATGTTCTTAACCCAATTGGACGGTGATTTCATGCTAACCATCGGAGAATTCTCCAGAATCAGCAGAGTGTCCGCAAAGACACTGCGTTACTATGACCAGATAGGCCTTTTAAAGCCGGGGTATGTGAGCCGGGAGTCCGGTTACCGGTATTACGAGGTATCCCAGCTTCGCGACATGCTGCTTATCTCACGGCTCAAGCAGTATCAGTTTTCGCTGCCCGAGATAGCCGCGGTCGTCGCGAAGAAGGACAACAGCTACCTGTCAACGCTGATACAGGCAAAAAAGGCTGAACTGTCGTCGCAGATTTCCGACCAGCAGCGCACCCTGCTTCAAATGGAGCAGGACATTGAAAAAATTGAAAGGTGTGAGAACATCATGCAATCGAATTATTTGATAAAAACCATAGAGTTCGAGCCTAGAAATATCTATTCGATCAGGCAGAAAATGAGTCTGAAGGATTTCGACGAAGTATTCGGCAAGCTGTTTGCCGGATTGGGAAAAGCTCGCTTAAGGCCTGCCGGGCCTTGCCTGTCAGTCTATTATGACGAGGAATTCAACCACGAATGCACGGATATCGAAGTCGGCGTAGTCGTGTCGGAGAAGAGTGGAGAAAATATCCGCAGACTTGATCCCGGCCTCTGCTGCTTTGCCACCCATATCGGCCCATATGACGATTTCACCCCCTGCTACACGGCATTGGCGGAATGGATCGAACGCGAAGGCTACACGATCTCCGGGCCTCCCATTGAACTATATATCAAAGGCGAAGAGGACCATATTCAGTCAAGCGAGTATGTGACGGAAATCTATTTCCCGATTAAGAAGTAACCAGCCCTTGAAACAAGGAAGGGGGCAGAGTAGTTTTGAAGCCTACTCTGCCCCTTCCGAATTTATTGGCTCGGTATCAGCTTCTGAATCAAGAGTCTCCTGTGGCGTCATCGTCAAACATGCTTCCGTCAATGGTAAGCGTGACGGTTTTTGTATCAGTCAGATAGACGTTTGAGCCAGTCAGCGCCGTGGCCTGCAGGTCAAGCGCATTTACGGTGAACGTAATTGTATAGGTGCCATCTTTGGTTTCCACGGGGATGTAGATTTTTCTGGCTCCTGTTACGCTGGCGGAGTTAACCGGAAACTGCCACGTGCCGCCGACATTTTCAAGCGAGACGGTCTTGGCCGAAGTGAAATTATAGCTGGCCGTAACCGTCGTTCCGCTGACGTAGGACGCCGCGACGGGCAGGCTCACGGTGATGCCGTAACCGCTTTTAGTCACGTTCCCCGATTTGAGCGTGCCGGAGCCGCCGTCGCCAAGCGTGACGCCGCCTGCGCTGAGAGATGCGGCGGACGCGAAGGTTGCGCTGATTGTATGGGACGATGAAATGTTGTTGAAAGTATCAGGGGATGACGCGCCAATTGACGAGCCATCCACTTTTACATTTGCGATTGTATACCCTGAATTCGCCGCGATTGCGTAGGTTTTGCTGTTACCCTCTGTAACGGAGGTTGATCCGCTTGGGCTAATACTGCCGCCCGTTCCCGCAGTGGCCGTTATGGTGTAGGTGGCGGGGGTGTAGTAATAATAATAATCATCCCCACCGCTGTCATCGTCGCCCCAGGGATGATATTCCGAACCGTCGTCGCCGCCGGAATAATCGGCGGTGGCCCGTTCCGCTTCGGCTGCGTCATGGGCGGCATCCATCCCGGCCTGATCACCGGCATTGTAGGCGTCCCACCAATCATTTGTAGCGTCTT
Organism: Oscillospiraceae bacterium; assembly: GCA_034927185.1. Taxonomy (GTDB): domain Bacteria; phylum Bacillota; class Clostridia; order Oscillospirales; family Oscillospiraceae; genus UBA2658. Next base: position 24,831 of record JAYFQM010000019.1, on the reverse strand, counting down.
GGATTCTGTCTTGCTGATCTTCTGTTAAGTATTGTTCGTCATAATCTGATACAACAGCAAGTGCTGGTGTACCAAACGATACCACCAGCACCAGCATCAAAATAACCGAAAATAACCGGGATTTATATTTTTTCATTTTTTACTCCTTTAGTCTAATGCAGTCATACTGCTCCAATGTACATTGCTGGTAAATGTATTAACGCGGATTTCAACGTCAATATCGCGTGTTTCACCAGCCTGTGGGGACGATATAAAGTCATAGTTTTGCTTAATCCAAGTGATATCCGCTTTTTCAGGGATTGTTACAGTCAAGACCCCGCGTACATAGGTACCGGCACTGGTACTGTGACGGGACCAATAAACACACGAGAGATCAGTTCTCAGTGAAAGCGTCGCTTTACCATCGGCATTCAGCTCATCCTCAACGCCACGCGCTTCGGATAGCACAAGATTTGCAAAGTCTATGTCCGGTTGTGTTCCGTAAGTGTATTTCAGGCCAGAAACTACTCCAATATAGTCAATCGCTGTCCGCAAGGGCTGTTTCACAACTTCAATGCCGTTTGGATTGCGGAGCTTCCATTCGTTGGAGTTCTCAAAACCATAAGTCCCAGTGAAGAATTCAATTTGTGGATACGAATCCATCCATTCTTCATCTGTTTTAGTACTTGTGCTTCCGGTTTCTTCACAGTGTTCATTCCAACTCATGTCATAGTAGCTATGGAGTCGGGTGATTTCCTCCGGGGTCAGAACGTCGCGGTAAATCTGGACGGTGCTGAACAGGTCGGAATAACTCACCCACGCACCGAGAGCCTCCGCCACATAGCGGATGGGGACCTAGGTACGGTCATCCAAAAGGACGGCCTCCGTGTCCATCGTAACGGTGGCAGTGCTGCCGTCCTTCGTGACCGAAATCGTATCGCTGCCGATCGGCACCACGATGGTAATGCCGTTCTGCTCAATAACGGCGGTCTGCGTTTCCTGAACCCAGCTTACATCCGCGCCCATCGTCTCGGCGACGAAGCGCACGGGAATAAGCGTCCGGTTGTTTTCGTCAATGAAGGGCTGAGCATCCGGGAATACAACGGCTTCACCGTTGTATTTCACGGTGAGGACATCCGACCCAATGGTTCCGGATTCGGTTTCAGATTCGGTTTCGGATACCGCCGCAGCGCCGGTCATGCAGGAAGCGCTGACGATCAGTACAATAGCTATAAGTATGGATATACCTTTTTTCATAAAGAGCCTCCAATCAGGTGTAAATGTTTCGGTATGTTTTATCTTCACATGCTCCCACCCCTCTCCATCACAAACGCGATGACGTGAAGGGTGAGATAGGCCGGGGCGACATAGGAACACAGGGGGATATGGCGCTTGATCGGCAGATGACGGATAAACCCATAGGTTGCAGCACTGATACCGGCCAGAAAAATGATTGCCGCCAGTTCCGACAGGCCGCAGGCATAGCCGAGGGCGCACAGAAGCTTGAAATCTCCTCCGGGAGCTTCGCTGCGTGCGAGTTTCGCCGTCATAAGCAGCAGTACGGCTGGAACCGCTAATCCTACTATACTTTTTATCGGAGAAAAATCAAAAAAACTTCCGACCAAAAGCAAAATAATGGGTACTAAATTGGGTATCTCCCTCTTTCTGCAGTCGGTGACGCCGCCGCAAATGAGCACGGCGGCGTTTATCAGGATGGGAATATAGTGTTCCATGGCCGTCACTCCGTCCGGTAATTCGTGGCCGTCACCTTAAAGTCAAAGGTGATGTCGTCGAAGCCGTACTGCTCAAAGAGCGTTGAAAACGTGACCGTTCCTGTGACGGTCAGATTTGGGGGCGTCTCGGTGCCGGTGATGGAGTTGATTCGCACGGTGTACTTGTCCGGCATATCGGACTCGAGGCCGCTCCAAAAGTCGGCCGTCGCACCCGGTACATTCAGATACAGGATGCGGTCGGCTCGGTAGGCATCCACAATGTTCTTTTCCACGGCGCTGTTGCAGCACCGCTGCAGGATGGTCTCCGCGTCGTAACTGTTCTCATAGGCCGCGCCCATCTCCATGATGAGGAAGGTTATGAGCATAAGGAAGAAAACCAGGCCAATAAAAAAGACCGGTATATTGCCGGTCCTGTCCTTCAGGAGCTTCCTCATTTCCAGAATACCTCGCTCATTCCCGATACCCTCACCCTGATCGGGAGGTCCACCGTGACGGAGCTTTCCCCGAGCTGAAGAATCGTGATTTTATAACTCGATGTGAGTGTGACGTTGAACGTCTGCCGGAGCTGAATCTTGTTGCCGCTGAAGTACACGGCATCCACCTGAACGTCGATGTCATCCATATCCGAACCGGACAGGCTACTTACGAGGTCCATGGTTTCTGTCTCGTCGTATACGCCAGTGATTTCAATGCTGCGCACCACGCGGCGGCACAGATAACTTGCGTTGTAATACTCCATGATGTAGATCATGGCCGACACAAGCACCGCGAAGATCAAGACGAGCATGGCGGTTGTCATGAGAAAAGAAACCGCCTCGTCGCCCTTTTTCTCCCGCAGCAGGCTTCTCAGCTTTTTAATAACCGCCATGCCGCGTCCTCCTTTACCAGTTGGCGTTGAGCTTGTCGGCCATGCGCTCAAACATGTCCGAAAAGAAATCAGGGAAAAACTGATTGATCGCCACGATGAGAAGGCCGATGATAACGACGGCTACGATGATGCCGCCGATAGTGTTGGTGGCGAGCTCGCCCTTGTTGTCGGCGAGGACGGCAGCCGCCCTGCTACCGGTGCTGCGGATTTTTCTGCGGATGGACTGGAATACCTTTTTCATGTCATTTTTCTCCTTCACATTATAGAAATTAGATTATGGATAACGTACACGACGAGGACATACAAAATCATGGCGATACAGACGCCAATGGCCGGGTAATACGTTCTGCGCATTTTCCCTGGCCTTAATGAAAGCTCTCTTTTAACAGTTTCTTTGGACTGACGCGCCATATCGTCGGCTATGAAACTCAGCGTCGCCGATTGGTCAACGCCCATGCTCATATCCCGGATCGCGGCGCACAGCCGGAACGCCTCCGCGGTTCCCAAACGGTTTTCAAAGTGAGCGAGGGCGGTCTGAACGTTGCCGGACTGCATCTCGGCCAGCAGGATATCCAGTTCGCCGCCAAGCTCCGGCCCGCTGGCCTTCCGGTATGCGCCCATCACGTTATACAGATCCCGGTCGGTTTGCAGGCTGCGGCAGATTGTCCGCACAAACCGGGGCATTTCCTGCGAGATGGCGAGTTCTTTTTTCTTAACCTTCGCGTTCAGTGCGTCGCGCTGCTTCATCAGAAAGAACACCGTCGCCGGCAGGAAGATCAGCACACCGAAGTAAAAGCGGAGGGCAACGCAGACCGCCGTCAGGCCGACGCCCGCGAAAATGGTCAGATACTTCCGGGCTGTGTATGCTTGCGGCGTGATGGGAAGCCCGGCCTTCTCCAAGTCCTTTCCGAGCCCTGAAGCCGCGGCTTCATCCAAAAATACCAGCCGGGCGGTGAGGACTAAAATCTGTTTGAGTGGAAATACCGCCCACGGGTCAAGCGGCTTTTTCTGACCTTTGGATATTCTTGATAGAGTCCGATGCCCTACGGAGGAGCATCCCTGTGATGCCGCGCACATCGCATTCAGCCCGAGGAAAATAAAAAGCGCTATGAGGATTAATGTTAAGGCAATCAGCATATCTTAATCCCCCTTACACCAGCAGAGGCTTGTTGAGCCGTACGGCTTTGATCAACGAATAAACCACTGCCGCAAGCAAAATCGCCAGCAACACCTGCCCCGGCAGAGTTGTGACAAGAACCGTGTATGCGGGCTTCATCAGGACGCGGAAGATGAGTGGGGCGGCGAAAATCAGGATAAGCACCGTGAAGTATTCACGCCAGATAGCGTACATCACGGTATCCGATTCGCGCTGCGCCTGATGCACGTCGTTCATGGCATCCACGACAGACATGGTGACATATTTCAAGCTCCGGTCGTCCTGCGCCATAATCAGCACGTCGATCCACTGTGAGAAGTAGAGGTTTTCCACCTGATTTTCCATCCGCCGCAGGCCGGTTTTGACACTGCCGTCGATGAGGCTGACATAGGTGAGGAACTCCCGGAACGGAGCCGGATACTCCAGCAGGTCGATGTTGTCCTGCACGGATTTCACGAAGTCTTCCGTTACGATGTATGAGCCGGACAGGAGCATCATGGAGGCCCGAAGCTTATCCACACGCTCACTTTTTGATTGCGTCAGCTTATAGCTGAGGAAGAGCAGCGGACCGAGCGCACCGAGAATGCCGATGAGCACGGCAAAGAACGGTTCTTGAAAGAACACTTTTCCGATGACCGCACCGCCCAGCGCGCCAAGGCCGGTCAGGAGCCGGTAAACCGGCTTCGGTATCCGGGCATCCTTGACCAGCTTACGGCGCTTTTGCTCAAGACGCACAAGCTTTCCAATTGGCGTCAGCTTTCTGAACCTCAGCATTTCGGCTTTCCTGCCGCGGCGGTATTCTTCGGCAATTTCTTTATCTATACCGCTTACGAGAAGAATCGCCGTACTCAGAAGCAGGAATACGGCGAGATATATGAGAAAAATGGAGGTTGTCACGGCGTCACCTCCGTCCGGGCGTCCGGAAACAGGCGGTTTAGTTCCGCTTCCGGCGCGCCGTTATCACGCAGGCGGCAAAACAGCTCCGGGGAGATGGCCCTAACGCGTTCATGGGAGCCGTGCACCTTTACAACGCGCCCGTGTCCGTCGCGCTCCGTACTGCTGATGACGAATCGGTACAGCATCCGGCCCTGTAGTCTTCCGCTTTCAACGCCCGTCGCTTCAAAGATTTCCATGTACTTGCGGCTGTTATCCTTGAGTTGCTTCTTGAACACCATAATCGGCCATGCGCCTGCGCACATTTCCAACAAAAGTTCGTCCGATAGGCCGGTCTGTGCCAGATGACACATGGACACCAGCCGCCTGTAGGCGTCGGCAGCGCTGTCCGCGTGGAACGCCGTGAGAATGGTGTGTCCGGTCTGCCCGGCGACTGCCGCCTGATAGGCGGCGGCGTCCCGGACCTCGGCCGGGACGATCAGGGAAGGATGAAAGCGGAGGGAGCTGACGATCAGATCCAGCATGGAAATGGGGTTCGGCGGTTCCTTCGTCACACTGTAGAGCACCCGCGCCGGGCGGCCGTTTTCCTCGTCGTAGTCGGTCAGATTCAGTTCCCGACTGTCCTCGATGATGAAAACGCGGTTGTTGTAGTCATCGTTCCGGCGTATGTACTCGTTAAGTAGAAATGCCTGGTCGGTGGTTTTTCCAGATCCGGTGCTTCCGGCAAGCCCGACGGAGATGCCGTTGCACAGGCAGAGCGTCAGGAAATCCAGCATGTCCGGAGATGCGGAGCAGGAAGCCAGAAGCTGTCCGCGTGTAATTTGGCTCCTGTTCTGCCTACGGATGGACGCGATGACTCCGCGCTCCTGCGGCACCACCGGCGGGATCATGGCCGAAATGCGGGTGCCATCGCCGGTGTAGCTGTCCACGCGGGGTGTCTGCGCGTCCAGAATCATCCCGCCCATGCGCAGCATGCGCTTTACAATATCCAGCGCTGCCGCGGGTGTTTGAAAAGCCTCCTTGTCGTGCAGATACCGGACGCGGTCGGGATAATTGATCTCAACCACGTTATAGCCGTTGATGTTAATCTCCTCCACATCGGGGTCATAGAGAAATTCCGTGAGAATGCCCATCCCGGCCATGTCCTGATAGATTTTCTCAACCAGCTTATCCTGTTCAAATTCTTTCCCGGCCAGGTTAGAAACGCAGTATTTCAGAATCAGCGGCTTCAGGGTTTTAGCGGCTTCCGCGTCACCGAGCGCGGAGGAAAGCTCTTTGGAGTGCTTTTCAGCAATGACGGAGCGGACGCTTTCAAGGAGCTTCTGGTAATCGAAATTGCCGGGTTGCTGCGCCTGCTCAGTTCCGGTGGCCGTTGCCTGCAGAACGGAGAGATATTCGTATGCCGTTATGCTCATGGATTCATCACCTCGTAAAGTTTGTTGAGGCTCTGCCTGTACATCCGGCCCTTCCCGCCGGACAGGCCGAACAGGAGCCGTCCGTCGTTTTGCAGAAGCGGGGCCTCCCGTATATACGGAATTCCAACCTCCGGCGCGCAGTTCAGAAGCCCATACATCGCGCTGTAATCAAAGTCGGATACCACTTCTGAACCGACATACACGGTTTTTCCCGCGATGGCCTGCAGTGCCTTCCGATAAGCTCCATGCCACAGGACGCAGGAGGGATGTCCTCCGAGTGTTAGCAGCACCTTGTCCGCCCGGTTCAGCGACCATGCGGCAAACAGGTTATTGGGTTCGGTCGGGCAATCCACAAGCACCAGATCGAAGGTGATCCGCGCAAGCTCCAGCAGCGACTTGACTTGCTCGCCGGAATAGTCGTCGTTGAATGCGTCCGCCGTCACAGGCGCGGCAAGCAGAAACAGCAGCTCATCGGCCTTGAAAACCGTCTGCCGGATGCCCGTGCCGCCACGAAGCGCAGCAGTCAGACTCTGTTCCTTCGGGATTTTCACGCCGAGAAAGGCCGAAAGCTCGCTGTACGCTGCCGGAGATATAAGGCAGACCGATTTATCGCCCCGGCTGATGGCATAGGCAAGATTGACCGCGAGAGTGGTTTTTCCGGATTGCGGCGGACCCCATATTGCGTAAATACCCATCTTCAAGCACCCGCTTCCCGCAGCGTCAGATGCAGAGACTTATCCTTCTCAAGTCCGATCAGCACCTTGGCCTGCTGCTCATTGACGATGAAAACGACGTAAGCCGGAGCAAAATCATAGTCCGAAGGATCGGCGTCGGGGTTCGCCTTGAGTTCGGCGTCAAGGTCGTCCAGCGACACTAACTTTTTGTTCAGTACCTCGTATACTCTGACAGCGGTTAGGGCCTCGGTAACTACCGTTGAACCGCTGTCATCTGTATAGCCGTAAACGTCCACAGTATTACCCGCCCGAAGTATACCTGCAATTCCAGAGGATTCCGACGGTAGGCCTATTGTCAGCAAATACGTCCCATCAGATAAACCGAAGCCGGTTTTCGAGGCTGCAATCTCGTAGACCTCTTGCGTCATGAAGCGGTTCCGCCAGAGGTATTCTCCGGCATAAACCGTTTCTCCGGCGACAAGGCCGACAATCTCCGATTTGTTTCTGATTACGTTATCCGATAAGCCGTAGGAGCCGATTTCCACGATGGTCAGCATATCTTCGGTAATGACGGTGCCATATTCCACGGTCTGCTTGAGGTTCACAATCTCCGTTGTGGCGGCTTGTGCGCTGTAGAGCCGTGGTAAAAAAACAAACGCGAGCATCCCTGCCAGTAGGAGACACATCGCGCCGATAAAGATTTTGTTTCTAAAAAGCTTAAGCAATTATTCTCACCTCATATTCCGTTACCGCTCATCGCGAGATGGCGGTCTTTTCTTTTTCGGCGGGGGATTTCTGTCCGGCGAATCGTTAGTTTTTTTCTCACTGGTACCCGGAAACGAAGTGAGGACGGTCTCCTTACTGTCTATGTACATTTCCTCGGTTTTCTGCTGTGCGCTCTGCAGCTTCGTGATGGCGTCGGTCACGTCATTGAACAATGAGTGGTACATTTTCTGATAATCCGACATATTATTTGCGTTCCTTTCCTTTATTTACTTCCCGGCCCTGTCCCTTCACAGTCAGGATACCGTCCAGCGTGGTGGCAGTAATCCGCAGCCGCTCCGCGACGGCAATGTCGTTTTTCATGGATTCGTTCATAGTCCTGCCGCAGACCACCAGCACATGGGCGCGGCGCAGAAAATCGCGGGCCATGTCGACACCGTCCTTATGCTCCTGCGGAATGGGGTCGTTCAGAAAAAGCGGAAGAAACAGAATCGGGCAGATGGGGGTAAAACCCGCGTCGTAAACTTTGCGGCAGTACCGCGCCGCTTTTTCGGTGTTCTCAATGTCGTCTACCCCCCACGGGGCGGTGATGTATGCAAGCGGTCGTTTCATTTAAATCTCTCCTTTACAGTCTTTCGTAATACAAAAATAGCCCGCGCTTGACGGTTAGTCAGCGTGAGCCATCACAAACATTGAAAATCTATCTTTCCTTTTCGGTTTCCTTTGGAGGCTTATGCCGCTGAGGTTGGATTTTCATTGCCTGAATGCCGTTCTGGGTCTGAAAGAAAACCTCAGGGGACCGGAAGTGATCCCGATACTTGTCCATCATATCGGGCGGAAGAGAAGAGAAATCCTCTTCACCCAAACCGCAGACGATAAATGTGCCTGCAACAATGTCATACATAGTGCCGCTTTCATCACGAAGGGCCCGGTTAAGCGGCAAACCCTGAAGCTTTCCCTCCTCGTTGCAGATAATCGCCACGCGGTCATCAAAGGGGTACGCTGCTTCAATGTAACCGCCAACGACGCTCTGCAGGGACTCAAGACCATTTTCAATCTCCGCCTCGCGCGGAGCCTTTTCCGGCTCCACAATTAAAACTTTCATCATTTCCATAAATCATCGCTCCTTTTCTTCTTTGGATTTACCGCGCTCCAAATCCATCAAAATCCGGTATGACGAATCCACAAGACACGGATGGACGTTTGTGCCGTACTCGCTGAAATGGTCAAAGCCGTTGCTTTTGGGATATTTGTACTGCTGGGCATCCCGCTTGGCTTGAGGCGCGTACCGTGCATCCCAGTCGGCTCTTTGAACCGTGTAGCCGAGTACGAATTTACAGCGGTCGCGGCCGAAAAGCTCCGCCCACTCCTTCGTAAAAGCCTTCATACTGTGGCTGTCGTGGGCGTCGTATATATGCTCATCATAATAACGGATGCATTCAACATCCCGTCTGCGGCTGGCGTGATATAGATGCACCTCATCACACTCCTGCGCCTCAGGAAAGCCTTTGACGTATCTCGGTATTGCCGGATCGGCATAATATCGCTGCGCTGTTTCCCGCAGCCGCTTATCAGCGAAAGAACCTACGGTTTTCCGGAGCTGCTCCATATAACCGCAGTCGTTTTTCAGCCACTCATCATAGATGCTCGAAAGAGGCTTTTCGAGCTTATCCAGTTCCTGAAGGGCGGGGAGCGTCCTCCTCGAAAATCATGCGGAGATCGGACATGATAACAATCTAATAGGCATGATCCACGAGATAGTCGGGATCGTGTTTTTTCATGTCTTCGATATAAGCGGAGTACTCCCAGTCGGCACATTCAAAGACCTTCTGCGCCAATGCTTCCTTGCTGTCCATACAAACCTACCTTTCTTCATTTTCTCGGCATTTCAGACTGTTTAAGTAGCGGGCAAAGCTTTCGCGTTTGATATACACGTTGGATGTCGGGTTGTGCTTAGCACCGAAGGAGATGCCGCTCAGACGGTAACTTTTACTGAAATCAAAGATGTTCTCCACAGGGATGAATTTCAGACAATATCTCTCGGCAATTCCAAACTTGCCGTTGAAAACCCCTGTCTCACTGTGAAAACACCGGTCACCACACACCCAGAGAAGTTTTGTCCCTTTTGGCATGCCGTCAAGCGGCTGTCTGAGCGTTATCACAGAGAGCGGAACGGCCCCCAGCAGATCGTAGTAGCCGGACTTTTTTACCTCGCCGCATTTTCTCACCATTTTGTCGAAAAGCCTTTGCGGGGTGAGAAACACAAGGCTTTCCTGATATCCCATAATTGTTCACCTGCCTTTCTGGACGTAAAAAAAGCAACCGCCGAAACGGTTGCTTTAAATCGGGATTCGTTATACTCAATCCTCAAATATTGGTTCGATGTATTTTTTGATGAGTTCAATTCTGTCCTTTGCGGTCGGTTTGAAAAGCGAAGCAATCGCAATGACAAGATTTTTCGCCGGGTTCACATAGATTACGTTCCCGCCGTCTCCAATGGCAGCGTAGCTATCCCCGTCAATGATCCACCAAAGGTAGCCATATGATAGCTTGAGCTCATCCCAGCGGCTGTGTACCTTGGTACTCTCGGCGATCCATTCAGCCGATATGGTTTGTTTACCATCCCAGATTCCGCGGTTCAGATACAGCTGTCCGATTTTCGCCATATCCGAGGGCGTCAGGAAAAGTCCCCATCCTGCCGTGTTGATCCCCTGCGGGTCGGCGACCCATCCGCTTTCGTGATGATCCTTCATAATGGAGAGCTGTTCTTCTTTGGTTTGAAAAACAACTTTTCGCGTGACCTCGATCCCCAGCGGAGAAAACAGGTTTTCATAGGCAAATTCGAGCGCAGACTGCCCAGTTGCACTTGTAAGGATACCCGACAGGATATCCGGCCCTATTAGTGGCGTATACCGAAACTGACCAATCTCTCCCTTGCCGCCTAAAAGATCAAGTGCGCTCTTTACCCAGCTCTTACTTGAAAAATACTTTGTGTACGGCGCCGACTTGTATTTAAATGGGGTGGTCATGGTCAGCATATCCCGTATCGTGACGCGCTGCGCCGTCTTTTCGCCTCGCTTTGTCGTGTAATCCGGGAAAAAGTCCAGCACTTTTTGGTCGAGGCTCCTGATATAACCTTTATCAACGGCAATGCCGATCAGTGCGGAAAGAATACTCTTTGTCACCGAAAACACATGAAAGGCGGAATCGGCAGTGTATCCGTTAAAGTGGTTTTCATACAATTTTACGCCGTTTTTCAGCACAGTAATGCCCGCGATATTGCTATAGTCACTGCATATCGTCATTTCAAGTTCTGCGATATTTTCCTGATTCATTCAAACAATTTTCTCCCTTAAAGTTATTAAAGGATATCCTTGAAACAAAGGATATATCGATTAAAAATTGTTTGCAATACCCCTTATAAAATAAGTTAAAAAACTTGAAAGCCATCCGGTATAACTTTCTGATAGCCAAAACCGATCAACTTCGAGTTTGCCATATTATAACTGTCGCAGACAGAATGACTATCTTTCAACTCTTTTCGTTCAGCTACTGAGTAGTATCATCAAAATCCGGGAACAAGTTGGTCGCGGCATACTCGGCATCACTCATACGCCGGAGTATGTCCAATGCGGAATCCGTCAGAGCCAAAAGTTCCGTTTCCTCTGTGTCGAGATAGTTTCGCATCTGTGCCAGTTCCGCAACCAGGCCTTCTCTTGTTCTTGTATCATAAATGCACATCAGGTTGATTTCATCATTGCTAAACATGTCACCGCTCCATTTCTGCGCTTTTGTGAAACGCTGTCTTCTTGTGGCCCTGTTTGTCAGACCGGCTTTTAATATGTGCTGTATCGGATATCTGTGCAACCATATCAAATTCACGCACTTTTATAAGCTCAGCAAAGTTTCGGTCAATATCGGTTATAAGACCGGATGCGGTCTCGTTGATAGTCTCCAGAGAAGAACGAAGTTCCGGCAGCTCCTTGTTCTTACTCCAACCGGCGATGTAACCGAAACTGTTTTCGCTGGTCTGGATACCGTAATATTGGCAGACGGCATAGGATACGCTCTCAGCTTCTACTTCCTCGGTGCGCCGATCTTTCGGTTTTATTGGTTTCATAGATCCGTTCTCTTGTCCGGCAATAAGGTTTGGTTTCTTGTAATCGTGAAGTTTAGCATGGGTTATCTCATAGATTACTGCGGAGACAGTCTGCACCTCGCTCATACCGGATCTGATGGCGATGCGCTGATCCCTTTTGCTGAAATAGCCATCCGTGCTCGGGTTCATAGCTTCAAAACTAACTGAGACTGGAGAGGAGCGCTTCAGTGATTCCATAAAAACTTCATATTGCGCAACTTTTCCGGTGAGGCTTTCAGCAAGCATCGGTAGCGGTTTTCCATCAGTCTGTGATACGTCGAACACCGATACGACCTTGTACAGGGGAATTTTCACTTCTACTTCCTCGGTACGAGTCTTGCCATTCGCGTCCAGAATGGGAGCCTTCGTTTCCGGATCGAGCATTTTCCGCTCGATTTTCTTTTTTGCGGGGGCGGGTGCGATAATCTTAATGGCTTTTTCACCACGCCTGACATTACGCTCAAACTGATCGTGCCATTTGTTAAAACCAGCCACAAGGCTGGCGTCCGGCATTTGCATATAAATGAGAATCGTGTTGTTGAGGGAGTAATGATGAAATTGTGACATAGTACGAAGATATTGCGTATACCTGTTGCTCTGAAACAGCTCCCGGATGCCCTGCTCAATATTATCGGTAATCTCTCTCAAACGATAGTTGCGTTTTTCGTCATCAGCCATCTTTCTAATCCTTTCTCTCTGTTTATTGGTTCCCCAATTATCTTTCCGGCTCCGAGCGCTCTTTCTTTTGGGAATGGCTACGGGTCCCGGCTTTGCGGTCATAGCAGTAGATGTAGAAGTTGTAGTCTCCCTTAGCGGGATTGAGTCTCGCATAGTAATCAAAGCGCTCCGAGCTAAGCTTCAGCAGATATTCGTTTTCGCGGAATCTCTCCGGAAGCTTTGCCTCAGGATTTTCGCGGCAGTATTTGCGCAGATCATCCAGGCTTTTCAGCGGACCTTTTCGGAGACCTGCAACAACCAGGTTGAATTCGTTCTTGAATATTTCCGAATTCAGCTCCCCGCAGTGATTCCACCAGGTATGCCAGAATTCCCGGCCGCCGCCGAAATCTCCACGCATATGACCAATGCATCCGAATTTCCTGTCGTTGTCTGTGTCGCTAAAACAAAGCGGATAATCCTCAGCGGTCAGCGTTTCAATTTTTGTGTAGGTTTCTTTCGGTGTGTTTTCGCTCTGCATATCAAAGTCTCCTGTCTTTTGTTAATGTCTGTTTTCACTGTGCCGAGGAAAGAATGTTTTCTTCTCGGCTGAGTGTTTTTCTTTCTCGGCCCGGAACGAAAAGGGGATTGTAAGGGGGAAAACAAAAACGCCCGAAACCGGGTATGGTTATCCCGTCTTGGGCGTTGTCATCGTTCCTGTTGCCGTTGCTGCTTTTTATGCCAGTCCTCCAGCAACTTGATGATGGTTTTTTGCATTTCGATCGGCGTATAGCTCTTGGGAAAATACTTCCGGATGGTATCACCCTTGAGCACCAGCTTGCTTTCTATCTCTTTTTCTTCGGACATGATGGCATCCATCACGTTTGCGTCCAGCTTTCCTTCCTGACTGTACTTCTTCAGCCGGCCTGCCTGAGAAAGGGATGGAGAGCATTCGTTCATATCAAGGACGCTTTTCAGCTGTGACTGTTCATTCTCGGAGAGGTAGGAGACCTCCACGGCGGAATTGAAGGCCATTTGTTTGTTGTCCACCATTTCAAGAAGCTCGGGCTGGAGATTGGTAAGGCGGATAAAACGTGAAATCTGATTGCGACTTTCTCCTGTTTGTTCAGCCAATATTTCACGCGATTCTTTACCGCCTAACTTCCGCCCAAATTGGGCGGAAGTTAAATCCAATCTTGCGCCTTGTCTTTTCATAGCTTCCAGCTTCATTTTATACGCAAACGCCTTTTCAGACGGCAGAATAGTTTCTCTCTGAAGATTAGAATCCACCATAACCAGGATGGCGGCATCGTCGTCCATCTCCCGTACGATTGCCGGTATTTCCATTTTCCCTGCAAGAATGCTCGCACGATGACGGCGGTGTCCGGATACGATTTCAAAATTGCCGTCATCTTTTGGACGGACGAGGACGGGAACAAGCACACCGTATTCCTTTATGCTGTCAACGGTCTCCTGCATCTTTTCATCGTCAACGACCTTAAACGGATGATTCGGAAATGGCACCAGCTTATCCAGCGGCAGTTCCTGAATCCGCTCCTGCGTGTCTGCTAGACGTTCCGAGTCCGTTTTGAACAAATCATCGTAACTGGCAATCTGAATGTTTTTCGCGCTGCTTTTCATTCTGCAAAACCTCCTTCGTAAATTGCTCGTAGGCTGCGGCTACCTTGCTTCTGGGGTCGAACACATAGATACTCTTGCCTTCGGCGCTCATTTCCGCCGCTCTAACACCGCGCGGGATTTCCGTATTATAAATGTAGATGCTTCTTCCGTAGGCCTCACGTACAAGCTGCCCGATCTCCTTTGAAAAATTGGAGCGCCCCTCCACCATGGTTATCAGGATGCCGGAGATTTGCAGATTGGAGTTAAGCTGCCGCTGAACCTTACCGACGGTTTTCAGGAGCTGCTCCAAGCCCTTGACGGGCAGGTAATGCGACTGAACCGGGATGATAACCTTGTCTGCAGCTGTAAGCGCGTTCAGGGTAAGCATACCGAGAGAAGGAGAGCAGTCTATCAGAATGTAGTCATAGTACCGCTTAACTTCGTTCAGATAGGTACGCATCACCGTTTCGCGGCTCATGGTATTCACCAGAGAAACCTCCAGGCCGGACAGCTCGATATTTGAGGGCATCAGGTCAACCCCCTCCTGATGGTGCAGGATACCTTCCTGCGGAGAAATGGGCTTGTCAGCGATAACCTTTTCCATCACGGTTGCCAAGGTGGGTGACAGTTCGTCCGGTTTCTGCCACCCAAGCATCTCTGTCAGATTTGCCTGACTGTCCGCATCCACGAGTAATACTTTCTTGCCCTGCCGCACAAGTCCTACGCCGAGATTGATAGCCGTAGTGGATTTCCCAACGCCACCTTTTTGATTCACGATTGCGATTACTTTAGTCATGTCATATTCACCTCCAAAATAAAAATAGCCATTTATCTGCATAACAGGTAAATGGCGTTTTCTTGTATTTGACAAAATGTCTACTCTAGATGAGAATTTTGAATCTTGTTCCCCTTGCAAGCATAATATGACTCTTTTCACAATCACACATTGCTTAAATGATGTTTTTCGAAGTTGTTCAGCATGTTTCGATTGATATTATTACCAATTAATACTATAATTAAATAAAATATTCTTCAGGTTTAACCGATTATAATTCAGCAAGGTCTATTCCAATTTTTGAATGGCAGCTTGCAAATGAAAGCGTATGCGTCCTGCCTTCCAGCGGGACGCATTTTGTTAATTTGCCTTTTAAAGGGGAGGAACGCATGAAAAAGAAGCATAAAAATGAGAAAACCTCTCCTGTAAACATGCCCCCATTCATTAATAATTACACTTATGATCAATGCGTCAATATTCAGGCAGAAGCTTATTATCGAGCCTTGAAACGTATTGAAAGTGAAAAACACTCTCAAGATCAAATACCTGACGCTGTACCCTTATCAAGAAAAGATAAGGTGCGTTTCTTTATTAATATATTTTTCCGTCCCAAAAAGTTGAAAATAAAGAAAGGTCATTTGGCTGATAGTTTACTTCTTATCGTTGTAACAATGATACTTGACCTTATTGGATTTTTACTTAGATTAATTGCGGTCTTCCTGTTTGCTTATAGCATATATAGTTTTGTTATGTTTCCAGCACAAGTAACAATAAGCATTTTATATATTGTTATCTCTATCCTGTTAGCATTCCTTGGCGGAGTATTTATTGCTTCCAGTGTGGAAATCGAAAATGGAAGGGATTACAACAAGCTCTATGCTTATTCAGCAAGCATTATGTCGGTTCTGGCTGTTATTATAGCTGCAATAGCGCTGTTAATTCGCTGATATTCAAGGAGTTACATTATGAAGCTGATCCACTTATCCGACTTCCACATTGGAAAGCGTGTTAATGAGTTTTCGATGCTGGAAGACCAGGAGTACATACTGACCAAGATTATCAATGTTATTGACGACGAAAAGCCTGACGGGGTGATGATCGCCGGAGATATCTATGATAAATCCGTGCCGTCTGCGGAGGCGGTGCAGCTGTTTGATGATTTTCTCGTGCGCCTATCCAAACGCGGCCTCAAAGTATTTATCATAAGCGGAAACCACGATTCGCCTGAGCGAATTGCTTTCGGCTCAAGGCTTATGAACAGCAGCGGCGTGTATATGTCGCCTGTCTATGACGGGAGTGTCGAGCCGATTGCAATGGCTGACAGCCTTGGTACGGTTAACGTATTTTTGCTCCCGTTTATTAAGCCTGCTCATGTAAAAAGGTACTATCCAGAAGAGGAAATCACCACTTATTCGGACGCAATACAATTGACAATCGGACACATGGAAATTGATCCGGAAAATCGTAATGTTCTCATCACTCACCAGTTTGTCACCGGGGCTTTACGCTGTGACTCAGAGGATATCAATGTCGGCGGCTCCGACAGCGTCGATGTTAATGTATTTGCGCCTTTTGACTATGTGGCGTTGGGACATATCCATAGCCCACAAAACGTGGGTAGCGAAACTGTACGTTATTGCGGAACACCCCTAAAATATTCTTTTTCCGAGGCAAAACACAGCAAATCTGTTACCGTTGTAGAACTGCAGGAAAAAGGGAACGTAGTTATCCGCACAATTCCGCTTGTCCCCAAACGGGATCTGATTGAGATCAAAGGAACCTATATGGAGGTCACTTCCCGAAGCTTTTACAGCGACATGGACACTAACGCCTATCTGCATATAACACTGACGGATGAAGAAGATATTCCGGATGCCATTGGAAAGTTGCAGTCAATTTACCCAAATATTATGAAGCTAGACTATGACAACAGACGTACCCGCACCAATGCTGAGATTATTGGTGCGGATGATATGGAAAGCAAGACACCGATTGAATTATTCTCGGAATTCTATGAAAAGCAGAACAATCAGCCCATATCTGCGGAGCAGGGTGCTTTCATGTCTGAGCTGATTGAAAAGATATGGGGGGAAGCGAAATGAGACCGGTAAAACTTACGCTTTCTGCTTTCGGCCCCTATGCTGGAAAAGCCGAACTGGATATGAATAAGCTCGGCGAACGTGGACTTTATCTGATTACCGGAGATACCGGGGCCGGCAAGACGACCATTTTTGATGCGATCACATTTGCGCTCTATGGCGAGGCCAGCGGAGAAAACCGCGAACCTGTCATGTTCCGCAGTAAATATGCCGACCCCGATACGCCCACTTTTGTTGAGTTGGTTTTTTCATACTCAGGTAAGGAATATCGTGTCACCCGAAACCCGGAATATGAACGGCCTGCTAAACGCGGCGCAGGGATGACGGTTCAAAAGGCTGACGCGGAACTAATATATCCTGACGGCAAAATTGTTACAAAAACACGGGAAGTCACAAACGCAATACAGGAGATCATCGGTATTGACCGCAACCAGTTCACCCAGATTGCAATGATTGCCCAAGGTGATTTTCTCAAGCTTCTGCTTGCACCTACCGAAGATCGTAAAAGGATATTCCGGCAAATATTCAAAACCGGGCTCTATCAGAACCTTCAGGACAAGCTTAAAGAGGAATCCGGCAGGTTAGGCCGGGAATATGAAATGCTGAAAAACAGCATTCAGCAGTATATAAACGGTGCGTCCTGCACGGAAGACAATGTCCTTTGCATTGAGCTTGAAAAAGCTAAGAACGGCAGCCTCTTGACTGCCGATACGATGATTCTGATTGAACAAATCATAACCGAAGATGAAAACAACCGTAACGAACTGAATAAAAAACTCGGCGACACTGAAAAGCAACTGGAACAGGTCAATGCCCGTTTGGGAAAGGCAGAGGAAATCGGAAAAACCAGAAGCAACCTTGCCTCTGCAAAAGAGGCGCTTCTAAAAGCTGAGCCTCGGCTGAAAGAGCTTTCCGATCAATACGAAGGAGAAAAGTCAAAGCAGCCGGAAACGGACGCGCTCTCAGAATCCATTACGACAGGGAAAAACAAACTTCAGCAATACGACGAGCTGGAGAACACGAAGAAAACGCTTGCCGCAAAAGAAAAGGAGCTTGCCAGGAAAGAATCCGACTGCTCTGCATGGGCTGCGTCGCTTGAAACCGAAGGGAAATTGCTTGAAGCATCAAAAAAAGAGTTGGATACCCTTAAAAACGCTGAGGTTGAAAAGGAAAAACTGCTGAATCTGAAAAATGCGTATGATGATAGAAAAGATAAGATAGGCAAGCTTTCGGCCGATCTGAAGGCTTATCAGAAGCTTTTGAAGGAGCTTGAAGCCGCACAGAAAAAGTACCTTTCCGCCTCTGAGCAAGCGGAAATGCTGAAGACGGAATTCGGTGACAAGAATAAGGCTTTTTTGGACGAGCAGGCCGGCATATTGGCCACTACGCTGGAAGACGGTTCAAAGTGCCCCGTTTGCGGTTCGACAGCGCATCCTGAGCCCGCCGTTCTGTCGGAAACTGCTCCCAGTGAGGCGGAGATTAAAGCGGCAAAAGAAGCCTGGGAAAAGGCGCAGTCAGATGCCGCAAGGCTCAGCGCCAAGGCCGGAGAGCTCAATGGGCAATCAGCAGCTAAAAAAGCCGATATTATTAACCGCGCATCCGAGCTTATTGGAAATTGTGCGTTCGATGAAATCGCTGCCGGAATAGACAAGGCTTTGTTTGAGCTGAACGCTTCGTTAATAGAACTAGATGAGAAAATAAAGACTGAGGAATCCAAGGTTAAGCGGGTCGCTGAGCTCAATAAAGAGATTCCAAAAAAGGAAACCCACATAAAGGAATTGGAAACGGCCATTAATGATGTCAGAACATCCATGGCGGCATTGAGCCAGGAAATCAAGAGCCTTAAAGATACACTGGAAAAGCTTTCAAAAGAACTGGACTTTGAGAGCAAGGCAAAGGCTCAAGAAGCTGTCGCTGATCTAGAGAGAAAACGTGACCAGTTAAAGCAAAAACTTGAGAAAGCACACCAAGTCTTTGTCAATTGCAAGGCGGAGGTCGATAAGCTGAACGGAACTGTGAATGCCCTGACAGTCCAACTAAAAGACGCGGAAGAAATAGATGTCGATATGGAGAAAAAACGTCAATCGGAGCTGACCGTGGAAAAAGGCACCTTGACAAAAGCGATAACGGGAATTTCTTCACGCCTGGACAGAAACGGAGAGGCTCTTAATAATATCCGTAAGGGTAGCGGCCGCCTTACTGAAATTGAGACGAAGTGGACCTGGGTCAAGGCACTTTCAAATACCGCAAACGGTAATATCGGCGGCAAAGAAAAGATTATGCTAGAGACCTATATTCAGATGACATACTTTGACCGCATCCTGGCGCGGGCGAATACAAGGTTTATGATTATGTCCGGCGGACAATACGAGCTCAAGCGCCGCATAGAAGCTGATAACAACCGCAGCCAGAGCGGGTTGGAGCTTGATGTTATCGACCACTACAACGGAACTGAGCGAAGTGTAAAGACTTTATCAGGCGGGGAATCCTTTAAAGCATCGCTTTCACTAGCCCTGGGACTTTCCGATGAGATACAGTCCTCCGCAGGTGGCATCCGGCTTGACACCATGTTTGTGGACGAGGGCTTCGGTTCTTTGGACGATGAATCCTTGCAGCAGGCTATACGGGCTCTTTATGGCTTGACCGAGGGCAACCGGCTGGTTGGAATTATATCGCATGTATCTGAGCTTAAGGAGAAGATCGACAAGCAAATTGTCGTAACAAAAGAAAAAGTTGGCGGTAGTCGGGTTGATATTATTTGCTAAGGAGTGATTATGTGCCTAATACTATTACGATGTTATTGAATTTGACAAATATTGGCCCTCATATTGACACTCGCTTTAGCGAGTGCATCTCATCCGTTAATACCGCAATTTACGCAGATAACGGTTCTGGAAAAAGCTTTATCAGCAAATCTTTTAAACGAGTCGGTGAAGTTAACTCACTTGATGCCAAGGACCTTGAAAGTATTGAAGATTTACAGCACAAATCAAGGGCCATGATTCGTTTTGGAGAGAAGAAAGGCAATATGACTTTTTCTGTTATTGGGAATGACGGATCAGAAAGAAATACATCTATCGAATTTAAATCTGATGCCCTTCCCACGGTCACTGACCACTCAGGTCTAATCTATCATGTATTTAATAGCGAATATGTGAAGGAGAATCTTGAAGCTGTAAAATATCATCCTGAAGACAAAGTAACAGGTTTTATTTTAGGCAAAGTAAATATTGACTTGCGTAAGGAAAAGGAAGATCTAAGCAAACTTGAAAATAGTAACAATCAGGAAAAAGCGGAAATTGCCAAAGAAATACACCAAGCTTTAGCGGATCTACGTTCATTAGAAATACAACCCAACACAAACGAGTATAAGCAAATAACCTATGAAAACCTTAAGTCTGACAAAACGAATGCTGAAAAGCGTTCTTTTGAAAGTGTTCTCGAAAAATATAAATTGCTTTTAGGAATGCCGGATAATATTACAGATGTTGAGAAGCAATTAGTTCCAGATGAAGTGAATCTCAAACAAGCCTTAGGGGAAGCGACCAGCATTCTTGGTACTACATACTCATTAGGGCATTTTGAAGAGGACTTTAAGCAAAGCATATCATCAAAACGTTCGTTTATAGAAAATGGTATTGAGCTTTCAAAAGACGGTGTTTGTCCATTTTGCGGACAACCCTATAACGATGATGCTATCGCCTTAATCGAAAAATACACTTCTTTTCTTCAAGATGCAGAAGCAAAAACAATTAAGCATATAGAAAAAGTTTGCGCAACTCTGATAAGTTATTGCGAGCAACTTGAAAAAAGTGAACTGCGTTTTGGGACTGTCTGTAAGCAATACGATAACATTCGCAAATTCTTCCCCTCATACAATGACAAGGAAATGAGTCCGATTTGTGTAGACACACTTAAAGACCCAATAAAGTCTCTAATTAGATTGCTGGAAAGTAAAAGTTCAAATATTGCAAAGGAAGCAATTTCGATTAGTAGTGAGATCGCCAACATCGAACAGCTATTAAAAAAATTAACTAGCTCAGTAGAAGAAAACAATTACCTGGCTACGGCAATAAGTGCTACTAAAAACAATACTTCTTCAGAGCGATTGACTCTAAGGAAAGCTTTGTGTAATGCAAAGTACAATGCTTTGCTAATTACTCAGGCTGCGGGGCTTAAACAAATACAGGATAATGTCGAAACCATCAAGTCGTTGAAAGAAATTATCGACGAAAAAGAAAGTCAAGCTCGAATAGATAAGAGGCAGTTACTTATTAAAGAATTAAAGACACATTTATCGTTGTTTTTTAAAGGCAAATATGAGTTTGACGAGGATCACTTCTGCATTAAATTTCAGAACAATTCCTTGGTTGAAAATGCTGATGATGTGCTCAGTGATGGTGAGAAAAGTATTCTGGCCTTTTGCTTCTATTTGGCAAATATTCATGCGGTCATTCAGAAAGAGAGTGATTATGATAGACTTCTTTTAATCATAGACGATCCTGTTTCGAGTATGGACTTCAATTATGTTTATAATGTTGCGCAAGCTATTAGAAATTTAAAAAAGATTGAACATATGGGGAGAGTTCGCTTCATAGTTCTCACACATAACATGGAATTCATGAGTATGTTGGTTCGGAACAAAATCGTCAAGCAAAAGTATATATTCTCTCACGGAGTCTTCAGAGATTTTAAAAATCTATATGTTATGCCGTATATGGCAAATTTAATCGATATATATCAAGTTGCGGCTAAAACTGTGCAGCCAAATTATACCGTTCCTAATTCTCTTCGACACATCCTAGAAACAATATATCGTTTTGAAGGATCGGTTGGTCAGCTCGATGACTATATTCTTCAAGATGAGATTCTAAAAGAAAATGGATTTCTTTTTTCACTCATTGAAGATCACTCACATGGCGGATTTAGAGAAGAAATAGGTTATACTGACGACATGCTTATTGATGCATGCTCTACAGTCATTGCCTTTATTAAAAAAAAGTATCCTGGTCAAATTGATGAAATTGAAAAACTAACATGTAGTGAATAGATCGTACGCAGCCTGTAATTAAAATAGGCGCTTGTTTGGAGTGCGAACAAGAAAATTATGCAAGTATAATTTGATTCAGGATTTGCTTGGGCAGTGAAATAAATCTCTTTTTGCTCTGTAGTAATAATTATCAAAGGTATGTCCGAGGCGATTTACCACATATCACACTACTAATCACACCACAAAAAGAACAATACACCTCCATCTTGTTTTCTCGATATCCTTTTTATATAATGTTGTCAATAAGAAGCATCATGTTTGAAAGGAAAGTAATTCCATGATTGACTGGAACGGCAACGGAAGACTAGATCCTGTAGATATCGGGATTTCAATTGCGACGGGAAATCAGGAAAACACGGAAACTACTGATATTATGGGCTATCCCTTTCAATTTGTGCAGGAACTTGAGCCGGAACGTAATTTCAGAGGAGAATTCAAGCAGTATCATCCACAGACATCTTATAAGAAACAGCAAAGCAGCGGACTCCACAAGTATGGGCAAGGGCCCTTCTGCCACTTCTCCATACCGGCTAAACCATACAGCTTTGTCCCGGGCGTATACGCTCTATTTGATTCAGCACATCTCCTGTACGTTGGACAGACCGTGAATTTCGCTCAAAGGCTCAATGTCGGCTATGGGAATATATCTCCCCGTAATTGCTATGTTGGGGGACAATCGACCAACTGCAAAATCAATGCGATGGTTCTACAAAAATATCTTGATGGGGAAAAAGTGTATCTATATTTCCTTAAGACCAGGAACTATGATCAGATAGAGCGTGAACTTATTAATCATCTTGAACCACCGTATAACGAAAGCGATATACCATCTCTGGTAACCTTTCAAGCAAAGAGCGGAGGCTTTTGGAAACGAATTACTGCTGCGGCTAATCCTGCACAGCAAAAGCAAAAGGATGTAGGACATATGGAATCCATTTTGGAGAATACATATAATGAGCAAAAAATATGGGGAGATCTCATATCCGAATTTTCCAAAAACCCTAGGGACGTGAAAACGGTACCCCTTGTGCAGCGAGAGCCTAAGTGGTTTTATGTTTCGGCATCAAACGACAATCTTTATATCGAAAGAGGCCGTAATCATTCAAAAAAATCCAATATTTCGAATGGGAGAGCCTTAAACAAACTCGAATTGGAAAGAATGCTGGATTTATATCATCGCAGAAAACACGGTGAAGCGGTCTCAGCACAGGCAACGCAGACAACAGTGAATCAAGTATACTGGTATGGCATTTTTTCTGAGATGAATCTGTAGCATAACTTACAATCAATTTGATATAGATTGAGATGGAAAGTAGACAGCCCTCATTCATAAGTATTGGACCTATTTCACCGCTCTCTTTTTCAGAACCCTTCTTTTTTACGGTGTTTAACAATCCGGTCGACTTTCTAAATGTATAATGGATTGAAATAGATATCCCATGAAATGTTCCATTGATCGATTTAAAGCCCCGTTTTGGTTCTGCCAGAGGGCAGTCAAAACGGGGCTCATACATTATTTATTTCTTCTTTCCTTCGCGAAGAAACCTTGAATCAGTAAAAAATGTATCATGGATTTCCGGGAGGTCTTATGTGCGTCTTCGGAGGTCAGAAAGTCAACTAAAATAACCTTTGGAACGAAGATCTTGCCGCGGATGTGAAAATGCTTTATGCCTTTCTCCCTGCACCAACGAAATAGTGACGTGGTGCTGTAGCCGGTGAGTTCCGACACCTGGGGTATGGTCAGGAGATCGTCCGCCTCGGCAAACTCTTCGGTCAGGTACGCCTTGAACCTATCAAGGGCATTACTGTCGAGCTCCATAAGAGTGGCCCGGCTGGACTGCTTCGGCTTATACTTACCCGGCTTGCCGCAGTACCATCCTTCCGATGCTGTGTATCGTGAGGGATGTATGTCCCGGTCAATGAGATATTTAATGACATCTTCGGTAGAGATCGTATATTTCCGGGTCTTCTTTCCGCTGTCCCTACAGGGAATAATTCCGGTTGAAAGAAGATATAGGGCAGTCTTTTTGCTAATATGGGCGATCTGATAGAACTGATCCTTGTTCATGGTCACAGGGTATTCTTTTCGGATTTCTTCAATTTCGGCTAATTCTTTTTTCATATTGATCCCACCTAAAACATGATTGTCAACGGTAGGCAATACATAATGAATATTTATGCATAGCTATATTTTGATCTCTCCGTTATCTCCCCTCATCTCCCCAATATCTCCCCTAAGCGCATTTTTCCCATTCAAAACGGTAAAAATCTTGAACCGCTTGATTTATAAGGATTTTCGGGAGATTTGACCATAAACCTTGATTTCATGCGGGTTACAAGCTTCTCTCAACTTCCGTTAAAGGGAGCTAAGATCCGCTATAATCCAAATCGATGGGCTGACTCGAAATCGAGTAAGCCCTTAACCGGGCCCGTGGGTTCGAATCCCACCTTCTCCGCCAATAACGCCTTGAAAACACTACGTTTTCAAGGCGTTTTCTTTCCAGAGTTTTATTGTAAAAAAATGAGCTCATTCAAAAATTATAGTAAAAATTACAACAATATTTTGATAACATAACCCTGTGTATACTATGATCCACTTTCAATACAGGTCATAGTATATACGACTTTGTTAGAAAAATGGTGGAATAAAAACAGGGCATGCTCTGAAATATACGCATGCCGATCGTTGCCGCGGGCCTATAATATAAATCCGACACTCTTTCAATTGCTTACTTTCCATTTTTATGCTAAAATAACAAAAACGACATCTTTTTCGGAGTTAATAGTAAAAGTCTGGACTGTACAGCATGGTCTATTCTAAAATTTGAATGGCAGCTATGCATATAAAACTAAGCGTCCTGCCATTTTGGTAGGACGCCTTTGCCATAAATAAGGTAGAACAGCATTTACTAATTATGAGTAGAGAATTATCCGAACATGGGCGCAAAAAAGAGCGACACAGCAGAAGCTGCGTCGCCCATGTTTGGATAATTCCATAGCACGAAACCGCGGCCGGTTTGCTGCAGCTATGGGGAAAGCATCCGTTCTCATTC
>JAYFQM010000072.1:0-18078 GCA_034927185.1 Oscillospiraceae bacterium | reverse complement strand
GCCGAGGAAAGCTCGCATCGTCTGCTGCTCCTTGAAACGGCCATTAGACGGCTGAGAAAGGATGGAACCGCAATGAGTTACAACGTGACATTAAAAACGCTGCCCGAACGCTATGTTGCCAGCGTGAGGCAGATCATTCCTGCATACGATCAGGAAGGCATTCTATGGCACATTCTTGTAAAGGAAACCGCACCCTTGAATATTCAGGACGGCGACCCCTGCTATACGCTGGCAATCTTCCACGATGGCGAATACAAGGAAAGTGATGTAGATGTGGAAGTGCAGAAGTCCGTACGTGGCAGCTACCGTGACACCGAGCATGTGGTGTTCAAAACCGAACCTCCCATTTTGATCGCCTCGGCCACCTACAAGGGCGGCTATGAGAAAATCGACGGGGTCAGCGAGGCGGTGGCGAACTGGGTGAGAGACAACGGCTACGATTTCAATGGCCTTTCCTTCAACATTTATCACGTCAGCCCCCATGAAACGCAAAATTCCGAGGAATGGGTAACAGAGGTCTGCTACCCAGTGAAGCACAAATAAATGATTCGGCCGGCCTCCGAAGGGAGACCGGCCCTTTTTTATAAGACTGACCGACGTTATGGCAGAAAACTAAATGTCAGCCGCTTTCCGCACAAAATCAGTGCGGGCTGCATCTTTTTCTCACTCATTCTGCCAGCTCACACAGACGGGTAACCACGCTCAGCTTGCGGGTTGTGGTTTTAATACCAAGGCACTTTTCGAAATACCCGCTGTAAAGCACCCGGCCGGATACCCCGCGGGGCAGGTAGAGATAAAAACACTCGCTGCCGTGAATGAACTTCTCACATCCAAAATCGGCTTCTTCGATGGTCTTGACCTTATCAGTATCCACCGTATCGTTCGTGAATGTCAGGTGGATGCGGGAAGCATCAAAGCCCTCGATGAAAGGATTCTCCGCAGCGGCAACGGCGAGCTGCTCCCGCGTTTTAAGAATGACGGATAAGTCAGCGCTGATCTGATCCAAAATCACATCGTGAATTTTCGATGCCGCTTTCTCAAAGGCAAGATCAGTATCCAGCAAAATGTTTCCGCTTTGTATATATGTCCTGACATTACAAAATCCTGCGTCAGCTAAAATCTCCGCAAGATACGCCATACGGGGGATGCGGTTTTTCCCCGTAGGCGTCACACCCCGGAGCAACGCGATGAACTGCACCGTTTATCCCTCCCCGGTGATTTCCCGCTGTATTTTCTTTGTGAGCTTTCCAAACACCAACTCATAAGAGCGGTCACAAAGATCGCGAAATACATCCTCTGGTACCGCGCCGTCAAGGAAAATGGAATTCCAGCAGCGCTTGTCCATGTAAAAGCCGGGGATGATATCAGGGTACTCCGTCCGTAAAAGCTCAGCCAGCATCGGCTCGCACTTGAGCGACACAAGCTCACGGCAGTCGTAGCCCTTATACTGCGGACCCGGCTGGCAGGTGGCGGCAAAAAGCTTCCCTCCTACCCGATAGCGCTGCCAGCCCCACTCCAGCTTATAGTCCTTCTCTGCTCCTGGCTTTTCAAGTAAGTATTTATCCAGCCATTCATAGTTATTCATTGCATGCCTCGTTTCAATTATTCAACCGCTCACGCTCCGCCAGTACCTGAAGCTGCTCCGGAATGTGAAACTGAGCGCGGTATTTTTACATTTCTTCAGACTCTTTCCGTGTTATCTCGCCGTTGTACTATGCGCAGGGCTCTGTACGGCTTCTCGATTAACGATTTTATACCCCCTCAAAAAGTCTCGGATTGCAAATATACTTAGAATATAAGCGAAACTGCTAAGAAAGTCAATTTGCCATATCTTACAGTCGACTCTCGCGGGAATTTTTTAGTTCTGATGGAAATTCCTATGTCTTCATTGTGCCTCATTTGTTTTCAACCTTGCTCCAATCTGATTTGCAAATTGGAGCAAGGTTGAGAATATCAATTATTAAGATAACCTTATCAGCTTTGATGCAGATAAGTCCACATCCGTATCTTTTACATCATAATTTATGAAAGAACACGCTGCTATTGCCAAAGATAGTACTTCCTTTACATGATACAATTCTTAAAAATAATTTTTAGACTTGTTAGAATATTTTGAAGTCTCATATATATGGTAAACAAGCAACGTTGCCGTTGTCGCCACACCTGAAACCGCATAGTACAGGTATATTTGTTGAACGCCAAAAGCCACTCCGGTAATAATAATACAGGTTTCAATAACGCAAATTAATCTGGCCACCATTTTGTACTTTCTGAGTTCTCCTTGACTAAGTGGCTTCTTTTCGCTCTCAACAGGAGCCTTCATAAACACCACCGTTACGCTGAGCGCCAGTAAAACGCAGCTAGTCCATACAGGTATACCGGGTACACCCACTATGTCTATCAAAATCATACTGATAAACATAATGGTTGATGTAATATAGCATCTTAACTCACTCTTCTCGTGAAATCCCCCAGCATAAATCCGCAATGGATAAAAAAAGAAGATAAAGATCACGGATTCTATCAGCCTATTCATGAGAAAAGCGATAACAAACATGGTTGCAAAACTACATGTATATGAAATCAACGCATGAAAGGCATACAAATATAGATCGTGATCTTTATATTTAATAGCACCGATACTTGTTGCTTGGAAAACCAGTTTCTCAGCAATAATTGAACTTGATAACATAGCTATTTTTTAAATCTCATTGCGGCTTCCGGAACCTCCGGTTGATAACAGTTGAAAAAACAAGCGGAGTTTACATTTGATACTGCTAAGAAAAGTGCAAGGCAGCTAGCCGCTTTCATTGCCCAAAAAACCACTTTTTTCATAATGAATCCTCCTTATTTCGCCAATCGGCATATTTATATTTTTATTTTATCAATTTGACAGAAAAGAACATGCGACATGCAGAATTTTACGTTTAGCATGTCGCAAGTAAGGCTATTCAGGAAAAAAACCGAATATTTAGTTGAAATTCAGAATCATTATATGAGTACGTAATATCTCCGCCATATTTCTGCGCTGTTGTTTGTATGCTTTTTAATCCAATACCATGATGTTCTCTGTCCGTTTTGCTTGACACAAGTCTGCCCATATATATCCCTATTGGTTTTTTATAGGAGTTTGCAACCTCGCAAACTAAAAAACTTGTACTTTTATATAGCTTCAAACTTATCCAATCCCCTCCTGCAGAAAAGGAATCGCAAAGCTCCCCACACCCACACGCAGAACTATTTCACCCGAGCCGGAGAATACATATTCGAACCATTCCGGATCAGCTACATATGAGCAATTGTCTTGGATAAGCGGCAGTGTTCTAAGCTGCTCTGTGGTTATGCCGTTTGGATAGCAGTCATTCTTCGGCGCTGTAACGAGAACCAGCTTATCCTCCATAAATTCTTTGCATGTATAGTTGTTTTCTTTAAAGGGGAAGTGCGAAAAGCAGACGTCAATCTTGTCATCGTACAGCAGATTCAGCAGGTCTTTTGAGTGGTTATTTAATATATCAATTGATATAGACGGCTCCTCTTGCATAAAGGAAACGATCATTTTCGATACTTCAAGCAAAAACAGGGACGTAACGCTGCCAACCAACACACGTTCTTGGCAACCTTTGCTATCACAGACAGCCGTCAGAGCAAAGGCCTCAATCTCAAGAATACTCTTCGCGTAATCGAAAAAGATCTTTCCTTTTGCAGTGGGGATAACGCTTTTTCTGCTCCGGACAAGAAGCTCTGTACCCAGCTCGGCCTCAAGTGCGTCTATTCTCTTAGTAACAGCGGACTGCGTGATTTTCAAATGCTGAGCCGTCTTGGTAAAGCTGGAAAGCTCCAGAAGAGAGACAAAAGTATTTAGGACCTCGCTATTCATGACTCTCATCCGCCTTTGATATGATCCTGCTGTCTAGGTGACCGGCCAAAAAGCACCACAAGCTGTTTAATGTTAACATTTCTTCATTTTGTACACAAGCCCCTGGTAGGGATGTTTTTCGAGTCATATCGACAGATTTTTTAATTTATGTACACGAAGAACAATTGTACGAAATTATCTTCCTTCTCTGTTTCAAGTGTGAGTTCTTTGCCGCAAAAATTTTAACCTCCAAGATAGTAAATAGGATCACTATCTTGGAGGTTTGCACAGTTTTCAGGTTATTCGGGGGTGCGCAGCTAATTCTGCACTTTTTGCGCCATTGTGTTTTCGAGGACAGATTATGTTGCCACCGTGTAAGAGAACTCTTCAGTCAGAAAATACGTTTCCGAATACTCGCATACATCGCCATCGCTGGTGCAGGCAGTGGTTTTAATATGAACAAGCGGCTTTTCGCTTTTCATTTGCAGATTCTTCATAACAGACGGTGTTGGCATACAAGCGTCAATCTGGTCTTCCGTGCGGGAAATGCTGTAATTATAATCTTCCTCCATGATACGACGCAATGAATCCGCCTGTAACAGCCAGGGATTAAAGTTAGGAAACATGTTTTCTTTCAGCCAGATAGACTGAACGGCGAAGGGCTTTTCATTTGCATAGCGCACACGTTTTATCATCATTAAACAATCAGTTTCGTTGCAATTTAGTTTAGATGCCAGACCCGGTCCTGCTTGGGTAAGCTCCATCTTTATGATGACAGACCGAACATTAAATCCCTTTGCGGTTAGTTCGGAATATACGCTTGGACTTCTTGTGAAGTCTTTTTTTTGCTTTCCTTCAGCCACAAAATATCCTACATTTGGCTTATGAATTATATAGTTTGACTTGCATAATTCCTCAAGAGAACGGCGAACAGTGACTCTGCTGATTTTGAAGAAATCACAGTAGTGTTTTTCTGTTTGCAGTTTGTTGCCCGGTTGAAGTTCACCGCTTTCAATTTGCGCTTTTAATGCTTCAACCATTTTATAATAAAGCGGCATTGATTTAGCCATCGTCGATTCCGTCCTTTGATTAGATTTCGAGGGAAATGATACAATTCCTTTTTAGAACCAGCTGTATTACTGAAATAATACTATATAGTATTGCTTGTGTCAACCGGTTATGGAATAACAGGGACAGATTAGACGCATATGGTAAAAATGCTCATAAAGCCAGTCTTAGTATGACAATAATATAACAACATCTTAAGATATTGTATTGTATAATTCAGTTTTAACAATACAATAGTTGAAATATTGTATTGTTTATCCATTGACTTATCTATATGTAACATGTATGATTTTTATTGTAAATAAACGCTCAGAAAAAGGAAGTATAACGATGCGCTATAAAACACTTGGTAGAACAGGATTGCGGGTGAGTTCCGTAGCTTTGGGCACTTGGGCTATTGGCGGTAAGAACTGGGGCAATGTAGATGACACCGAATCAATTAATGCAATTCACCGCATGCTGGAATTAGGGGTCAATTTCGTCGATTGCGCTCCCACTTACGGAAAGGGTCATGCAGAAGAAATACTGGGGCAGGCTCTGGCAGGTAGGCGTGATAAAGTCACTTTACTGACGAAATGCGGTATACGCTGGCCCGATGAGAACAAAAAGAATTTTAATCAAGGCGCCATTAGGGACAGCAGCCGCGCCAGCCTGATAAAGCAGATTGACGATTCCCTGCGCCGTCTGAAAACCGACTATATTGATGTATATATGATCCACTGGCCCGATGTGAACACGCCGCTGGAAGAAACTGTAGATGCGCTCAACGAGATAAAAAAAGCGGGTAAAATCCGTTTTACTGGCGTATCAAACTTTGATGAACCGCTTCTTTCTCAACTATATGAGCTGAATGCGCTTGATGTGGTGCAGTTCCCTTATTCCATGGTGAACAGAAGCAGGGTTAAGGAACTGAGGCAATTCCACAGCAAGGGAGTCGGAACAATGAGTTATGGTTCTCTCGGTGCGGGAATTCTCACTGGGACAATTCGCGAGCTTCCGAAGTTCGCGGCCGACGATGCGCGGCTCGGATTCTATGACTTCTTTGTTGAGCCAAAATTTTCCATGGTCATGGAGCTGCTGAAAACGATGGACAAGGTAGCGGAGTCCCGCGGCGTTCCCGTTGCGCAGGTGGCGGTGAACTGGAACGTGCAGAATGAATTTATTACAACCTCCATCATGGGGGTTCGCAACAGGAAAGAGGCGGAAGAAAACTGCGCCGCTTTCGATTGGGAGCTGAGTCCGGAGGAGATGGATGTTCTGAACAGAGCCATCATGGATTCTATGGGGAGCGAGTAATTTTTTCGAAAGGGCGGTGAAAGAAGTGGCATTAATTAACGGCGTACTTGGACCGATTGATACAAACGACATGGGGATCACTCTAATCCACGAGCACCTGATCGGCATTGATTGGAATCTCAGGATGAGCATGCCGGGTCTGGTGGATGACAAGGCGTCCAACGATTACATGGCAGGGAGTATCCAAGCAGCGCAGACGGCCTGTGGAATACGGACTATAGGAGATTTAACGCCATGGAGCCTCGGGCGGGATCCGGAGTTTCTGGCAAAGCTTTCGAGAAAAACGGGCGTTAACATTTTCTGCGCCTGTGGTTTTTATGCGGACAGCCAGCCATTTTTCCGCAATATAGAGCCCGGACAACTGGTGGATTATCTCGTTAAAGAAATAAAAGACGGTATCGCCGACACTGGAATAAAACCTGCAGCCATTAAATGTGCGACGGCCGAGAAAGGTATAGACACGCAAAATGAAAAACTTTTAACTGCGGCCGCAAGGGCACAAAAAAAGACAGGTTTGCCCCTGTTTACCCACAGTGTACCATGCAACAAAAGCGGTTATGCCCAACAAGATTTGTTTGAGCGGGAAGGTGTCGACCTGCGGCATGTCGTGATCGGGCATTGCGGCGATTCCAACGATATAATTTATCTGGAAAGCATTTTAAAGCGGGGCAGCTATATCGGGCTCGACAGATTCGGACAGGATAAATACAATTTACTTGAAAACAGGCTTCAAACAATGCTTGAGCTTTTACACAGGGGCTGGCTTGATCGGCTCGTCATTTCCCACGATCACATTTTGTTTATGGAATACGGCTCAAGAGGTGATAAAGAACCGCCGGAAGTCGACCTTGGATATATTCACCAGCGGGTAATTCCGTGGCTTAAAGAAAACGGGGTTTCTCAGCGTGAAATCGATACAATACTTATTGATAACCCCAAAAAAATCATGGAAATAGGAAGCTTCGCGTAAAAAATATATAAGCAAGGAGAATAAAAATGGCATTTCTATCATTGAAAGACGCACTTGTTCCGGCAAGGGCAAACTGTTACGCGGTCGGCGCATTCAACACAATGGATTATACGTTTACGGAAGGAATCATAACAGCGGCGGAACAGACCGAAAAACCGGTTATTCTGATGCTGGCGGATTATTTCTTTGGAATGGAAGGTATGGATGCGTTTTATGACTTCAACGTAGCGCGTATAAAAGCATCTAAGGCAAATATTGTCTACCATCTTGATCATGGCAAAAGTTTTGAAGCGGTGATGAAAGCCATTCATGTCGGCTGCAATTCCGTTATGTTTGACGGTTCTCAGCTGCCACTGGATGAAAACATAGAAAAAACACGCGATATCGTACGTATTGCCCATGCAGCCGGCGTTCAGGTGGAAGCTGAGATCGGGCATGTTGCAGCTCCCGAGGGGAACCCTGAAGGCAGTGTGGCAAAAAGCGAATTTTTTACCGATCCTGATGATGCAGAACGTTTTGCTAAGGAAACCGGAGTCGACGCGCTTGCAGTTGCAGTCGGCACGGTACACGGCGTATACAAGGGTACGCCAAAGCTGGATTATGAGCGGTTGGTGGAGATACGCAAACGTGTTGGTATTCCGCTGGTAATGCACGGCGGAAGCGGACTGCCCGAGGATGATTTCAAGAAGGCCGTGCAGAACGGTATGAGCAAAATAAATTTCTTTACGGGAATGATGATGGAAGGAGTATCCGCAATGTATGAGATGCTGAAGGAAAAAGACGGAAGGGTAAGGTATCTTAACCTTCAGCAAAAGCTTCAAAGCGTGATCTGCGAACGTGTCAAACAGCAGATGGAAGTTTTCGGAACTCCCACAATACGCTAGGAGGTTTCCAATGGACAATCATAAGATCGTAATTCTGACAGATACGTCCATCCCTACGGAGCGCGTTATGGATGAGGATGTGCAGACCCTTTTGAAACAGCTTGAGCCGTGGAATCCTGAGATAGTATATGTCCGGGATCAGAAGGGCTGGACGAGGAAGCAGTTTGTGGAATATGCGTCCGAAATGGAAAAAAAGGGTGCGGACGCAATGCAGCAGTGCGACGAGCTGATAGAATCGGCAAAGGATGCCGAGATTATATTGGCAAATTTTGCACCGGTAGGAAGCAGCGTCATTAATGCCGCTAAAAAACTAAAGTTCATAGGTGTTACCAGAAGCGGAGCTGAAAATGTAGCAATTGATGCAGCTACGGAAAAGGGCATCAAAGTCTGCGTTGCTCCGGGCCGCTTAGCCGCGCCGGTTGCGGATTATACTGTGGGGATGATTTTGGCGGAGACGCGAAATATCGCCAGAAGCAGCATTACGGGAGAGTGCGGTAAATGGAACAGCGGATATCCCGTAAATTACAAACACGTCAGATGTCTGCAGGACCGCGTAGTAGGCATAGTAGGCTTCGGTATGATAGGACGTGAGGTCGGAAAGCGCCTGAAAGCTTTTGGCTGCCATCTGATCGCATATGACCCTTTCTGCCCGCCGAATGCCTTTGAGGAAAATGACTGCAAACAGGTTTCCCTCGAAGAACTAATGTCTACCGCCGACATTGTCACTGTCCATGCGCGTCTGTCAAAGGAAACTGAAGGGCTTGTATCGAAGGAAATGATCGGTTTAATGAAGCCATCGGCTTTTTTTGTGAACACTGCACGCGCGGGACTCGTGGACGAGATGGCGCTGACTCAGGCACTGTCAGAACACCGTATTGCTGGAGCTGCGCTTGATGTTTTTTCGACTGAACCCCTTCCGGAGGATCATCCTTTAACAAAGCTTGACAATGTTACACTGACTCCACACAGAGCAGGCGGGACGAGCGATCTAGCAGCGCTATCATACAGGATACTGCTTGGCGACGTACTTCGTTATCTGAACGGCCAGGCTTTGAAAAACTCAAAAAACTAACCCCGAAGAGATCGAACACTTCCATCAGCATGAAAAAGCAGCCGCACAAAACCCAGCATATGGTTCTGTGCGGCTGCTGTAAAAAGAGAACGGTAGAATAATCATGTCATGCTGTCAAACAGGTTGGCTACCCACTCCTGCGACATCAGCCGTATCCCGCCCAGAAGGGACGGACTGTCTTGGGCTCTGCCGATTTTCTGAACCGAGAGCAGTTCTCTGGATAATGGAAGGCTCACACCTTTCTGCGCTTCAAACAGTATGAGGTTCATCAAACGCTCATCGAAGGGCAGGTAATCGCTAAGCATAATGTTAATCGGATCCAGAACGTTGACCATAATTGCTATGAGCTGTCCCAAATAGTACGCTACCTCGCCGAAAAGCTTAAGGCACAGAGGGTCATCCTGGAAATACCCTGAGCAGACGTCCTCCATTTCAACAGAGCTTTTTGTTACCATCGCTGAATCAGGATAATCGGGGAGAAGTCCTTCCATCCTGGAAAGAATTGCGTCACCCGAGAGCAGGTCACGGAACTTCACGCGCTCACCCTGAAGACTGATTGTATAGATTTCTCCGAACAATCCACTGTTGCCAAGCCGGCCTTTATAGATTTCACCGTTTATAATCAGTCCGCTTTCCGCAGATTTCTTATAAATGAAAAGTAGAATTGTTGTCCCCTTGCTTGGGAGTAAATTTTTCTGATGAAGGTCATAGGTGGAGATGTTCAAGGTACGGTCTACGAGCGGATTGCAACCGGTACGTTTCGCAATTTCGTCATGGAAACTGATAGGAAGCGATGCGGTTTTTCGCTGGTAGACAAGTTCTCCATTGAGAAGCGGATACTTATCATCTAGTCCGACCGAAACCCCAATCAGCGTCCTGTCTTTGAACTTTTCACGCATTCGGACGACCATGTCTGCCATCACATCCAAAGTGTGGTCAACGTCTTCCTGCGTATCCATTACAATACGCTCGAAAGCCAGGTTGTTGAAATGCATGTCATATGCTCCAATTTTTACATAGGTATAATAAATCTGGACGGCGATCCCATATAGGGCGTCATCGTTTATCCCGAAGCAAGCAACTTTGCGTCCGTTGCCGCCGTCCTGGAGGCCTACTTTCTTAATATATTCTTTTTCAAGAAGCTCGTTGACAATGATCGTAATCGTAGCTCCCCGAAGCCCGGTCAGATCGGTCAGATCTTTTCTTGTAAGCACGTTTTCACGCATGATATGCCGAAGGACGATGCGGCGGTTGGCCTTCAGAGTTTCTTCCGCGTTATGTCCGCGTTCGAAGTTCGCCGGAATCATTAATGACCGAGAAGTTGACTTCACAACCATTCCTCACTTACTAATAATTTAAAACAGGAAGAGACAGAAGCTGTTTTGTGCACTTAAAATAATTAATATATTGCATTTTAACACATGAGAGTATGCTGTGACAATATAGTTAATTTAATTGTGTTAATATAATTTCTGTTAATTTTATATAGTTAATTCTGCAATATGCAAAAAGCTTAACAATTTGTTAGCTAATTAACCAAATTGCATTAATTATATTTTAATAGTATGTCAGAGTCCACAAAAAACAGGGTCGAATTTTGTTTGGTAGAGTAATTTTATTTTTATTAAATTAATTGAAATAATTTAATAAGCGTGGTATGCTTTGTGTAAACCAGACGTTGTCGGCCAGATTCAGTAAGTATAAGGCATCAACTGTACCGAGTTTTTAACAAATTAGTTAGTAATTTGTCCTTCAAAGTTTAAAGAAAAGTTAGGAGAAAAAGTATGCTAGTTAAAATGAAAGAAATTGTTGATTGCGCCAGCAAGGAGAATTACGGTGTGGCTGCTCCCAACATATTCAGTGAGCTGGATGCGAGAGCCTTTCTTGAGGCCGCAGAAGAGCTGAAGTCCCCGATCATTCTCGATATAGGCGGCAAAGGCTGCAAGGATATGTTTTTCCTTGGACATATGGTCCGCCAGCTCGCAAAGGACGCCAAAGTGCCCGTGGCGATCAACCTAGACCACGGCGGTCCTCTAAGTGAGATTTATCGTGCGATACAAGCGGGCTTTACATCTGTAATGGTAGACAGATCGACGCTGCCTTTTGATGAAAACGTCAGACAGGTCAAGGAAGTAGTTGAAATCGCACACTCGATTGGACTGTCTGTCGAAGCCGAACTTGGACACGTCGGAAGCGCAGAACAGTACGATGTGGACAGAAATGCAGCGCTTACAAGTGTTGAAGATGCCGTCAAATTCATTGAGATGACCGGTGTGGATTGCCTCGCTGTCGCAGTCGGCACAGCACACGGAATTTATCCGAAAGGTTTCAAGCCGTATCTGGATTTCGAAAGGCTGGCAGAGATTAAGAAGGCTACGGGCAACTTCCCGCTCGTTCTGCACGGGTCTTCCGGTACCGACAACGAATCGCTTTCTAAGGCCTGCTCCATGGGAATAAATAAAATCAATGTTTGTGGGGAGCTTTGTCAGGCAGCTTGTGAGGCGGTTCAGGCAGCTGATTTTTCCGGGAACAAAGCATACAGTATTTATGACGTAGCGCGCGATGCCGCAAAGACAAAGCTGATCGAGAAGATGAGAGTCTACGGTTCCGAAGGAAAAGCATGGTTTGCAGAACCTCATGGTATAATTGCAGTCGACAGCAATCTGTTTGGCTGATTGCTACATATAAAACAAACTGGGGACAATGCTTTGTGTGACAGACGTTGGCTTGAAGATTTCGTTTGCCACAGAGGCCCAAAATCCGAAGGAGGTCCGTTATGGGAAAAATAGCTCTGTGCAGGGTAGATTACCGTTTGGCACACGGTCAGGTGGCATTTACATGGGTAACATCGCTGAACGCAAAAAAAATCGTCATTATTGATGAAGAAACATCAAAAGACAAGCTTGCGCTGGGTATTATGCAGGCCGGCATGAGGGGAACGAAAGTTGTTGCCTACAGCATTGATAGAGGCGTTGAGGAGTATCAGAAGGACAAATTTGGGCCTGGCAATATTATCGTTATTTTCAGGAACATTAAAAACGCATATGAAGCGTACCAAAAAGGCTTCGACTTTTCTCATCTTAACGTAGCGCAGGTTCCGATGGCGGAAGGCCGCAGACATGCTGTCGCAACAATAAACCTGAGCGATGAGGAAATGGGGATATTGACCAAGCTCCATGACTGCGGCGTGGATGTATACAACCATCAGACTATCACGGATGTTAAGAACAGCTACGAGTCTATTCTTAAATCCATGATGTAGAAACAGAGAAAGGAGGTGCTAATATGGAAAGAAAGAAAATCGTTGTAGTCGCAGACTTCGAAGAAAACTATGAAAGATACTCAAAAGGTAAAGTATACGACGTATTCAAGCGTATCGCCGATACGCACGGCTGTGATTTGGATGTAGTCTATGATGACGGCCTCATGTGTGAAGGCGACACCTGGCGGGAAGCAGCACTAAAGATCGAAGTACAGGGCCCGGGATGGGTCAGACACTCTCAGAAATTCCTCGATTCGATCAAGGATGCGAATATCATCGTTGTTACATTCTCAGCTGTTGGAAAGCAGCTGCTGGACGCAGCGGAAAAGCTGGAGCTTCTCGCTGTTATGAGAAGTGGTCTGGAGAACATTGATGTAGATGCCTGCAAAGAAAAAGGAATAATTGTATGTAATGCGCCGGGACGCGTGTCTGAACCAGTCGCCGATCTGACCTGCGCGCTGATTCTGGATATAAACAGGGGCATTACTTATGTGAACAAGTTCTATAAGCCGGGCCGAGAAGAAGAACTCCTGCCTTATTTCGAGCCTTCACTTTACAGGGATCTGACGATCGGTATCGTTGGATTCGGAATTATCGGCAGAAAGATCCTACATAAGTTGAAAAATTTCGATTTCAACTTTATTGCCTACGACCCGTTTGTTAAGCAGGAAGACGTTAATGACCTGGGTGTAAAAATGGTGTCTTTGGATGAGTTGATGGCTACAGCGGATACGGTTTCGATACATGCCCGTTTGCTGCCGGAGACGAAAAACATGATCGGTGCACGGGAAATCTCCCTGATGAAGCCGACGGCCTTTTTTATCAACACGGCAAGAGCTGGCCTCGTCGACGAGGATGCGCTGGTTGAGGCTCTGGAAAATAGAAAGATCCGCGGAGCGGCGCTGGATGTCTTTAAAACAGAACCATTACCAGACGATCATAAGCTAAGGAAACTGGATAATGTGATTCTGACTCCTCATATGGCCGGTATGGCTGGTAACACATTTGTTATTTCGGCGGAAATTATAATGTCTGCCGTTGACGACTTCCTGTCGGGGAAGCCGATTAGAAACAGGGTAAAAAAATAAATTACATGAGAAATTAAATAGTGTAAGGGAGAAAAAGCTATGCATGCCACTTTTACGTTTGGCGAAGCTTTGATCGTAGGTATATTTTACTATCTGGCGTATTGCGAAATTAGCCTCCCCTTTATAGGCGCCGGTATTCAGGATGCTTCAACGATCGGCTTACTGATTGGCTTGGCTTACGGCGATGCTACCACCGGTATTATCATCGGTGCATCGATCGCCATGATGTACATTTCAAACGTTGCGGTAGGAGCGAACCTGCCGTCTGACGGAGTCCTGGCAGCCTGCGTCACGGTACCAATTGCAATCCACTATGGATTGGATGCGACAACGGCGGTTGCGTTTGCTATACCGTTCGGAGTGCTTGGACCTTTCGTAGACAACTTCAGACGTCTGATTAATGGCGTTTGGAACCGCACAGCGAGAACTCATGTTCAGAAAAAAGAATATAACAAGCTCTGGATCGACGCTATTCTTGGACCATCTGTAGTATCTGCACTGTTCAGAATAGTTCCTCTTACTTTGCTTTTGTGGCTCTTTGGAGACGCAGCCGGCAATCTTATATCAGGAATTCCCGCATGGCTCAATAACGGCCTGAGCTGCATCGGAGCACTGCTGCCGGGACTCGGCCTTATCCTTTGCGTCAATTTCATGGGAAAGCGGGAACTGGTGCCGTTCTTCCTCATCGGCTTCTATTTCTGCTCCATCGGAAAATTCAGCGTTGTGTTCGCCGGTATCCTCGGCCTGCTGCTGGCGTTCTTCTATGTCATCTTTACAGGATATAAATACGAAGATGAGGACGAAAGCGAGATAGAGGAAATAGAGGGCGAGAAAAAATCTCCTTACGGTCCGAATGCGGCGTTCAAGAGCAAAGGCCAGTTAATCGGCTGGGGCCTTAAGTTCTGTGCCACTTTCCGTATGTCCCAGTGCATGGATTATTTTTATGGAACCGGCATCGGCTACAATATGATGGCGCCTCTGAAAAGAGTCTATAAAAATGACGAAGAAGGCTATCAGCGCGCGATCGAGCGTCATCTGCAGCCCTTCATAACAAACCCGTCGTGGGGCGCCGCTCTGGTGACCGGTTCCATCGCAATGGAGGAAGATATCGCTGAAAATGGCGATGATGACGGCACGAAGGCACAGGCAATCGAGACATACAAAACGAGCTTGATGGGACCGCTAGCCGGTATAGGCGACTCATTTGAAGGCGGCATAATGATGCCGATCTTCAAAGCAATATCTTATCCGCTCGCGCTTGCCGGAAGCTGGCTGGGCTGCTTCCCCTATACGCTCTGGTTCGCATGGATGACCGTGGTAGCGATCGTTATGGACGTGCTTGGCTATGAAAAGGGACGTTCCGGCATAGTCGCGATGATCAATAAACCGATTATCAAGAAGGTTCTGTCCGGCGCGGGTGTTCTTGGCGTAACTATGATGGGCGCTTTGGCCTCCAGCTATGTTTCGCTCAATCTGAAGATCGCGTGGGCAACCAGCGTAGGAACTACGGATCTTGTCGCAATTATGAACAACCTTATTCCTAGCTTTTTTACAGTAGCTTTTTTGGGCATTTGCTATTTGCTCTTTAATAAAGGCGTATCCTATATTAAGATCCTGTTGGGCGTAGTAGCCTTCGGCCTTTTAGCCGGACTGGTCGGAATCGTTTGATTGAGTTCCCATGGGACTATCTGCTGGACTGTTTACAGCCCGCAGATAGTCCTCGGGCGACATTCGGGAATAATTAAATAACTGGAGGATCTTTTTGTGGTTAAGTTAATCCTTTGTTCTCATGGCCCTTTTGCACAGGCAATGTTGGATAGCGCCCAAATGATTATCGGCCCGCAGGAGAATATAGTCGCGTTCGGGCTAAATCCGGGTGACGATCTGGATGTATATAAAGAAAATGTTGAAAGATCGATTCTGGAGGCAGCAGAGCAGAAGGAAAACGTTCTTCTGTTTACGGACATCTTCTCCGGCACACCATTTAATACGGCCATTGCGCTGATGCAAAAATACCCATATCTGCGTCATTACAGCGGTATCAATATGCCTATACTTCTGGAGATTGCGTCGTCACGCGATATTATGAGTTTTGATGAACTTTGTTCAGAGGTGAAGCAGATGAGTAAAGACTCGATTGTGGATGTCAACGAACTTATCGAAAAATTGAATTCTTGTTCTGAAACTGAAGAATAGTGAGTGGGAGGAAAAGGTCCTATGTACTATGCCGCGTTTCTGGGTACAATCGCAGTTTTGCTGCTTGTACAGTATCTGGTGGATCGGAAGCGAATGAAAGCGTTGGGCAATTGCCAGTTTAATGCTGAAATAAAGCCTGGTTTTACAGACTATTTGCGCCATTTATTCCGCGTGGCGCTATGCCTAATAATTGCCGCCTATTTTATCATAGAGACCGGTGACGCTTTTCGTGTCAATATACTGATCTTTTTAATTCTGCTGGGCGGGCTTGCAAGCAAAATTTGTTACCCTGTTGTATCGTTTATGACGCTTGCACAACGCAGCGGAGTCTATGAGAACGGCGTAGTGACATTTGGAGGAATCCTGCTTTTTCAAAATATAAAATGCTGTTCCGTCCGACTTAATCAGGGAAACCAAAGATCAATGTTCATTTTTGTATCCAAAATTCCCTATCTGTCACGGCCGGTATACTTTTATGTGAATAGTAATAAAACAAAGAAAACGATGGGCTTGATAAACGGCAGGTGCGTGTGTTTTTGCAAATAGCCGGGCTGCCGCAAAAACTATAAAAAAAGTATTTAACATTCATTAAGAACAGACAAAGAAAGGAAGCTGATTTAATGGATTTAGGTTTTAACGGAAAGACGGTCGTTATCACTGGCGGTACCAAGGGTATAGGCGGCGGTATTTCGGAGGTCTTCGCGGAGGAAGGTGGCAATCTGATCATTAATTACCGCTCGGACCCTGAAGGCAGCGAGACATTCATTCAGAGCCTGCGTGATAAGTATAATGTCGCGGCATACGGCGTTCAAGGGGATGTCAGCAAGCCCGAGGATGTTTTACGCATTTTTGATTTCGCTGAGGAAAAGTTCGGTCAACTTGATGTTCTTATCAACAACGCCGGCGGCGGCAAGACAACGATGATCTGGGACATAACACTGGAGGAATGGAACGACGCGCTGCGAAACAACGTCACTGGCATGTTTATGATGAGCCAGGAATATGCGAAACGCATGATCGCCAAGGGCCGCAAGGGATATATTGTTAATTTGTTGAGCAAGGCATCCCTTACCACCACAACGAAGGGCCGCGCCTGCTATGTTACGAACAAGGCCGCTGAAATGGGGCTGACGAAACAGCTGGCGGTGGATCTCGTCGACAAAGGAATTA
Organism: Oscillospiraceae bacterium; assembly: GCA_034927185.1. GTDB lineage: Bacteria > Bacillota > Clostridia > Oscillospirales > Oscillospiraceae > UBA2658. Next base: position 1,216 of record JAYFQM010000072.1, on the reverse strand, counting down.
TCGTCAACGGCATTATGCCGGGCTCTGTACGCAACCAGATGATGAGCAAATGGACAGAAGAGGAAATCGCCGCGCGCGTCAAGCGGTGCCCTACCGGGCGCTTAGGTGAGCCATATGAATTCGGCAAAATGGTGGCGTTTTTGGCAAGTGAGCAGAACCAGCTGTCCGTCGGCGCGCCTGTGGACTACACGGGCGGTATGATGCTCGGTTTCTAGAAATATAAAAAGACATATTTAAAAGGAGCTTTGTTATGAACTATGTTACATTGGCAAATGGAGTAAAGATGCCACAGCTTGGACTTGGAATCATGAATATCCAAACGCAGGAGGACATGGACATCTGTGTAAAAGCTGCACTTGAATCAGGCTGCAGAGCGTTTGACTGTGCTTACTGCTACGGAAATGAAAAAATATTTGGCAACGCATTGAAAAACAGCGGAGAAGACAGGAAAAATGTCTTTATCACGACAAAGTCCAGAACACTGAGGCATTCCTATCAGGATGCTATAGACACCGTATACAGCCAGCTTGAAGCTTTTCAGACTAATTATTTTGACCTTTACCTTCTCCATTGGCCGCTTCCTTCTCAGCCTCCTCTGTATCTTGAGGCGTGGAAAGCACTGGAAAAGCTCTATAAAGACGGCATACTGCGCGCAATCGGAGTGAGCAATTTCTTTGTAAAGCAGCTGGACAAGGTCATCAGCCAGTGCGAAATCAAGCCGATGATTGATCAGATACAGATCCAGCCATATTATGTCAACCAAGAAGTCATTGATTACTGCGGACAGAACGGGATTCAGATGGAGTCTTGGCAGCCCTTCGGCGGTGGCCAGCTTCTGCGGGACGAGAAGATCTGCGCTATTGCTGAGAAGCACGGAAAAAGCCCCGCGCAGATTCTTCTTCGCTGGCAAATGCAGAAGGGTTTCGTCGCCCTGCCCGGTTCCGTCAGGCCTGCGGAAGTACAAAACAGTTTTGATATTTTTAACTTTGAACTGGCCCCTGAAGACATGGAGACCATTCTAAGCCTGGAATGTGGGAAGCCGATAATGTTGCCGTTCCTTAACGGCGTTTATGATCCCGACACCTTCCCTGTTCTATGGTAAGACGTCATATATCCAGACGAGACGGTGCTGTCGCTGAGAGCAGTATAAAAAGCGGCGGCACCCGGATTTCGGAGGATGTAGGCCCCATGCGGCAGAAACGATACCGTTATGTGA
>JAYFQM010000176.1:0-34187 GCA_034927185.1 Oscillospiraceae bacterium | reverse complement strand
TTGAAACCAAGCTTTTTCTTGGGGTTTATCGCGGCGATTACCGGAATCGTTTTAATGAGCTTCAGTGGTGGCGGTGACTTCGAGTTTCATCCTATGGGTGATATTCTAGCGGTTTTGGCGGCGGCAGTATGGGCGGTTTATTCTATGCTTGCAAAAAAAATTTGCACTTTTGGATATAATGCCATTGCGGGTACTAGACGAACATTTTTCTATGGCTTGCTGTTCATGGTTCCGGTGTTTTTCATGACGGATTCGCGCCTGGCTCTTGATCGCTTTACGCAGTCGGCAAATCTGCTCAACATGCTGTTTCTTGGCCTTGCCGCCTCAGCCATCTGCTTTGTTACATGGAACTACGCCGTTAAACTGCTCGGACCTGTAAAAACAAGCGTATATATTTATATAGTCCCTGTCATAACCGTGATCAGCTCGGTACTTATACTTCACGAGAAAATCAACATGCTTTCGGCTCTTGGTATTTTGCTTGCGCTTTTCGGCTTGATTGTTTCTGAAAGCAAAGGTATTCATATCAGAAAGCGAAAAAACAAGAGCTCTGAACCGGCTGTTTCAGTTATCAGTGAATAATGAAAAACCCCTCCGCCGATACGACAGGGGGGTATATTATTCGGTTATTTAAAATCGATCGTTGTTTGTCATTGCAAAAGTTTTTTATCCGGCCATCATTTTACATTCATTTGCGCAGGTCTTACATTCAGCAGCACATTTCTTGCAGTGCTCATCCTTGAACATTTCGCATTCTTTGGCACATTCATTACAGATTGTTTCGCACAATTTGCATAGTTCTCCAGCATGCTTTGAATCCATGGACATAAATGACGAAGCCTCTTTACATATGCATGCACATTCGTGAAGCGTAGAAATGCAGTTTTTTCTCGCGCCCACGTCAGGCTCATTCAAACACATATTCGTGCATTCAATACATGCCTGAGCACATCTATTGCAAGCGTCAATACACTTCTGGTACTTGTCAATTGCATTATTTACGATTCCCATTTACAATTTTCCTCCTATTTTTTGAATTCACAAAATCCAAAACCAGTATTCCCATGAATTATATTTTTAATCTACTTCTCTATTAACAGAATTTTGCAATTATGAAAACGAAAAAACCTCTGCTAGTATGTCAGAGGTTTTCATTAAACTATTATGATGTAAATTGTTTTAATCAGTCAATGAGTTTTCCAGATTCCGTGTAATTAAATTCTATTATCTTATTTAATTATGCTAACCCTTGAAAAATGGTCTTTTCTCAAGTTGACCATAACCCCGAATTAAACAAAATTTTTATGCTTCTGTAATTTGTTATGTTACCGTAAATCTTTTATTTTATGGTTATAAAAAGCCCCTCGGCTCACGCTGAGGGGTTTATTATTAATTACGTTTTTCATATTTAACTACTTTGTTAATTTAAATGCTGCTACCATTATTAAAATGGTTATTACTGTTGCTATTGTTTTTATAGTTATGCTATATATTAAATTTTCCATGTAGTGTTCGTTCCTCTCAAGTATTTTCGATTCTGATGATTGTCCAATCTTTGGACAATGACATGCCAGTGCATCTCCCATGATATTCGGAGTCGTTAATTACATCGTCAAAAAGGTATGTACCGTCTATGTCTCTGAACATGGTCTCGCAGTAAACCCAGTAAGCTATCCCGTTTGGTTTCTTAAATGTGATTGTCATGATTTTCGTTCCTCTCAAAATGTATTAGGCAAAGCAAGGTGCGCCTTGTCTTTGCTTGGTGAGGAACGTGCACAACATAAAAAATGCCCTGTCAAGGAAAAGCAGGAAGATTTTTTCTCCTCCGCGAGAGAAAAAATACTCTGCCCTTGACCGGGCTTTTTGTTGTGCTTTATAAAGCTAAGTTCTAAATATGTAGTCGATTAGAAATTCGACTTGATTTACATTTATCTCTTCTGTTTGCAGGACTTTATATCCTGATAGTTTTAGCATTTCTATGTCTAAATCATTTGAGTTTTTTATTATGATAAAATTCTTTAAATATCTTTTATCCGAAAATAGGTAGTCTATGCCGATTCCATTTCTAACGGTTCCCATATTTAGATATAGCCCCTTTCGCTCGGCTAGACGGTTCAGCAGCATTCTTTCTTCCCACAGCATTTGGTTTTTATCTTTTGTTATCATCTTAACCATTTTAGTCCTTTTGGAAGTCCTAATATATAGTCAGCTGATACTCCGTAATAAAGACATAAGGTTTTTAAGTGTTCAATTGATATCGGGTGTACACCTTTTTCATATTTTTGGTAATACTGTGGGGTTGTACTAATTAGCGTTGCAATTTCTTTTTGTGTTTTATCTTTATCTATTCTTAATTCTTTTAATCTTTCGTAATATTGCATACTTTACCAGCTCCTTTCTTTGGTGCTTATGCTGATTATATCATTTAGCCATATATCACTACTTGACAATAGCCATATGTGGCTATATCCTTGAAGTAGCCATAAGTGGCTAGTAATATTTTAAAAAAGGAGTAATTGTGATGAAAGTAATAGGATTTAAGCGTGTAGATTTCGTGACTCCTGAGAAGGACACTATCAAGGGACATAAGGTCTTTTGTACTTATTCGGATGCAGACGATAAGAATCTGATCGGAACGGCCTGTGAGGACTTTTTTATAACCGATACCAAGGCGGCAGGGTGGATGCCAAAAATCGGTGATGAGGTCGAGATAGTTTACAACAAGTATGGGAAAATTGACAAAATTCGACTTCTTAAAGCCGCTGCCTGATGTCTCGTCCTCCTATAGATATCAATGTGTACTTTCAGAATAACGACCAAATGCGACTGCTTGAGTCGTTATTGGTAGATGCAAGGGAACAGGAGACCGTATACCGTGAACGCTGTAAAATTGCCGAGGAAAGGCTTGCAGACGCTCAGCGCGTGAATATGGAGCTTATAGACACGCTTAAGGCATATGGCTTTCGATATCGTAAAACCGCAGATATGCGTACTTGGTATTTGCCGAAATAGGGGAGTGGCTGATTATGCGGCTAGTTCATCATGTTGGTCATGTGTGGCCATGTGAGGGTTATCAATGGCGTAATGGTTTCCAGAACGATTATAATTTTATTTTTTACCGTTTTAGAAAGTGCTTTAGGGTACGTATTTTGTTAAATTCTGATTGTTCTAAACGTTCTTTTAGATTTAAATTCTTTTCGTTTTAATAGGGGAGTGGGACTCCCGATCCGGTCACTTGACACTGTATCGTTTTATGAGAAATGGGTGGGTTCATGATATCGTCTTACGAGTATCAATCTCCGACGTATAGCATAAAGCAATTCGATGAATCCACCTATTCCGTAACTAAGTTTAAACGCTCTGGCTTGCCGTCTATGGGCGGTTATGGCAAAGAGGATATCAAAGAGAATGATACTAAGCTGGATAATAATTTCAGCCGTGCCCGGTCGATGATAAAGCAATACGGTCTTTGTAATGACTGGGACTATTTTGTTACTCTGACTCTCGACAAAGAAAAATATAACCGTTATGAGCTTGGAAAATTCAAGTCTGATTTGATTCGGTTCGCTTGTGATATCAGAAAGAAATATAAAAAGGTTGATAATAGACGTTTATCCTATGTCTTTGTTCCTGAGAATCATAAAGATGGTGCCTGGCATATGCATGGCTTGCTCTATGGGGTTCCTGAGAGCGCCGTGTGCCCTTTTGTAAAGGGTAAGCATCCTGATTACCTCGTAGATCATGGCTTTCTTAACTGGCCTGATTATGCCGCGAAATTTGGCTTTGTGTCGCTCGGTGTGATACGCGATAAGGTCGGGACGGTTCTATATACTACGAAGTACATAAATAAGGATATTAAAGCTCTGGCCGATATGAAAGGTAATCATCTATATTTGCATAGCAATCCATTGAAAAAGGCCGAAAAGGTTGCTGATATATACGGAAACTACGCTGAGCTTGATAGTAAGCTCACGAATGAATATAAGTTCTGTTCGACTGGTTTAGTGTTCAATGAGGATTGGACCTTTCCAGTGCGGTTCAGAGAGGATTTTACGGAATGTCCGCTTGAAGATAGGGAAGTGCCTGAGCCGAAGCCGCTGCCGAAATTTAACCCGGAAACGATAGACCCGAGTTTGCAGTTAAATGTTTTTGATATGTGTGATAAGAGGATTTATGTATGAGTTTTGTATTAACTGATAACCGGAGAAATGAAACGTTGGCGGTAGTAGGGGACTGCGGCTTAGCTGAATTTATCAAAAGCTATTATGAAGCAATCGGAACGCGCGTAAGGATTCATACTCATGATTCCGTGATGTGTCAGACCTGCGACGATGACGAAATTAAGCTCGTTTATGTGTTCGAGATATAAAAGGGGAGAGGGGTACATAATGGAGATTACTGATAATTGTTATCTTTTAAATTTTTGTAATAAGTATCATCGTGTTATCGCTTTTCTTATGTGCTTGGTCTTTATTTTTACCGCTTTTGTCTGTATGAAAACTCAGGCCGAAGCTGTTGAGCCTGTAACTGTTACACTTGCTATTCTTGAAAAGCTCTTAATTCTTTTCGGTATCGTTGTTACTTCGTATGTTCTTATACAAGCGTTTCAAAATTATTTGCAGGATACCCAAACAGAAGATAGTACTGGAATAATGGATTGGGTTGATGAGCTATCTAATAGACCTGATAGTAACGGGAATTCACCTAAAAATGGCGGTGATATTTCTATTAATGCATTCGATGTTGCTGCTATGACTCATTTGTATCAGCAGGCTAAAAAGTTTTTTAAGGATAAACAGGGCGAGATTGAGGTAATTGATACTACTCGCTATGATCTGTTATATGGTGAAATTCCTATAACTAATATAACTTCTACTACTTCTTCTGCTGATCTTTATGTGTTGGCTCCATATGTAATCGGTGATGAGGTTTATGTTACTGATCTAAATGGTGTTATTCATAAGTTTTATGTTACTCAAGGTGATTATGGCATATGGTGGCATTTGGATAATTGGATTTTTGCCAGCTCTGGTTTAACTACTGCTACCTCAATTAAATATGGCTTTATGTTGCTTGTATATGGTGATGTAACTTATTTATCTTTGTATGCTGCTTTTAAATATCTTGATAATGGTATAGAACGTACTGCTTCTATTGTACAAACTGCTCCTTATTATAATGATCCCGGTCGTAACGCTATTCCTATTAGTTCCGGAGACGTAATTGAAGAACATCCTTCTGAAAAATATGCTTATACAAATGACCCGATTTATTCTCCTTCAACCGTCATTGATGCGATTAACGATAAAACACTAAAAGATGGTGTTGTTCAAATTCCTCAACTTGACCCGACTGCTGACCCTTCTACTGATTCTCAGAAGGATACTTTAATAGATATTGGCATTGATATAGATCCTCGTACGGAACCTACTCCGATGCCGTCTCAGTATCCCGAAGCCGATCCGGATTTGCCTTACAAGCCCGATGTAACTGCTTTACCGGATATAGGCAGTTTGTGGGATTACGTTAGCGATTTCATGAGTAATGCCCTTATTTGGATGTTGCTTTGGTTTAACGGATTTTTGATGCTTCCCATTGAAATTCAGTACATGCTTTGGGCGCTTCTTGTAATTACAATTGTAATTGGATTGTTGGGGGTGTTTCTTAAATGAAGCTCTCTGATATTCCTATATACGATCTCTGGATTATCATACCGGATGATATAGTTGCCGTTCTTCTTGTTATCTTTACTTTCCTCGTTGTTCTGGCAATCTGGCGAATAATTAAGTAGGGGGTTACATATGGCTAGTAATTTTACTTCATTATGGCAAATGGCTTTTTCTTGGCTCGGTTCGCTTCTTCGTATGAAACTTCCTATTTATCTCGGCGGTGTTGCCCTTTCTACGATGGATATAATTATCGGAACTATCGGTATCTTTGTTGCCTTTGCTTCTATACGTGCTGTCTTAAAATCCGGATTTTCTATTGCTGGCAAAGATATTGTAAATGAATATAAGCATCAGCAGAAAATTGATTCTCTTAACGCTCAGACTCATCAGGAATACTTAGACCGCCGTCGTATTGAATTTGTTAAAAATACTTCACGTAATTGGTCTACGGATGATGTAAAAAGGTTGGGTAAATAATGATTGAAGCTATTCGAAATATCTTCGGTACATATAGTCCGATAGTAAATCCTGACGGTACAATTCCTTCCGGCCTTGCTGGTGTCAACATGGAATATGTTGCCGTTGTCGCTCTTTTTGCAATCTGTCTTATTTGTGTATTTAAAATTATTGGTGTTGTTGTTCGTCATTTGTGAGGTGCTTAATGGAAAACTTCAATTTGTTTATAACCCTTATGCTTTCTGATGTGTCTTACTTTCTCACTTCTGAGCCTATTATTTGGTTTGTAGGGCTTGTAATTCTGGCTTTCCTTGTAAAAATACTCGGTATGATTATAAGGCAAGCTGTCCATTGAAAAACTAGGTGCGCGCCTGTTTTTGTAATATGAAAAAATAATGTGTAATGGAGGTATTGTTATGGCTGCTATTCTCACCAGCGTTGGTGATATCGTTACTTCGGCTGTTGGCTGGATGGGTTCTTTTCTCGGCACTATTACGGCTACCGGAAATGAGATTCTTCTTCTCTTTACTCTGCTGCCGATCGTCGGTCTTGGCATTGGCCTTGTGCGCCGCATGATTCGTGTATAAGGGGGTATACATATGGAGCTAACAGCTTTCGAAACTCTTCTTTCTAATGCCGGTAATATTGTTACCGGTGCTGTTACTTGGATGGGTACATTTCTTCACACAATCACGGCTCCCGGAAATGAAATTCTTCTTCTTTTTACCCTGCTGCCCATTGTTGGACTGGGCATCGGCCTTGTCCGTCGTATGCTTCACATTTAAGTGAGGTGATTCTATGTCAACGGCTGATGTCCTTTCCGCTATAGGTAGCATTGTAACTGCTTCTATTGGCTGGATGGGACAGTACGCGACTTTCATAGGTACTTACCCTATTGTACTTGTGTTTGTCGTTCTTCCGCTTGTAGGCTTTGCTGTATCTATTTTGAAGCGTCTGCTTACATTTTGAATATCGGGGTAGGGAAGTCCCTGCCCCGATTCTTATGAGGTATTATTATGAGTAAATTTGCTCTGTTTCTTATTCTTTGTGTTCCTGTCGTTTTTGTTTTTATTAAGTGGGCTTATAAATATAGTAACCCTTATAAACTTTACTTTGTTATGGGTAAAAAGGGGAGTGGCAAAACGAGCTATCTTTGTAAGCTTGCCCTTGAATACACTAAAAAAGGCTGGACTATCTATACAAACGTTTCCGATCTGCGTGTTCCTGGCGTTCGTATTATTAATAATATCTCTGAGCTTGGTAATTACGTCCCCGAAGTCAATTCTTTGCTTCTCCTTGATGAGGTTTCTTTGATTTGGGATAACCGTCATTTTAAGGAATTTAAGGATTGTACCAAAGAGTTCTTTCGGCTTCAGCGTCATTATAAATGCATTGTATATTTGTTCTCGCAGACGTTCGACGTCGATAAAAAAATACGTGACCTTTCGGACCGTATGTATTTATGTACTCAATTTATGGGACGCTGGTCGTTGCTTCGTGAGATTGATAAAAAGATAATTATTACTGAAAGTTCTCCCGACGCCGAAAGTCGTGTTTCTGAGAATCTTTCTTTCTGTGGCATCTTCTCATGGCGGTTTATATATATACCTCGGTATCAACCGTATTTTGAATCATTTGTGTTACCTTATAAAGAATTGCTTAATTTTACCAAAGTACCTGATGATATCGATTTTGAAATAATCGAAAATAGACGCCCAGCTGTGCGAATCAAACGATTCGCACGCCGGGCGGCGAACATGGTAAATAAACTGATAATAAATCTGTTGGTTCGTATGTTCATGGCTTATTATTATCTGCGTGATAAATACTTTAATAAGGATAATGAAGTCATTCCTGAGTATGAATCTTTGAAAGACTTCTGGAACCGAAATTAAACAAAAGTAATTTTTTTTGTTCAATTTGGTTGCATTTTACGTTATGCTAAGAAGACCTTGAAAAATGGACTTTTCTCAAGTTGACCATAACCCCGAATTAAACAAAATTTTTATTTTGTTTAATTTTTAATGCATTTGCCAATGGACTGCTCTGACTATAAATGGTATAATAATTTTACATTATACTTAATATTACATAATCCAGACGATGGCGTATAAGCGCTACCTCCGATCAAGCGCATAACAAGGAGCGTGTTTTACTATGGATTACAGGCATGAATCTCCGCCTATCCTTCGGGACTTTCTCATGTATCACGAAACCATTAAAGGACATTCGTCGGAAACTGTCGATGAGTATTTTCTTGATCTTCGAACTTTTTTTCGTTATCTCAAGATCGACCGCGCTCTGGTACCTCAGAATAAGGATTTCGACGAGATCGATATTATGGACGTTGACCTGGATTTCGTAAGCAGGGTTACTTTGAACGAGGTCTATGACTATCTTACCTTCCTCGCTCGCGACCGCATAATTAATCAGCACAGCCGCTCAAAGGAATATGGATTATCAGCAACCACTCGTGCAAGAAAAATTGCATGTATTCGAAGCTTCTATAAGTATCTTACCGTCAAAGCAAAATTGCTTGCAGAAAATCCTGTGGCAGATCTTGACTCGCCAAAAACGCCCAAAACGCTCCCCCGCTATCTCTCTCTTGATGAGAGCCGCAGATTACTAAACGCCGTGACTGGTAATAATAGGGAAAGAGATTACTGTATTCTATGCATCTTTCTCAACTGCGGTCTGCGGATTTCGGAAATTGTCGATCTTAATGTCTCGGATTATCACGCTGACAGCCTTCGCGTTATCGGCAAAGGCAACAAAGAAAGAGCTGTATATTTGAATGAGTCGACCAAAAATGCAATAGATACATGGCTAATGGTCCGGAAAAGCCTTGTGCCGCCTCGAGAGACGGCTATGTTTGTTACGAACCGCCGGACCCGCATTTCCCGTGAAATGGTACATAGTATGGTGAAAACTAACCTTCTTCGCGCGGGACTTGACGCGACGCAGTATTCCGCGCACAAACTGCGCCATACGGCAGCCACACTGATGCTTCAAAATGGCGTCGATGTACGCACGCTCCAGGAGGTCCTTGGGCATGATCACCTGAATACAACGCAGATATATACACATGTGGACAGCTCTGAGTTGCGTATTGCCGCCGCCGCAAACCCTCTTGCAAGCTTCGAGCCGGATAAAGATAAATGAGCCCATGTTTATCATACTGAGGGCAGTGAAATTTTGATAAATCAGCCGTCGAATATTGCAATCGTAAGCGCCATCCTGTAAAATACATGTATTATGCGCATCACGGAGGATAGTACCAGATGGTATTTTCAAGTATACTTTTTATGTTCATATATCTGCCGGTCGTATTGGCGATATATTATATAGTTCCGTGGAAATGGCGCAACCCGTGGCTCTTCGCAGTTAATCTGGTTTTTTACGGATGGGGCGAGCCCGTATATATCGTCCTGATGCTGTTTTCAATCATCGTAAACTACATTACCGGCATTATTATTGGCCGAAACAGGGATGAAAACAGGCGGAAGGCCAAGGCATATCTTGTCATAAACATCGTAATTAACCTTGCGCTGCTGATGTTTTTTAAGTATTACGACCTGTTTGCCACAACGCTGAATCAAATTCCCGGCTTGGGCTTTATTCAGCCTTTGGGTGTTGCGTTGCCTATCGGAATATCATTTTATACGTTCCAGACCATGTCGTATCCGATCGATATTTACCGCGGCGACAGCGATATCCAGAAAAACTTCATCAGCTTCGGCACCTTCGTTGCACTCTTCCCTCAGCTGATAGCCGGTCCTATCATACGATATAAGGACGTCGCTTCACAGCTCAATTTTCGCGCAAGCTCTCCGGAGCAGTTTGCTAGCGGCGTAAGGCGCTTCACCATCGGACTAGCAAAAAAAGTCCTGATTGCGAACAATATCGGCAAGCTATGGGACACTTATTCCGTTATGCAGGCGTCTGATCTGAGCTTGGTTGGTTCATGGATCGGGATAATCGCATTTTCGCTCCAGATTTACTTTGATTTTTCCGGATACAGCGATATGGCCATCGGTCTCGGAAAAATGCTTGGCTTCGAATTTATGGAGAACTTTAACTATCCGTATATATCCAAAAGCGTCACCGAATTCTGGCGTCGCTGGCATATCAGTCTCGGAACTTGGTTCCGCGACTACGTATATATCCCTCTCGGCGGCAACCGCAAAGGAAAAAACCGGCAGCTGCTCAATATTACGATCGTTTGGGCGCTGACCGGATTTTGGCACGGCGCAAGCTGGACGTTTATGCTGTGGGGCCTTTATTATGCGGCGTTTCTTATATTTGAAAAGCTCTACTGGCTGAAAATTCTCGAAAAAGCCCCAAAATTTGTCGGGCATATATATACTGTCTTTGTTGCTGTCTGCGGCTGGGTAGTATTCCAGCTAACCTCCCTTTCAGCCTGCGCAAGGTATTATAAGGCAATGTTCGGTTTCGGCAGCGGAGGCTTTTTCAATAAAGTCGACGGGTTCTATTTTATCTCCTTTGCCGTTGTGTTTATAGTTTCTTTTATTGCCTGTACTCCCCTTGCAAAGAATCTCTTCGGCAGGCTTCCGCAAAAGGCAAAAGATATTTTGACCCCCGTTCTGATAGCACTTGGGCTTGTGGTCTGCACAGCATATCTGGTTGACGCAACCTACAATCCCTTCCTGTATTTCCGCTTCTGAGAGGTAAAATCATGACAAAACGCTCATCCTGGGTACAGATAATAATATTCACGGCTTTTATCGCCTTGTTTTTCGTTCTCTTTCTTCTGCTGCCCGATAAAGAGTTCTCTGAGCGGGAAAACAGGGAGCTTGCGCAGGCGCCCACCTTCAGCTTTCAATCGCTGTTTGAGAAAAAATTTACTTCGAAATTCGAATCCTACACGACGGATCAGTTCCCCTTCCGGGACAACTGGACGACTCTGAAAGCAGGCTGCGAGATTGCAACGGGTAAGGAAGAGAACAAGGGCGTATATCTATGCAAAGGAAACACGCTCATCGAAGCGTACGTGACTCCGGATCAAGAGCAGCTTGACACTAATATCCAGGCTGTCGGGAGCTTTTCGGAAAACTCCGATGTCCCCGTGTATTTTGCTTTGATTCCCGGCAACGCTGAGATTCATTCCGATATTATTCCGGAAAACGCACCTAACGACAGTGAGACAAGCGTTATTGACTACTGCTATGAGAATTCCAGAGCAAATAACATTGATATTAAAGGCACTCTGGCTGCACATGCCGGCGAATATATCTTCTACCGAACAGATCATCACTGGACAAGTCTCGGTGCTTATTACGGCTATGAGTCGCTCATGGAGGCCATGGGCTACACGCCCACTCCCCTTTCAGATTTCACGCCTCGGACAGTAACCGACGAGTTTTACGGTACTGTATATTCCAAGTCCGGCATTAGCTGGGTCAAGCCCGATTCAATTGAGATATTTGCTCCTCAGGATGAATCTACAGATGTCATGAATTACTCCTCCGGAGAGCCGACCGAAGGAACGATGTACGACTATGCGTTTCTGGATAAAAAAGATAAATACTCTATGTTTATGGGTGGAAATACGCCGCTGCTTAAAATCACTACAAAAAACACCGGCGCTCCAAAGCTTTTGATTCTGCGTGACAGCTACATGGACGCCGTGCTTCCCTTCCTTCAGAACAATTTTTCCGAAATTGACGTTATGGACCTGCGATATTACAAAACGCAGCTGATGGAGTCCTCGGTTGCCGATTACGTCAGGGAAAACGGAATTGACGAGGTTCTGATCTGCTACAGCGTATATAACTTCGGAACGGATACCAACCTGTTCCTGCTCAGCTAATTTAAACAAAACCGCCGTCCATAGGGACGGCGGTTTTGCGTTATCCTATTTTATATCCGTTCCGCCGAAAATACTCATTGCCCGGATAAGAACGGTCGGCGCGTTTTCTCCCGCCTCGGAAACAAAGGTGTTATCGACTCCGCCGAGTATCGGAGTGCTTTCTACCGTTGCCCTCACGTACTTTGGAAGAACTATATCCGTCCCGCCAAATACCGAATATGAATTTATAACGCAGTCTCGCCTGATGATCGCGTTCTGAAGCTTCAGATCTATACCGCCGAAGATTGCATATGAATTTGCTCCACGAAAATCAATTCCGTCAAACTGTGGGGTGTTGCCGCCGAAAACGGCAAAATAGTTCTCGCCCTTATTTCCGGCAAATACACCGTTATTGCTTTCTTTTCTGAAGCGTATCGGTTTCTTCAGCATTATGCTGAGTCCGAAAATGACGAGGACATAAGGGATAATAAGCTTATATCCGAGATCGTCGTGAAGAACGTCCTGTGATGAGAGCAGAAGCAGCACTCCAACTCCGGCGACTGCCGTATTGAAAAAGTTGAAGCCACTGTTAATTATTGAAATGACACATGGAACGATTATAAAGAGCGTCCACCAGCCATCAAATGAAACCTTGTATTGCTCCCAAAAGCCCAGAGCCTGTCCGCCGAAAAAGACACCTAAGGCAACGATGAGCACTCCCAGAATAATTGATATTGTGCTTTTTTTCATAATGGCGTTCTCCAATATCGGTAGTTATATTCGTTTCAAGCGGCAAACAGAACACGCTGTTTGCCGCTTGAAACAATTAATAAAATATTCAGTCCTCGTTTTCCCAGTTGTGCCACACGTTCTGCACATCATCGTTGTCCTCAAACATTTCAAGCATCTTGCTCATGTTTTTGATATCATCTTCCGAGCTGAGCCTTATATAGTTCTGGGGAACCATTTCGACCTCCGCCGAAAGAAATTTATATCCCTTTTCCTCCAAAGCGGCTGCAACGGGCTGAAAGTCATCCGGCGCCGTATAGACAACGAAAGTCTCTTCCTCAGTGACACAGTCGTCTGCTCCGGCATCCAGAGCGGCCTCAAGAACCGTGTCTTCATTGTGCTTCAAATCCTCATTGTCGATAATTATGACGCCCTTTTTATCAAAAGACCAGGATACACAGCCGGACGTACCCATATTCCCGCCATACTTATCAAAATAGTGCCTCATTTCCGAAGCCGTGCGGATGCGGTTATCGGTCATGGTTTCAACAATAATTGCAACACCACAGGGACCGTAGCCTTCATACACTATTGTTTCATAGTTTGACGAGTCTCCGGAGCCCAAGCCCTTTTCGATAGCTCGTTTAATGTTATCATTTGGCATATTTGCCGCTTTAGCTTTGGTTATAACTGCCGCAAGCCGTGAATTGTTCGCTGGGTCGCCGCTTCCGCCTTCCTTTACGGCAACAATCATTTCCCTTGCGATTTTTGTAAATGCCTGAGCGCGCTTGGCGTCCGCCGCGCCCTTTGTTTTCTGAATATTATGCCACTTGGAGTGACCCGACATATTAACAGCTCCTCTTGTCTTTTGCTCTAGCTATTTTAACATACTATGAGGTACGGCGCAAGCATTTTTAGGGGAGCTTCGATTAATTGTTACCTTGCTCTTGGAATGAGAAGGGGCCTGAACTCCGGAGAAAACTCCCGATCCATTTTATTAGCGTTTTCGATCATCTCCATAGTCGAGCCGTATTTTTTTGCAAGTTTCCAGAGATCCGTCTCTTTTTCTGAGCATAGCACGACGAGAGTCGGGCGTTCGCAGCTGTTTATCGGGCAGTCCTCGCAGATTTCTATTGCGCATACTGCGCAGATTTCAAAACTTTCCCTTATACAGTAAGTAATCTCAATGTCGAGGCTTAGCTCAGCATTGTTCGGAAATCCGCTTATCATTGGCTTTTCGCAACAAACAGCAAGAATGTTGAGCTTTTGGTTCCGCATCAGATCGACCGTCTCTTCTCCGCTCAGCTTCATTTCTACAGCTTCCATATCTCCGCAATCCGATTTTCCGACTCCGCTTACACGAGCGGATGCCCGAATCGTACTGCCCTCAATTTCCGTGCAGATTTCGGACACGGCGGCGTACATTATTTCAGTCAAATCGGCGCCTGCCTTGATTTTACATCTCATTTTCATTGCGAGCGGACTCTGAGGCAGGCTTTTCGTAAGCCTTATGTCCTCGGTTTCAAGGTTCAGATTGAAGGCGTTGCTGTAGGCATCTGCTACGTATGAGGACAACTTCATTTCCCTGCTGACCGCCTGTGCAACCATCTGCAGCGACGTCTGGCATACTGTGCCGTTTTCCCTGTTTGAGGACATTGTGAATTCAGCGTCCTTGAGCAGGATATTGACGGAATTCATAATGTTGTCGCCATATGTGTCGACTTCAATAATCTGTGAAAACTGCGTGGTAAATAGGTCATCGAAAAGGCTGCCGTCAGTTTCGTCCATAAATATCGCGTTTGTCTTTGCTACTGCTTTTATGATGATCTTGTTCCCTACCTCTTTCGCGTCCTGCACACATATTTCGGTTTCGGCGCTCAGCATTTTTGAACCTTGCACCCTGTCGGCGTGAAGCTTGTGTTCATCTGTAACGACAAAGCTTTTCTCTTTCACTCCGACAACAAGGGTGTGCTCGGCCTCTTTTCTCAGAATGTAAACGGAATCCCTGTCTCCCTCGGATAAGTTGTCCCAAAGCACGAACTTATCCGGCACATAAACAACGATATACGCGCATGCCTCTGCCCTGAGCATGAGTTTTCTTGGGTTGAGCATTCTTGCGTCCACGCAGCGCAGTTCCCATCTGGAAACAAGCCTGGAATTTTCGTCGGCCCCGGGGACCGGAATAGTCATCTCTATAGGTATGCTTGACATTACGCACTGAACCTTGCCGCTGTCCTCTGCCGCATAGATGACCGATACCTCGACCGAAGCACTAAAATAAATCTCGTCGGGTCTGATTTTCTGGGATGAAACAAGAAGCTGTCCGCGGACATCGAGTATCTTGCCGATATCCGCGCTGACATCGGGCACGACAAGCTCAAGAGTTTCCTCTTTTGAAACTGCATTGTCGTATATAGGTTTCAAGCAATCGCTTTCAACGCGATGAAGCGCGACGCGCATATTATCAGTCCTTTCATTACTGTTTCAATTAAGAGTATGAGCGCGGCGCACGGATTATTCTTCTATTTAAGTCTACCCTACCGGCGAGTAATTCTTCTTAGAAAATTTCTTATGCATCTGGGCGGACAAAATACAATAACCTTCATATACTCCCTCCATACACATGAATATCATCACCATCTTATTACGCAAAGACCAACATAGATCAGAAAAGCGCCAAGAACAAACCACCAAAATGACGAGGGCAGAATCAGCGCAAGTAATACGAAAACTCCGAGCAGAGCGACCAAACAGCCGATCCTGTACCGAGGTCTGCCGTTTCTTTTCATGGCCTTACCTCCTTTTGGGCAAAAGTTATCCCCCTTTGCATATTCTGTACCCTGTACATTATACGCAAAGGGGGATAACTTTGTGAATGTTTCTATTTTAGTTCCCAATCTTTAATTTGTGAAGCCAGATCATAGAGCCTCGCATAGCTTTCATGCCGCGAAGGGCTGATAACACCCTTTTCAACGGCCGCAATAATTGCGCAGCCTGGCTCTTTAATATGTGCGCAGTCGTCAAAACGGCACTTCCCGATATATGGGGCAAACTCCCGAAACGAATACTGAAGATTCTCCTTGGGAATATGTTCCATTTTCTCGATATCGAAAGAGCCGAAGCCGGGAGTGTCGGCTATAAATGCTTCGCCGCCAAGAGAAAATATCTCAACATGACGGGTGGTGTGCCTCCCTCTTCCAAGCTTATCGCTAACTTCCCCGACCTTTATTTCAAGTTCTGGCGCCAGTGCGTTCAAGAGGCTCGATTTCCCGACGCCTGAATTACCAGCAAAAGCGCACAGCTTTCCTTTAATCGCGGCTTTCAGCTCGTTAATACCCTCACCTGTCGCAGCACTCGTCCTGAGGACCGTGTAGCCTGTGGTAGCGTAAATCTCATAAAGCTTATCTCCGGAATTCAAATCGGTTTTGTTAATGCATATGACGGGTTCGCAGCCTGCGTTTTCCGCTAGAGCCGTGACTCTATCGATCAAAAACGGGTCGGTGATCGGGTTCACAGCCGACGCAAGTATCACCATGCAGTCTATATTCGCAACTGCGGGACGCACAAAGCTGTTCTTTCGTTCATGTATTATGTCAACCGTACCTTTTCCATTTTGGTCCAGCGTCACATCCACCCTGTCCCCCACAAGAGGAGAAATCCCGTCCAGCCTGAATTTTCCGCGCGCTCTGCATTCTATAAGTCCGCAGTCGGTATTGACATAGTAGAAGCCGCTGAGCGCCTTGACGATAGTACCGGCCGTCATCAGGCAGTCGTCTCCCCGGAAGAATCCGCCGGAGTCTCCGCAGGCTCAGAGGGCGTGGGCGTCGGGGTTTCCTTAGGCCCCTTGGAGACTTTTAAGTATATCACGGTATGCTCAGCGACAGATTCACCGTAATCGATGCTCTGCCAGATCACTGTGCCTACCGCGGCAGCGTCCTCTACCTCGCTTATGCTTCCGACATCCAAATTAAGTTCGGAGAGTTTTGAAATTGCCGAGTTTTTTCCTTTTCCCAAGAGATTGGGCATCGTCACCTGTTTCAGCTCCGGTCCTCCGCTGACCGATAGAGTGACAGTCGCTCCCTGCGCGACCTGCTCGTTTGCCGCCGGATTTGTATCGACAACATACCCCTCTGTTATCGAATCTGAGGCAACTATCGCGATTTCAACTACAAACCCCAGCTGCTCCAATGAGAGCTTTGCC
The DNA here is from genome assembly GCA_034927185.1 of Oscillospiraceae bacterium. Lineage (GTDB taxonomy): Bacteria > Bacillota > Clostridia > Oscillospirales > Oscillospiraceae > UBA2658. The sequence goes on along the minus strand of JAYFQM010000176.1, from coordinate 17,323 downwards.
TCGCGGTATTCGTGGTTTGTCATGTCCGGCATCGTGGTCATTTTGATACCCGTGCTTACGGTAAGCTCAATGTCTATACCGTCATCGACAGCAATGCTGCGGCCTGCCTCCGGGTCCTGACTGATGACTTTCCCCTCGGGTGTACTCGGATCAATTGCATATACAACGTGGAAGTCGAAAGTATCTTTGTATGCGTCGCTGTTTGTAACGCTTTCGATATCCTCTCCGACGAAATTAGGAATATTGATTCTCTCCGAATCTATAAAAATATCTTCAAGCCAAAAATGCCAAAGGAATGAGACTACAGCCAGAAGAAACAAAGCTATTAGGGCAAAGCCGGAAAATGTGCTGACGGTCCTTGAACGGGCTTTTCTGTGAGCATAGCTTTCCCTGACGCGCGAACGGGGTTTTTTACTACTTCCTTCGGGCTCGTCAGGCTCGGAGGAGTTTGGATCCATACCCAGAAGAGCCTGATTCTTGCGGAATAATTCAAGGTCATTCAAAAGCTCATCTGCCGACTGATAGCGCTCGCTCAGCTCGGCCGCCATAGCCTTCAGCGTGATATTCTCAAGCTGAACCGGTATATCAGGTTTTATATCTCCCGGAAGCGTCAGCATCTGTCCAAAATGCTGGACAGCTATCGCCTCAACCGTGTCACCCTCATATGGGAGCTTGCCTGTAAGCATCTCGTACATAACAACGCCAAGAGAATAAATGTCGGCGCGTGCGTCTACAGGGTCGCCGTGGACCTGTTCGGGACTGATGTAATGTATCGAGCCCATTGTCTCGGGCATTTCTGCGCTGCTTTCATTTTGAAGATGGGCAATACCGAAATCCGCAACCTTGATGTTACCGTCTTTAACCACCATAATATTTTGTGGCTTTATATCACGGTGAACTATACCCTTACTGTGGGCGTGACTAAGCGCCCGAGCGATCTGCGTGGCAAAATGGAGCGCCTCTTTCCAGCTGAGAACACCCTTTTTCTGCATATACTGCTTGAGAGTAATTCCTTCCAGCAGCTCCATAACTATATATTGGCAGTCGGAATCACGGCTGAAATCGTAGACCGACACAATGTTCGGGTGTGATAGCATTGCAACAGCCTGAGACTCCGCTCGGAAATGTTCGCGAAACTCGCTGTCGCAGGCAAACTCATCCTTAAGCACCTTGATGGCGACGTAGCGGTTAAGTCTGTGGCAGAGCGCCTTATAAACGACCGCCATTCCACCGGAGCCTATAACCTCAAGGATTTCATATCTGTTGTCGAGGATTTGTCCCAGATATCTGTCCATACAATTTTCCATTATTTATCCTCCAAAAATGAGGTTAAGATTATTTTCTGAGCAGTCCGACCGTTACATTATCGGGGGCTCCTCTTGAAAGCGCGAGATCAAGAAGCTCTTTCCCCATTTCGGACAGATCTTTTTTACTTTTGGCTATCTCAAGTATCTCGGCGTCGCTGAGCGTATTGCTCAAACCGTCGGTACAAAGCAAAAGGAGGTCATTTTTTTTGAATTCGGGTGTGAATGTATCGCAGACAACTATCTTGTCAACGCCCATCGCTCGTGTAATTATGTTTTTTCTGGGGTGGTTCCTTGCCTGTTCCCTTGTAAGCGCGCCTTTCCCAACCATTTCCTCAACAAAAGAGTGATCGCGTGTGATCTGAGTTATCGTGCCTTCAGAAACCAGATAGGCGCGGCTGTCACCGACATTAACGATGCAGCTTTGCTTGCCCTTCACTATCGCTGCGACAAGAGTCGTGCCCATTCCCTCGCAGTCCTTGTCTGTCACTGCGCGGCCATAAACCCTATCGTTAGCTTCGGTCACCGCGAGCCGTGCCGCGCTCTCAAGGCTTTCTTTCCTCTTTTTATCAGAAAGATACCCTGATATTTCTGCGGTAAAGGTCGAAAGGGCGATCTCGCTTGCGACTTTTCCCGCTTTCGCGCCTCCCATGCCGTCGCAAAGCACTAGAACCGCATAAGACGGCGCGGAGCTTTGCAGGAATCGGACGCAGTCCTGATTTTCGCTTCTCACCTTACCGACATCGGTTATGGTGTAGCCTTTCATTTGTTCCTCCTATGCGCTCCGGACAATTTATCCCTTGCGCGGGCCTTTGGGTTTATATGTGTTAAGCGCCTTCCCTGGCTGCTTTTCTTCTGAGTTGCCCGCAGGAAGCATCAACGTCCTCGCCGAGCTTTCTGCGTATTGTTGAGTTGGCACCGTTTTCCTCAAGTATTTTTATAAATTTATTTAGATTTTCCGGTTTTGAAGGCCTGAAAGGCCTCTCCTCAACATGATTAAGCGGGATAAGGTTGATGTGTGCGCCGCACTGCTTTGCAAGCTCTGCAAGCTTTCTGGCGTGCTCAGGCGAGTCATTGACACCGTCAATCATAGCATACTCAAATGATATTCTTCGTCCTGTACGCTCAAAGTAGTGCCTGCAGGAGGAAATCAGCTCATCGACGCCCCTTCCCCTGTTTGCCGGCATAAGCATGGATCGTGTCACATCGTCCGGCGCGTGGAGTGATATCGACAAAGTCAATTGTAAATTAACGTCCGCCAGTTTGTCAATTCTTTCTGTCAGCCCACAGGTTGAAAGTGAGATATGGCGCATTCCGATATTCATACCGAGAGGGTGGTTAACAAGCTTCAAGAACTTAAGAACATTGTCATAATTATCCAGCGGCTCGCCGATCCCCATAAGCACGATATTTGAAATTTCAAGCCCCGAGTCGGTCTGTGTGAAAAGCACTTCGTCGAGCATTTCGGAGGGCTCAAGATTACGAACAAGACCGCCGATTGTGGAAGCGCAGAAAGCACAGCCCTGGCGGCAGCCCACCTGCGTCGAAATACAGACGGTGTTGCCGTGCTTATAGCTCATCAATACTGTTTCAACAGCGTTTTCGTCTGCCAGCTCCCAGAGATATTTGACCGTTCCGTCGAGTTTTGATACCTGCTTGCGTATGGGCTTCGGGCGCGTTATAAAAAAGATCTCGTCAAGCACCGTGCGCAGCTTCTTAGAAAGGTCGGACATCTCATCAAAGGACTGTACTCCCCTGCTGAGCCACGAAAAAATCTGCTTTGCATGGTATTTCGGTTCGCCCATTTTTATAAGCTCCGCTTCGATCTCTTCAGGGAGCATCGATTTAATGTCAGCTTTCATGGTGTTTCCTCAGCTTGCAGATAAAAAAGCCATCGGTATGATGCACGTGCGGGTACAGGGTCAGTCTTCCGCTGTCAATACGGCCCATGGGTCCGGGCAGATCAAAGCCTTCCTCGGTAAAGTCTCCGTGTTCATTGAGAAACCGGTCAATAACTCCGCTGTTTTCCGCGTTGAGCACGGTACAGGTCGAATAAAGCAGAGTACCGCCGGATTTCACGCATTTTGAGAGTCCCTCCAATATGGCAAGCTGCGTTTCCGGCAGCTTTTCGATTGCGGTAAGGTCTTTATATCGTATATCCGGCTTTTTCCTTATGACTCCTAGTCCCGAACAAGGAACGTCAGCAATCACGAGGTCAAAGGAGGTTTTCATGCTATCTTTGGGCTTTGAGGCATCCATGATGTCTGTTGATATGATATCGGCACCAAGCCGCTCGGCACCTTCTCTTATACGTACAAGCTTGGCTTCGTGTATATCCGTTGAAAGCAGCTTTCCAGAGTTATTCATCATTATTGCCGCCGCAAAGCTCTTTCCGCCCGGAGCGGCGCAGGCGTCGAGAACCGTATTACCCGGTCTTGCTCCCGACGCGAGCACAGCAAGGCGGGCGGCGGCGTCCTGTACATAAAACAAGCCGCTTTTATATTCCTCAAGAACCGATATATCTCCGGCTCCCGAAATTTCAAGACAATCAGGCAAAAACTCGTGCATCCTTGCCTGAACGCCTCTGCTTTTAAGTAAAGCAAGGAGTTTTTCCGATGTGGTTTTCAGCGTATTGACCTGGATCGTCAGCGGAGCCGTATCGTTGTTCGCCTTTAAAATGCCTTCCGTAAAGTCAATGCCGAATTCTTTAGCAAGCCTTTTAACGAGCGGAACGGGTGTGCTGTATTTAATGGATAAATACACGGTCATATCGCCGTCGGGTATCGCAGGCAGGCAATCCCTGTTTTCAGAAATTCTGCGCAGGACGGCGTTGACAAGGCCAGAAGCCCGAGAAAAGCCAAGCCTTTTGCAAAGCTCCACGCCGGAGCCAACCGCCGCGTGCGACGGTATTCTGTCCATAAAAAGTATTTGATAGACCGAAAGCCGCATAATGTCACGAACCTTGGGTTCAAGCTTAAATCGGTCCGATACGTATTTTTCAATATAAAAGTCGCAGAGCAGCATGTTCTGCAGAACTCCGTAGCAAAGCCTTGTGCAGAGTGCTCCGTCTTTGGAGTCAAGACCGGCGCTCTTGATTACGCTGCCTATCAGCGCATCGGAAAACGCCTGATCCCTTCGGCAGCGCTCGAGGACGGTAAGCGCCGCCTCACGCGCTGTTTTTGCCATTTTCATGTCTCCTTGTCTATACGTCCATCGGATGCCCGCGCAGATAATCCGCGGCAGCCATAGTTTTTCCGCCCGGTGCCTGCAAATGTGTGATAAGTAGCGTTTCACCTTTTCCGCAGGCAATTTCTATGCCTTTTTTCGCATCTGCCGATACGACGGCTCCCGCCGGCTTACCGGTTTTGTTGGAGGTGTATTCGGCCCCGAATACTTTGAATGTAAGACCGCCGATTTCAGCGGTCGCGGCCGGCCACGGGTCAAGTCCAGAAATGTGCTTCACAATCTCGCGCGGGGTGCGGCTCCAGTCGATAGGGCTCATTTCCTTCGTCAGCGGCGGCGCGAAGCTCGCCACAGACGAGTCCTGCGGCGTTCTCGGCGCACAGCCTTTTTCAATGTCTCTGACCGTTTTGATAAGAAGCTCGGCTCCCAGCTCGCTCAGACGCTCAAAAAGCTGCCCTGACGTTTCAAATTCTCCAATCTCTGTTTCTGATGTGTATATTACATCGCCGCTGTCGAGCTCGTGCGCAAGGTACATTGAGCTTACGCCCGTTGTTCTGTCGCCGTTTAAGACCGCCCATTGAACTGGCGCGGCGCCCCGGTATTTCGGCAGCAGAGAGCCGTGGATATTAATCGTTCCCTTCGGAGGTATCGCCAGAATATCATCCGGCAGTAAACGGCCGTAAGCAACAACCGCAACCAGCTCGGGATTCAGGGACTTAAGCATTTCAACAGCCGTACCGTCCCGCATTTTTTCCGGCTGAAACACAGGTATACCGGCTTTGACGGCGATTTCCTTGACCGGGCTCGCGCAAAGCTTCATTCCCCTGTTTTTTGGCTTGTCAGGCTGAGTGAATACGCCGACGACATCAGCGCCTTCGCCGATCAGTCGCTTGAGAGAGGCAGCGGCAAAATCCGGCGTACCCATAAATACGATTCGCACTAATTGTCATCTCCAAATTTATTTCTCGCCCAGCTCTTCGGGCTTCAGCATACGCACTGCGCGGTCCGGAAATACAATTCCGTTCAGATGATCGATTTCGTGGCAAAAGCATCTGGCCGTCAGGGCCTCGCCCTCGACTTCAAAGGTGTTTCCATTTCTGTCCTGCGCACGCACCTTCACATGGTTTGGCCGGGTCACAATGCCATATTGTCCCGGAAAGGACAGGCAGCCCTCAGGCCCAGTCTGTTCGCCTTCTTCAAATACTACTTCTGGATTTATAAGCTCGATGAAGTATTCTTCCCCGTCTTCCGGCACGTTGGTTTCGATTACAATAACAACTCTTCTGAGAACCCCGACCTGCGGACCTGCGAGGCCCACCCCGCCGGACGCCGCAAGCGTTTCTTTCATGTCGTCAAGAAGAATGTGAAGCCTGTCGTTAAACTCCGTAACAGGACGACTGTGCTTTAGAAGGATGCCGTCCTCCTGCGTGACTATGCTGCGAATAGCCATATCAATATCTCCTACACTGTTGTTTGCCGTATCCGGCTCTATTGATTGGCGCCAATATCCCCGAAAAGAGTGACGCCTTTATATTCCTTGTTTGTGTTGCAGTATATTATCACGTTTGATAAAAGCTCCCTGATCTGTCTTTCGTCCTTGCAGGCTATGGTGAGCCTGTATCGGAAGCTATTATTCACTCGAACGACCGAAAGCGGTGCGGGACCCAGAAGCCTTACGTCCGCTCTGGCGCCAAGCTCCTCGGCAAGTATCCGCTTTGCGAAATTAAGACAATGCATTACGGTGCTTTCGCTCTGACCGACCGCCGTTAAGGAAAAAAGCTCCGAAAAAGGCGGTGACCACTGCAGCCTGCGCATTTCAAGCTCAGAGGCATAGAAGCCGTCATAATCCTGATTTGCAGCCTGCAAAATTACCTGATTTCGCGGCGTGAAGGTCTGAATCACGGCTCTGCCGGGAGAATCGCCCCTGCCGGAGCGTCCGACAACCTGCGTAATAAGTGAAAAAGTTCGCTCTGAGGCTCTGTAATCTCCTGAATACAAGGACTGATCCGCAAGCAGGACTCCAACAAGAGTCACATTCGGAAAATCCAGCCCCTTCGTTACCATCTGTGTACCTAAAAGGATCGGTACATTTTCCTCACGGAACTTGTTTAGAAGGACATCGTGTGAACCGGCCGCGGCAACAGTATCCGTATCCAAGCGTATCAGCCCGATTCCCGGAAAAAACTCTACGAGCTCCTCCTCTATCTTTTGCGTTCCTGCACCGACAAAGTTCAGCTTTCCTCCGCAGTCCGGGCAATAAGTATCCGTTTTCTGAGTATAACCGCAATAGTGGCACATCAAACGATTATTGGCGCTGTGGTATGTGAGGCTGACGCTGCAGTTCGGGCATTTATAGGTATATCCGCATTCAGTGCAGCTTATCAGCTTGAACATGCCGCGCCTGTTCAAAAACAAAATGCTCTGTTCTTTGCGTGAAATATTTTCTTTGAGCTCTTCAATAAGGACGGAGCTGAAATTTCCTCCGTTTCCATTTCTAAGCTCCTTTTTCATGTCCACTATCCTTACCTGAGGAAGCGACATCTGATTGTATCTGGCGGGAAGCGTGAAGAAGCTGTATTTCCCGATCTGCGCGTTGTAGCGGCTTACGATATCCGGCGTCGCGCTGCCAAGCAGCAATAATGCCCCGTTTCGCGCGCAGCGGAATTTTGCGACGTCTCGCGCGTGATAGCGGGGAGCGTTTTCGGATTTATATGTATCCTCCTGCTCCTCATCTATTATTATTAGTCCAAGATCCTTGACTGGTGCAAAAACCGCGCTGCGCGTACCTACGACGACCCTTGCATTACCGTTTTTGACGCGCTTCCATTCGTCATAGCGTTCGCCGGCGGCGAGTGAACTATGCATAACTGCGATCTTATCACCGAAATATGATGAAAAGGTTTCCAGCATCTGAGGAGTCAGAGCTATTTCGGGAACCAAAAGGATGGATGATTTTTCTCTTTTTAAAAGCTCGTCAATGAGCCTTACATAGACGGAGGTCTTTCCGCTTCCCGTCACTCCGTATAAAAGGGCGCAGGCAGCTTTTTCCTGACTCATGAGCGCCAAAATTCCGTCATAAGCCACTTTCTGCTGCGAAATGAGCTCTGGAAGGTCAAGGCTTGCGCCCTCTCTATACTCAGGTCTGCGAAAGACCTCCATTTGTTCGATGGAAACAAGCCCATCCTGCTCAAGCCTTTTTACGACGCCGGGCCCTGCTCCCGTCAGATAGCGAATATCGTTTACGGTGGCACCGCCGAAGTTTACAAGAAGCTCCAGCACGGCGGCTTGAGAAGGCGCCGAACGCCTCTTGACCGTGGCAATTTCGGCAGCGGTTTCCGATGGAACGGCAAGATAAGCGTAGCTCACGGTTTTATCCTTGATTTTGCGGGTTTGAATAGAATCGGTCACAATGACGCTCTTTGACGCAAGAGCCTTCACCGCACTCGCGGGGTCTTCGCCGCCAAAGGCTAGCTCAATTGCACGGTATTCGCTTTTGCCGCCGTTTGCGTATATAACGTCCAGGACCCTGCGCTGCCTGTCTGACCGCTCAGCTTTTTCGTAGGCCTCGTCTTTTCCAACACCCTCGGCGATACGGCAGACGGCGCTTAGGTTGTACCAGAGTCCGGCTGGCAGCATCGCCTTTACGGCGTCATAAACAGTACAGAAAAAACGTTCACGCATCCACAAAGCCAGCCTGATCAGCTCGTCGGAAACGGCGGGCGTCTCATCCAGCGATGAGAATACACATTTGAGCTTTTCACATTTATTCGAATGCGTAAGGCTGAGAACTATCCCTTCGGACTTCCTGTTTCCCTTGGAAAAAGGCACCAGCACCCGCATACCGGGCGAAAGCTGTGCCGCAAGCTCCTCTGGGACGATATAATCGTACGGCTTGTCAATTTGGTAGGTGGCGGCAGACACCGCGACTTTGGCAATCAGTTTTTCCACTTAAGTCACCACCTCCGATTTGTGGAGAAAAAGCCCAGTGCGAAGTCAGGCCTTTGTGTTCCTGCTGATCGGCTTGATCTTTCCGGTATAAACCTCGTCAATTGCAGTGGATACGGGCTTTTTCTCAAGATGGATACCGTTGTCCTCGGCGACACCGGAAATGTCTCTCGCTCTGCGAGCAATAAGGTTAACGAGAAGATAACGGCTTCCAACCTTCTGTACCAGATCTGAAAGCGGCGGATATAGCATCATAATTAATTCACCTCAGTAATATAATTTTTCCTGTTGACCGCCCTGCACTTTTCGGCGGTGATGATAGATATTATTTCATTGGCGGCCATATCGGGATCATCGTTCAAAACGATATAGTCATAATTCATAGCCATTGAATACTCATATTTTGCAGTTTCGATTCGCTGTCTGATTTTTTCTTCGCTATCAGTTCCTCTTGTGTGCAGTCTTCTCTCAATCTGAGAAAAATCGGAAGGAATCACAAAAACGAGAATCGCATCAGGACAAATTTTCTTGATCTGCATCGCGCCCTGAACCTCGATATCAAACAGAACGCTCAGGCCTTTTTCAAGGTTATTCCGGACGGGGGCTTTCGGGGTGCCGTAATAGTTTTCAACATATTGAGCGTATTCCAGCAGTTCGCCTTCGGCTATCATCTTTTTGAAACTGTCGGTGTCGACAAAAAAATAATCGATTCCGTCACGTTCGCCCTCACGGGGCTTTCTGGTTGTCGCGGAAACGGAAAACACTATATTTTTTTCCTGTTCCATAACCCGTGAAATGACCGTGCTTTTACCGGCGCCGGATGGGCCGGATACCACGATCAATTTCCCGCAATCACTCATTGTCCGCTTCACCTCCGACATCCGTATCGTTCTTGCCGCTCATTCTTCCGGCTACTGTCTCCGGTTGTATCGCGGATAGTATAACATGCCCGCTGTCCATGATTACGACCGCCCTCGTTCTTCTGCCGTAAGTCGCGTCAATCAACTGACCCCTGTCGCGAACATCTAGAATGATTCTTTTTATAGGCGCCGATTCGGGGCTGACGATAGCTATTACGCGGGAGGCCGAAACCATATTGCCGAAGCCGATGTTGATAAGTTTCAAGAAAAAATCCTCCTATTCAATGTTCTGAACCTGTTCTCTGATCTTTTCTATTTCCGATTTCATGTCCAAAACGGCGCGTGTGATCTCGCCGCTGTTGCATTTTGAGCCGATTGTGTTTGTTTCGCGGTTAAGTTCCTGAACGATAAAGTCAAGCTTTCTTCCCGCGGGAGCGTCGTCCGCAAGCATACCGCGCATCTGCTCGATATGGCTCCTGAGGCGGACGGTCTCCTCGTCTGTCGCGATATGATCGGCGTAAATCGCGGCCTCGGTAAGAATACGACTTTCATCAAGCTGCTTACTTTCCAGAATATCCAGCATTTTTTTGGTCAGTCTTTCGCGGTATTCCTCGACAGACTGAGCGGAGCGTGACTCTATAAACTCTACAAAGCCTTCAAGAGCGTCAAGCCTTGATGAGATATCGTCGAACAGTTTCTTGCCCTCGCGTCTGCGCATCTTATCGAAATCCGTCAGCGCTTGCTCAAGAATCCTGATAAGCTCCTTTTGCGCTTCTTCCTTTTCAAGCTCCTTTTTGTCTAATGACAGGACATCCGGCAGCTTTGCGAGCTGGCAGGCGGTGAGGTCATTGACAATACCCAGCTTTGCGGCGATGCTGTCAATCGCCGCCTTATAGCCTGACGCGAGCTCTTCGTTGACAATAACAGCAACGCCCTCAGCTGAGGCAGTAACGAAAGAAATGAATACATCGACCTTTCCCCTGGATATATGGGACTGAACCGTCGATTTCACCGCCTCCTCAGCATACATAAAGCTTCTCGGAAGCCTTACGGACGTATCCAGATATCGGTTGTTTACACTTTTCAGCTCCACGGACAGCTTATAATCGCCTTCAAACGACTTAGCCCCCCCGTAACCGGTCATACTTTTTACCATTTTGCGCGATCCTTTCCGCAAAAATACTGACGCATTTCTCCTGTGCAGTATTCTATTTCAACTTAATATATACGCTGTATTCGCCTATCGCGCCGACGCCCGTGAATCCGTCCACATAGACCTTCGCGTCCGGTTCGAATATTCCGGCAGTGGAACCGATATCGGTAAGGTCCGCAACTACCCTGATATTGTTGGAGCTGATTTTTGAGAGCACGCTTTCGGTCCCGCGCAATATAACCTCTTTGTTTTCCGTTACGACCGTAGCCTTTCGGCCTTCCGGTACATTAATCGTCGAGATATTCGTAACATTGAACTTCTTGGTCTCCAGCCCGACAACCTCAATCGTGACCTTAACGCTGGTTATTCCCGTGACATTAGAAACATTGTTGTCGAGAACTATCTGATAGGTGTCCTCAAACGTGGACTCGAAGGACGCAAGATCAATAGTTCCGACGGATATCTTATTGATTCCTTCCAGTGTCTCGGCGTCACCGGCAATGGTAATCGTTTCGGGATCGCAGCTTATCTTAACGTTTTCACGCGTTGCGCCGCCGCCGTCAACGACATCCACGTCAAGCGGAACGACCTTTGTCGAAGTTATCGGAACCGTAACGGCAACTGTTTCGTCGCTTAAGGTGATGTTGGAATAGCTTATTTCATTACCGTCGTTATCCATTAAAACATAAGAGGATGAGAACTGAATTGTCTTGTCGGCGTTGTCTCTGTTGACCTCGACCCATGCGTAAGCGACCTTCTCTATCTCGTTCTTCGGCCCCGTTATCGTAACGCTTTGTGGGTCGAATTTTATAGGCTGTACCGCAAAGCCCTCGGCCACGGTACCGACAAAGCTTCCCTTCAGGTCAATGGTCTTGGAGCTTGTCTTATCAATATTGAACGAAATGCTTCCGGGAAGGGTCGATACGACATCTATGGAGCCGGTGTTGCTGCCGGTTGGGAATGCTATTGATACGGACTGATTGTACATTCCTTCGGAGCTGAACTTGGAAACGTCAACCACAGCCTGCATATTCGTAGAAGAAAGCTTCGATATCTCACGTCGTGTGGTTTTTATCCTCACGCTCACAGTCTTCGCACTGACGTTTGAGATGACCATACCGCTTTTTTCAAGCAGACTGTCCTCGCCCTTAAAAACGACCTGCACGCCGTCATAGGTACGCTCTGTGACGTCGCCCTCCGAGGTCGTCACATATACCCGAAGCAGGACGGAAGCAAGCAGTGATATGACGGCCCATAAAACCTTGCTGTCAAGTAGTCTGGACTTTTTCGTCTTTTTATCCATGCTTCTTCACCCTAAAGTAGTCGGAGAGCTTCTTCTTTTCTGAGCTGAGCTCTTCCTCAATAATTAATTCGTTGCGAAGTATTTTTTCAAAGGTCTCAGGAGCTAAATGGCGCTTAAGCATGCCGTCCACCGCGATGGATATAGCGCCTGTTTCTTCGGAAACAATCGCGACGACGGCGTCCGAATGCTCGCTCATCCCAATTCCAGCTCTGTGCCGCATGCCAAGGTCGCGGCTTAGATTCTGGTTGCTCGAAAGAGGCAGCATACAGGCAGCGGCCGCGATCTTACCTTCGCTGATTATAACTGCCCCGTCATGAAGCGGAGCCTTATCATAAAAGATGTTTTTAAGCAGCTCAGCCGTAGTATCCGAGTGGATTATAGTACCGGTATTGATCTGGTTGTCCAGCTTGTTCACACGTTCAAATACGATGAGTGCGCCCGTTTTGTTTTTGCTCATTGCCTTGCACGCAATAACCGTTTGAGTAATCGCGGTATCCATTGCCTGAACGTGTATATTGCCGCGCAGAAGATTCAATATGCTTCCGCTGCCGACCTTTTCAAGAGTACGCCTGATTTCTGGCTGAAATAGAATGATCAGGGCGAGCAAACCAACTTCCACGGCCTTGCTCAAAATAAAGTGAATAACCGTCAGGTTCAGCCAGTCGGAAGCCCATAACACAAGCAAAACGACGAGAATTCCTTTGGCAATCTTGTTGGAGTTTGTCCTTCTTATCAGCTCGATAAGCTTGTATATCAAAAACGCGACAATAAGGATGTCGATTATATCCGGCACCCTTGCAGACAGCAGATACTGCACTGTCCTCAATATTGAGTCTTTGAACTGCTCCATCGGCAAATACCTCTATTTGTAAATAGTTCAAGCTTTATCGTAATTGTAGTTACGGCTGATGTTCGCTTTTGCGGATATTATATAATATCAGTATCAAAATGGCAAACGTTTAAAGCGGAATTTAGCGCTTATTCATAATATTTTTAAGCTTAGCCGCCGCATATTCGATCTCAGAATAGGTGTTGAACGGAGAAAAGCTGAATCTGACGGTACCTTCTTCAATGGTTCCGACCGTTTCATGCGCGGTCGGCGTGCAGTGAAGTCCTGCCCTTACGCATATTCCGTTATTGCCGAGTCTTTCGGCAAGCTCGTCGCATGCAAGCCTCTCGCTCATAACCGACAGCACGCCGGATTGCGAGTTCATGCTTTCATCAAAGAAGAGCGTCAGGTCTGGTATTGAGCATATCTGCTCCGCAAAAGCGCCGCAAAGCCGCTTTTCATGCCTCAGAATCATTCCGTCCGGTTTTGACATGATATACTTTATGCCCTCAGTGAGTCCCGCTACGCCCGATACGTTATGAGTTCCAGCCTCAAGTCTGTCCGGCAAAAACTCCGGCATCAGGCTGTCGGCACTGTTGCTTCCTGTTCCGCCGAACAAAATCGGCAGCGATTTGCCTGAGCAAAGCAAAACGCCTGTTCCTTGCGGACCAAGCAGTCCTTTGTGTCCGGGCATTGCTATGAACTCGGCTCCAAGCTCCTCAAAGTCCAGCGGCAAGGTTCCCGCCGACTGTGAAGCGTCGATAATCAGCGGAACCTGATACTCATGGCATAGTTCCGCGATTTCACGTATCGGCAGAATAAAGCCGAATGCGTTTGAAACATGCGTGCAGACCGCGCACTTTGCCCCGGGAAGAGCCTGTCTGAACGCCTCGATCGCGGCTTTTTGGTCAAAAAGCCGCGATCTTGCGACCAGAACGTCCGCATTCAATGCTCTAAGCGGCCTTGTTACAGAATTATGCTCATAACCGGAGATAACAACTCTGTCATTTTCTGAAATCAGAGATTTTATTGCTATATTCAAACCGTGTGTGGCATTAAAGGTAAACACCACGTTTTCCGGATCACTGACGTTAAAATATGAGGCAAGCAGCAAACGGCAGTTGAGGACACAGTCCGCCGCCGCCATTGCCGGTTTATGGCAGCCCCTTCCGGGACTCGCCATCGTTGTCATGGCGCGGCTTACGGCGTATGGAACCTCCCTTGGTTTTTGAAGGCTGGTCGCCGCACAGTCAAGATATATCATTTCAGCACCTCGCTGATAGAACCGTCGTCAAATATCAGAAATATCCTTGACGGCCCCAGCCCCGCGCTGTTTAATGTGGAAATTGAACGCGCCAAATTCTTTTCAGAAACCCTGACGCAATAGTTGCAGCCCTGACCCGTCGCGCTTTTAGGTGCTTTTGTAATAATCGCTGTTATGCCTATACGCTCAAGTGCGCGAGATGCTCTTTGCGCATAAGTGAGCGATCTGCACATGAGTAAATAATGAAGCATAGAAACTTTCCCTTCCGACGGTAGATTGACCGATAGTCGGTCTGAGATATTCTATGCTCAGAATTTAGCATATGTTCAGTTATTTATGAGGGTGACAGCGTGTGCGGCAATCCCCTCTCCGGAGCCAGTAAAGCCAAGGCGTTCCTCTGTTGTCGCCTTAACATTGACGCAGCCGGCATCGATATTCAGCGCATCCGCAATTTTCTCTTTCATACCGGGTATATAGTCCGCGAGCTTTGGCGCCTGTGCGACAACCGTGCAGTCGAGGTTTGAAACCTTCCAGCCATTGTTGAAAAGGCGCCCGCAAACCCTTTTCAAAAGCTCAAGGCTGTCCGCCCCCTCGTACTCCGGGTCATTGTCGGGAAACATCTGCCCGATATCTCCCAGCGCCGCCGCACCCAGCAGGGCGTCCATAACGGCGTGGAGCAACACGTCCGCGTCGGAATGTCCGTCCAGACCTTTGTCATAAGGGATTATAACTCCGCCGATTACCAGCCTTCTTCCCTCCTTTAGTCTGTGCACATCGTAGCCGTGTCCAACTCTAATCATACCGACGCTCGCTCCTTTCTGGACTCCAGAATACACTCGGCGAACTTAATATCAAGAGGGGTCGTTATTTTTATGTTTTCCTCGCTGCCCTCGGTAATGTATACCGGAAATCCCAGCATCTCAACCGCGGAAGCGTCGTCGGAGGCCGGAATACCCTTCTGCAGGGCGCTCGTGAGAGCGCCTTTAACAAGCTCGGGCAAAAACACCTGCGGCGTCTGAGCGCACCACGCCGTCGCCCTGTCCGGTGTTTCGGATGTAAAGGCACCAGAGAGTATTTTGACAGTATCGCGGGCCGGTACCGCGGGAATCGCAGCCCTGTGCTTATAAGCGCCCTTTATGGCGTCTTCAATTATCTTAACGGACACAAGCGGTCTCGCACCGTCATGTACGGCAATCAGCTCACATTTTTTATCGGTTTCCGATACTCCGCTGAGTGAGGATTCAAGGCGCGTTGCACCGCCAGAGACCACTTTTGTAAGCTTAGATATATTGTATCTGCCGCAAAGCTCCGCAACCTTTGTTATTTTTTCCGGCTCAGTTACAACAATGATCTCACTGATATTCTCGCAGGCTTCAAAGGTAGTTAGCGAATACGCAAGAACAGGGATGCCGTTGAGCGGTGCAAACAGCTTATCGCTTCCGAAACGTGTCGAGGCGCCAGCGGCAACGATTACTGCGGAACATCTTATCCTATTTGTCACAAAGGCAGAAAGGTCAAAAAGTGTCATAAAAGCCTCCGGCAAAATGAAAATAGATTATAAAAACTGCAAACGGGCGCGTCAGCATGTAGAGTTACCAAATGCTTACGCCGCCCGCAAACGACTGTCAGGAAACAGCTGTATTGATTCTTTGCTCGACCTCTTCATAGCTTATGCTTTCTGCCAAAACAATTTCAGAAATCAAAATCTGCTTGGCTGAGTGGAGCATTTTACGCTCACCGGTCGAAAGCCCTCTGTCGGTATCTCTGAGCATCAAACCTTTTATCACGGCGGCAACCTCAAGAAGATCGCCGCTTTTTATCTTGAGCATATTCTCACGATAACGCTTGTTCCAATTCTGGGTCATATTAATCTCAATGCCTGAAATCGCCGCTATTATGCTTTCCGCAGCATTAGAATCGACTATTGGCCTGACTCCGATACTGTCAGTGCAGTCAACCGGTATCATCACGAGCATATCGCCGACGGGAAGCTTCAAAACATAATAGTCTTTTTCCGCGCCGCCAACTTTGCGTTTTACGATGCTCTCTATAATACCCGCGCCATGCATAGGGTGCGCTATCCGGTCCCCAACGCGAAACAATGTCATTCCTCCCGTCAAAATAAATTTGAGTATGTACTCCTACCTTTGATTATACACGAAAAAATAAAATTTAGCAAGAAAGTATGGGAAAATATTAATTATGGTAAAATCACGGCAAATTATCTGAAAAACATAGCGGAATAGATTATTCATAATGTTTGACAATATAAGTACCAAATACAAGATAAACCCCGGTCACGAAGCTCGCAACCGGGGTATTTGTAATTGAAATGAATAATTACTTGGTCTCTTCAGTTTCAGGAGCTACGCCTGTCGCCTCTCCTTTTTCTGAGACCTCATATACCACAGCCGCTTCTTCGGAAGAGCTTTCTTCTTGAGCCGGCTCACTTTCAGATTCAGCCTTCTTTTCCGGTTCCAGCAGTGCACGAATGCTGAGAGATATTTTTTGCTTTTCCGTATCGATAGCAGTCAGTTTAACGTCGACTGTCTGGCCAACGGAAAGGACTTCGTCTGGCTTGCCTATACGGCGGTTTGATATTTGTGAAATGTGAATAAGCCCGTCGACACCCGGCATTACCTCAGCAAAAGCGCCAAAGGGCATGAGCTTTACGATCTTCACGCTTATAACGTCGCCAACCTTGTAGGTATTCATGAACTTTTCCCATGGATTTCCGTTCGGGTCCTTATAGCCAAGTGAAATCTTGCGGCTTTCTTTGTCAAAGCTGATAACGTATACTTCAACGTTGTCGCCTACACTCATAACGTCTGAAGGCTGCTTGATGCGGCTCCAGCTGAGCTCGGAAACGTGAATCATTCCGTCGATCCCGCCGATATCAACAAAAACGCCGTAGCCGGTAAGAGACTTTACAGTTCCCTGATAGTGCTTGCCGACTTCAATTTCAGACCAGATTTTCTCTGAACGCTCACGGCGCTCATCTTTTGTAACAGCGCGAATGCTGCCGACGACACGGCGGCGGCCGCGGTTGACCTCTGTAATTTTGAGGCGAACCTTCTTTTTAAGAAGCTCGCTCATTTCGGAGTCCTTGCCAAGCCCTGTCTGTGAAGCTGGAACAAACACACGGATGCCCTTGACGTTGACAACTACACCGCCCTTATTGTCCTCAGTGATGACGCCTTCAAGAACTGTGCCCTTTTCCGCCGCTTCTTCGACGACGACCCAAGCTTTCGCGGCTTCAAGACGCTTCTTCGAGAGCATCACGGTGCCCTCAACGTCATTAACGCGGACAACGCAGGCTTCTATCTTGTCGCCAATTTTAACAAGCTGTTCAATAGGTACATCGGTATCATCCGTAAATTCGGAAACAGGGATGTAAGCTGAATGCTTTGTACCAAGATCAAGGCTGATTTCAGTCGGAGTAATCGCATCGACGATGCCGATAACGGTATCGCCGTTATATA
>JAYFQM010000056.1:0-30825 GCA_034927185.1 Oscillospiraceae bacterium | reverse complement strand
AGCCTGAAGCGCGGATACGTCTGCAAACCTCAAAACCGTCGATATCGGGAAGCATAACATCCAGCAGCGCGACTCTGACGTCGGGATTCTTCCTGAGCTCTTCGAGCGCCTGCTCTCCGGTTTCAGCCTCAATCGGCTCGTAACCCGAGCGCTTAAGGTTGATAACAACAAAGCTGCGGATGCTGGATTCGTCTTCCAATACCAAAACTTTTTTCATAGCTGATCGGTCCTTTCGTTTTTTCGGAAAGCCCTGCCTGTCACGCAAAGAACAAAGCTCAGAGCGCACCTGTGTTGAACTCAGATGATATGAGGCGGAAGCGTGATTTTATATCCTGCTGTGTCAAAGCAGAATCTGTTATTTTGGCCGCGTAAACTACGGTTGAGCTGCTCATCAGCACAAACCGACCACCAAGCGATGCCCTTTCAATTCTGTTCTCGTCCGTGAGAGTATATACCGTCAGCCTGTCCACAAGCGCGCCCGTCTCATCATCCTCCGAGGAAAAAACTACCGTCCGTTCGCCTGAGACGGAGCCCTCCCGTATAATCGAGATTGTAGCTCTCCAGTCGTCGGGTAGCATGAAAAACCAGCCGTCCGTATAATCGTGATAGGTTGAGGCGCATCTGGTGCAGCTTCCGTCCCTCTTATAGGTAAACCAGTCGAAAACCCAGTATTCTTCCGAACCCTGAATTTTTTCCGCAAGCGGGACATCAAGCGAGCCGTCGCCGTCAATGTCGGTGCTGTAAACGGATACGCATCTTTTTGCACCGCTGTCCTCCGCCGTTCCACAGCTAATGTTTTTCAGTTCTCCATCCTCACAGACCATGATATCCGTGAGAAGGCAGCTGCTATCCTCTGCGGAGTAAGTCCCTTCGACAAATACTGCCGGTATTCCGTCCTCAATTGCCGCAATCCTAAAGCGGTCCGCCGTTCTCAGTGAGGCGGACAGTCTGGCAGACTTCTGCGTGACACTGCCGTTTTTATTAACAGTGTACATGTCAACCACGCCACCGCTCGTTTCAAGATTGAGCGCGACCACATCCGTCAGCCCGTTCGAGTCCAGATCGCCCAGACGGAAATCGACACAGCCGGCTGTAAGCAGGACCGATGGCTCCCAGTTTTTTATTGAATAGACCTTCATGAGCCGCAGCTCAGCGCTGACTTCCCATGAAACCAGAATTTCGGAAACACCGTCGCCGTCAATGTCGGAGCATTCGACCCGCCCGATCGCGGTTCCGTCTCCAACGATTGACGCGGCCAGTGAATACTCGCCGTCCGTTTTGCGGTATACGCAGATTTCGGGCTGGAGATCCTTGTTGCGTAGAAATGCAAGGGCTTCATTTGATCCGTCACCATCAAGATCCGTCAGCTGCACACTCTGGCGCAGCGAACCGGCGGTAGGCGCGGAATACTCGCTTCCCGCACTGATTTCATCGTCAATCAGCTCCTGAAGCATGAGATATTCCCTGGGAGCCTGAGGAAGACTGTAAAACTCGTCGATACCGGCAATCGAGCACCCGGAAAGAAGA
This sequence comes from Oscillospiraceae bacterium, assembly GCA_034927185.1. GTDB lineage: Bacteria > Bacillota > Clostridia > Oscillospirales > Oscillospiraceae > UBA2658. The sequence continues at coordinate 29,298 of JAYFQM010000056.1, read as the reverse complement.
AAAAGCGCGGCGGCAATGCAGGCAATAAATCCCTGTCTTTTTTTCAACGCGCCGCACCTCCCAAAATCCAACAAAAAACTCACATTATAACTTTGTCATTATAACACGCCGGCTGAAAAAATGGTAGTGCAAAATCATCGTATTGTGATACAATACAATGCGGTTATCATAACAGCTTTGAATTCTCGTATTGATTGGAGGCGCTACGTATGCGGCTTTATTTTGCGGATATCCGCGGCATGGACGAAAAAGACGCTCTCTACCCTCCCCTCAGTAAAAACAAAGGCTCCGCCTTCGGCGTTTCCCTTCTCGCAGCGGCTTACGAGGATTACTCAGGAGCTCCGCTCCCGAAGCTTATAAAGCTCCTGTCTGGAAAGCCGACGGCACCGGACATGCCTGAATTTCATTTTTCGGTCAGCCACAGCAAAACTCACGTTTTCGTCGCGCTTTCCAAGCATCCCGTCGGAGCCGACACGGAAACGCACCGTAAAATTAAACAGGCTGTCGTTGAAAAGCTTACTACCCCTGCCGAACTCGCAGGGCTGACTTTTTTCGATATCTGGGTGCTCAGGGAGAGCTATTTCAAGCTCACTCAAAGGGGCGACCTGCGTTCTTCGCGTTTTTACAGAAGAAATGGCATGATAACCCCTCCGGAGAAGGACATCCGCTGCCGCCTTTACTCCGACATTGAGGGAAGCTCAACCGCCGTCTGTTCGTATGATGGAAAATTCCCCGACAAAATAACTAAAATCCCGATCGAAGCCCTCCTGAAAAAAGACGCCCGAAAGCGTCTTGAAAATGAAAAGAAGGCTTAAAATCCGAAAACGAAATGCGCGGCCGGAAGGCAGCGCATTTTTCCTATTACTCTCGATTGCCGCTTTCGGCCTCATAAAGCTCTTTCTGGCGAACCAGCCTGTCATACCTCTGCTTTGCTTCCTTTTCCGCTCTGATGAACAGCTCATCGGCACGCTCGGGAAAGGCCAGCCTCAGCGACGAATAGCGTACCTCGTTATTGATATAATCCAGAAAACTTCCCACGGCAGGGCCGCTGTCGACGCTGAGCGGCAGCGGCTTTCGCGGATCGTAGCGGAACAGGTTCCAGTAGCCCGCCTCAACCGCCTGCTTTTCCGTCGCAATTGACTTGCCCATACCATTCCTATTGCCGTGGCTGATGCAGGGGGAATATGCGATTATCAAAGACGGCCCGTCGTAGCTTTCAGCCTCAATTATAGCGTTAAGCGTCTGCTGGAAGCTCGCGCCCATGCTGATCTTCGCAACGTAGATATATCCGTAGGATATGGCAATCTGCGCAAGATCTTTCTTTTTGACGGACTTGCCCGCAGCCGCAAACTGTGCGACCGCACCCGTCGGTGTGGCCTTCGAAGCCTGTCCGCCCGTGTTCGAATAAATCTCGGTATCGAAAACCAGCATGTTGATGTTCTCTCCTGCGGCAAGAACATGGTCTAGTCCTCCGTAACCTATATCATAAGCCCAGCCGTCGCCGCCGAACACCCAGAAGCTGGGTTTAACGAACATATCACGTTCTTCAAGCAGCTTTTGAAGGCTTTGCGTCCCCTCGCAGGAAGCGTCCCACTCGCCCACGCATTTATTAACGGCAGCTTCAAGCTCCCCGGATGTCCTCCTTGACTCCGCCGGATCGTCCATTCCGTCGAGCCAGCTCTGAGCCGCCTGCTTCAGCTCATCCGGAGCGTTCGGATAATCTGCGATGCCCCGCACTCGCTCGATGACACTTTTCCTACGCTGCTTGACTCCCTGCAGCATACCGAAGCCGAATTCCGCGTTGTCCTCAAAAAGCGAGTTCGACCACGCCGGGCCGCGCCCCTGCTTGTTTTTCGTATAGGGAAAGCTTGGCTCCGCGGCTCCCCAGATAGAGCTGCAGCCCGTCGCGTTTGCGATATACATCCGCTCTCCGAAGAGCTGGGTTACGAGCTTCGCATAAGGCGACTCGCCGCAGCCTGCGCACGCGCCGCAGAATTCCAGAAGCGGGGTCTTGAACGGGCTTCCTTTTACCGTGTTCTCCGCAAAGGGCAGCTCCTTTTCGGAAAGCTCCATATATGCGTAATCATAAGCCTTCTGGTCCTCCACCCTTTTTTCGAGCGGTTCCATCACGAGAGCCTTATCCTTTGTGGGACAAACATTCGCGCAGCTTCCGCAGCCAGTACAGTCAAGCACGCTTGGAATGATGGCAAACTTATACTCCTCGCAGCCCTTTCCCTTCATCTGCACCGATTTTGTGCCCTTGGGCGCGGCCGCCAGCTCCTTCTCAGTGAACACAAAGGGCCGTATTACGGAGTGCGGGCAAACGAACGAGCACTGGTTGCACTGTATGCAGTTTTCCGGTATCCACCTCGGAACCTCGACGGCGATTGCCCTCTTTTCAAAGGCGGAGGTACCAACCGGAACCGCGCCGTCCGCAATATCCATGAAAGCGGAAACCGGCAGGCTGTCTCCACGCATGGCGTTAATCGGGACAAGAAGCTTCTCCGCAAAGTTTCTTGCGTGTTCAAGCCCTCCCTCGGGTGCCTCCCTCGGCCCGTCTGGAACGGGAACGGCCCAGTCCTCCGGAATCTGTAGCTCCTTCAGCTGCCCTATGCCCGCGTCCACGGCGCGGATGTTCATCTCAACAATCTTTTCTCCCTTGCGTCCGTAGGTCGTGCGTATTGCGTCCTTCATGTAGGCCACCGCGTCTTCCTCGGGCATAATCTTCGCAAGCTTGAAAAATGCGGCCTGCAAAATCGCGTTGGTTTTATTTCCCAGGCCAATCTCGCGGGCAATCCGTATTGCGTCGATAGTATAGACCCGGACCTTGTTGTCCGCTATATATTTCTTTGCTTGGGCGGATAAATGTCCTGCAAGGGCTTCGGCGTCATAAGCGCAGTTTATAAGAAAGGCTCCACCCGGCTTGACGTCCTGAACTATATCGAAATTTTCTAGGTAAGAGGGGTTGTGGCAAGCTACAAAGTTTGCTTTCGAAACGAAATAGGTGGATTTTATGGCGCTTTTTCCAAAGCGTAGATGGCTTATCGTTACTCCACCGGACTTTTTCGAATCGTATTGGAAGTAGGCCTGAACCTTAAGGTCGGTGTGGTCGCCTATTATCTTGATGCTGTTCTTGTTTGCACCAACGGTACCGTCGGAGCCGAGCCCCCAGAATTTGCACGATATCGTGTCCTTATGCGTCGTGTCCGGGTCTTCGGTAATTGGGACAGAGAGATTTGTGACATCGTCAACAATGCCGATTGTAAAGCTGTTAATTGGCCGGCTTGCCTGAATGTTCCGGTATGCGGAAATAATCGAACCCGGGGTAACGTCCTTTGAAGAAAGGCCATATCTTCCTCCATAAACCGGAACATCCCGGAACTTAGTGTCTTTGAGCGCGGCAACTACGTCGATATACAGCGGCTCTCCGACCGCTCCCGGCTCCTTTGTGCGGTCAAGCACCCCTATGGCCTTGACCGTGTCAGGTAAAGCTCCGGCGAGATGCCGCGCCGAAAACGGCCTATAAAGGTGGACCTTGACTATCCCAACCTTTTCTCCCTTTTCGTTCAGGTAATCAACGACCTCCTCGGCCGCTTCGCAGACGCTGCCCATAGCGATTATGACCTGCGCCGCGTCCGGAGCGCCGTAATAGTTGAAAAGTCCGTAATCCGTGCCGATTCTGGAATTCACTTCCTTCATGCGGCTTTCGACCGCAGCCGGTATATCAAAGTACTTCTGATTCGCCGCTTCGCGTATCTGGAAGAAAATATCTCCATTCTGGTTTGTGCCGCGAAGCACGGGGTCCGCTGGCCTGCTCGCCCTGTCGCGGAAGCGCCTGATCGCGTCCTGAGGTGCCATTTCTGCAAGCTCCTCATAATCCCAGACTCCGATCTTCTGCATCTCGTGAGAGGTACGGAAACCGTCAAAGAAATGCATGAAGGGAAGACTCGAACTGATTGCCGAAAGGTGTGCTACCGCACCAAGATCCATCGCCTCCTGCGGGCTGTTGGAGCAGAGCATCGCAAACCCAGTCTGCCGGCACGCGTAAACATCCTGATGGTCTCCGAAAATCGAGAGAGCGTGAGACGCGATCGTACGCGCGGAAACATGGATGACTGCGGGAAGCATTTCTCCCGCTATTTTGTACATATTAGGAATCATGAGCAGCAGGCCCTGAGAAGCCGTATACGTCGTCGTCAGCGCGCCTGACGTAAGGCTTCCGTGAACCGCGCCGGCGGCTCCGGCTTCAGATTGCATTTCAACAACATTGACCGTTTGTCCGAAAATATTTTTGAGTCCCGCGGCCGCCCATTTATCGGCGTATTCGGCCATTGTGGAGGACGGCGTGATAGGGTATATTGCAGCCACCTCCGAGAAAGCGTAGGAAACATACGCCGCGGCATTGTTTCCGTCCATTGTTTTCAGTTTTCTTGGCATTGTCTCATCTCCTTGTAAATCTGACGGCCGCAAAGCCATGCGGCAGTTTTAGTATTCTCTGTCGGGCGGCATAAATTCACAGAAACGTATATCGCGTGCATTCCCTCATCACGCATATAAATTTCCCCTTGTGCTTTTCAGCCTTTCGGGTTATAATTAGTGACTGCCGAACAAACCAAATTGGGACTGTTCGCGCAGCGGGTGCCGCACGACGGATAAAAGCGATCCGTTTTCCAACCGTTCGCCACTCTGCTATGTCTCGATTAATCGGCGTTTCCAAGAAAAACGTCGCCCCAAACCTAGGGTATTTGGGGGAAATCCGGGAACTTATCGGTTCCTCCGCATTTACGTAAGCATCCAATTATAAGAAAGGAGCCGACATCATGGTGAAAATCGAAAATGAGCTGGGTATGATCAGTATTACCAGCGATGTATTCATGAACATTGCCGGTGACGCCGCGACTAACTGCTTTGGCGTCAAGGGCATGGGGGCACGCTCCAAAACCGACGGACTCGTTCATTTGCTCCGGAGGGAGTCGATGTCAAAGGGTGTCGGTGTCAGCTTCAATGATGACGGCAGCGTTTCCATTGACCTTCACATTGTCGTTGACCACGGTGTCAACATTAAGGTTCTTGCGGGAAGCATTATGAACGAGGTCAGCTATAAGGTCTCCAAGGCGACGGGAGTACCGGTCAGAAGCGTCGATGTCTATATCGACTCGATGCAGATAAGCTGAAGGTTCCGACTGTCTGCTTGCTGGGCAATAGCCCCTCATTTCTTCCCCGGAGGTGTTTTAATTTGAGAGAGACGATCAACAGCGCATCATTTACAGACATGCTGCTGTGCGCTGCGGCTGCTTTGGAAGTCAACAAGCAGCATATAAACGAATTAAATGTTTTTCCTGTACCGGACGGCGATACGGGAACGAACATGAGCATGACAATGTCCGCAGGAGCGGGTGAAATCCGCCGCAAAAGGCCAAACGGTGTCGGCGATGTTGCCAAATGCGCTGCGGATGCTCTGCTTCGCGGCGCGCGCGGAAATTCCGGCGTCATTTTATCGCTTTTATTCCGCGGTCTTGCAAAGTCCCTTAAGGGAAAGGATACCTGCAACGCCTACGATTTTGCTCAGGCGATGAACGAGGGTGTCGAGGCCGCCTACAACGCTGTCATGAAGCCGGCCGAGGGAACGATTCTGACGGTTTCCCGCCTTTCAGCCGCCGCAGCTTCCGACTTTGCCGAAACCGGCAGCGATGTCGAGCTTCTTTTGTCCTGTGCTCTCGAATCCGCAAAGGAGGCGCTTGCGCAAACCGTCAATATGAATCCGGTTCTTAAAAAAGCCGGCGTCATTGATGCCGGCGGTAAGGGCTATGTTGTTATTCTGGAAGCTATGCTTCAGAGTCTGCGCGGCGAGGTAACTCCCGAATCCTATGATGTCGGAACCGTAGAAACAAATGAAACCGCAGACTTCTCACGCTTTGATTCAGGAGATATAACCTTCACCTACTGCACCGAATTTATCGTTGGCAGGGAAACGGGGAAATCCGCGGACTATCTCAGGACCTTCCTTCAGGGCATAGGAGATAGCGCCGTCGTCGTAGACGACGAGGAGATAATAAAGACTCATGTCCATACGGACGATCCCGGCAAGGTTCTAACGGAGGCCCTGACCTACGGCAGTCTTCTCAAGGTGAAAATTGAAAACATGCGTGAGCAGCATTCCGATCTTGCAGGCGGCGCAGAGCAGGATGCCGCGAAGCAGTCCGCCCCGGCTGAGCCGGAAAAAGAATTTGGAACAGTCGTTGTCTGTGCCGGTAAGGGCATGGAAGACCTTTTTGTCGAGTTGGGAGCAGATCGAATTGTTACCGGCGGCCAGACCATGAACCCCTCGACAGAGGATATCCTGAAGGCGGTCGAAGCGACCCCCGCCTCCATCGTTTTCGTGTTTCCAAACAACAAGAACATCATCATGGCGGCCGAGCAATGCGTCCCCCTCACAGATAAGAGTGTCGTGATTATTCCTACCACCACGGTTCCGCAGGGCGTCGCGGCCATGCTGAGTATGGATACAAACTCTCAGACGGAAGAAGAAATTATCGAGAGCGCCGGCGAAGCCATCAGAAATGTGCACACAGCCCTGATAACCTATGCCGCGAGAGACTCCGATTTTGACGGCCATGAGATAAAGGCTGGCGAATATCTCGGACTTCTGGATGGCGCTCTGTTGGGCAGCAACGCCGATATCACGGTGCTTGTTGACACGCTCGCTTCCAAGCTCGACGCTCTCTCCCCCGAGTTCCTCACCGTATATTACGGCGAGGATGTCAGTACCGAGGAGGCCCAGCGCGTTGGAGACAGACTTTCGGATAAGCAGCCCTCAGCGGAAATGAGCATAATCAACGGAGGACAGCCGGTTTATTACTATATGATTTCTGCCGAATAGTTGTTGGCTCCCTCATCTGATAAAAGACCGTCCCCCGCGGAGAAATCCGCGGGGGACGGTCTTTTATCAGCCGTTGCCCTGCCCTTCGTTTTTAGGTTTGGGCTTATTATAACGGCGCTTTTTGTAATGGTTCTGGTTTTTCGCTGCATCCTTAGGTTTGTTTTGATTATCGCCGGCGTTTGGGCCCGATTTAGGAGAGGGCTGCTGGCGCGGTACTATGTGCACCGCATTCTTCTGCGCCGCGTTGCCTCCCTTGTTCTCAGACGGCTTCGCATTCTGTCTGGGGTTATTCTTACCGCCGTTGGATGGCTTCTGCTGTCTTTGGTCCTGTCCCCGGTTCTCGATTTTTCCTCTTTGAGCCTGAGAAGGAGTCTTTTCCGAGGTCGGCGTCCTTGACTGCATAGAGCCGTCCGTCTGCTCGGCAAACAGCGAAGGTGCCTTCCATTCGTCCTCTTCCTCAGATTCTTCAGGAGCCGCCTCAGTCCTGACTCTTTCGACAAAAACCTGCGGCAGCGGTTCTCCAGGCTTTGGTCTTCCACCCGGAACAACCGCAACCTCGTCCGCGTCCAGGATTTTAAATTCCTGCTCCCCACCGCTGTCGAGGCATACTTTGACCTTCTGACGAAGTACATTGGTTGCCAAAACGACGCCGTAGCCGTCGGCAGTCTGAACAAAGGCCCCTGTTTTAGGAATCTTTTTAACTAGGTCCTCATAGGCATCCTGCTCGTAGCGCAGGCAGCACATTAGCCTTCCGCAGCTGCCGGATATTTTCGTCGGGTTAAGCGACATGGATTGGGTCTTCGCCATTTTCGTCGATACCGGCTGGAAATCGTTCAAAAACTGGTTGCAGCAATAGGGTCTGCCGCAGATTCCGAGTCCGCCGAGCATTTTTGTCTCATCGCGCACTCCGATCTGCCGCAGCTCTATGCGTGTGCGGAAGACGGCCGCCAGATCCTTAACAAGATCGCGGAAGTCCACTCTGCCGTCCGCGGTAAAGAAAAACAGTATTTTGTTTCCCTCGAAGCCGCATTCGACGTCCACCAGCTTCATATCCAGCTTGTGCGCCGCAATTTTTTCTTTGCAGATTGCAAAGGCTTCCTTTTCGCGCTCCTTATTCGCTTTATCGATTTTCAAATCATCCTCGGTAGCGATTCTAATAACGGGCCTCAGCGGGGGAATAATGCTCTCATCGGTCACATAGTGCTCGCCGTAAGCACAGTCTCCGATATCAAGGCCCTTTGAAGTTTCCACAATCAGCGTGTCGCCCGAGTTAACCTCAATCCCGTCCGGATCGAAATAGTACGCCTTGCCGTGTGGATTAAATTTTACACTTACTACCTTAACCAAAATTTTTCCTCATTTCATACAGTCAGCACGCAGAGCATACCCATGACATGCTTTGGGCCAACATTCAGGCGCAAATAAGCCTCCGCCCTATCGCAGAGAGTTAGAAGGCGAAATGCATCCTCGCGTGTAAGATTGTCATATTTCTTTGTAAGCCCGATGAAGCTGCCGAGACAGAACCTTATATCGCTCACAAACTCGCCCGCACGTTCGGCGTCCATCGTCTCATGCTTTCCGAAGAATGAGCATAGCCCGATTTCATCCTTGCCAGCCGCGAGCGAAATATATTCTTCGGCAAGCTCGCTGCCGTTCCCCTGCTTGACTCCCTGCAGGCGAATCACCGTACAGCGCGAGCGGACCGTTGCGAGCAGAGACTCCGCGCTGTCCACGCAGAGGATAAACACCGCATATTCGGGCGGTTCCTCCAGAATCTTGAGGGCAGCGTTCTGCGCTGATGCGTTCATTGTTCCGGCATCCCTGATGATATAGACTTTTTTATCCGACTGCGAGGGCCGCACATACGCATCGGAAGCCATCTGCCTTATTTGCTCCACCTGAATATCGCGCTTTATATTTCCCTTTTCATCGCTTTTTCTTGAAATCTGGATAACATCGGGATGGAATCCAGAAAGAACGCTTCTACAGGCCGGACACTCCATGCACGGGCGCTTTTCCTGTCCCGCGCATAAAAAATAGCAGGCTGTTTCGAACGCCTTTTTATTTCTTAGCTCAGCGTCCGGTGAAGCTATAATATATGCATGCGAAGTTGTCAGGTATTTCCGTCCCGTCATAGCTTGATGAACTGATCGACATCCAGTACAAAGGCCACCGCACTACCTACCTTGACCTGCGGTGGCAGCTTGAAGCTGCCGAAAGGAAAGTCGGGCGGTACATCCACAATCCTCTCGGATGAGTTTTCCTTAATTATCTTCAGAGCGGCGACGACCTTTTTATCGTCTGTTGCGGACATAACGATTGAGTTTTCCTTTTTGAGAAAGCCACCGTAGCTGTCCATAACTGTCAAATGATAACCCGCCATTGACATTGCGCTCGCAACCTTGGGCGCATCCGCTTTGTCCATTATCGCAACCAACAGTTTCATTTCGGTCCCCCCTCATGGTTGTTGAAGCTTATAAATAATTGTACCTTTATTATCGGTATTCGTCAATGACAAATTAAACTCCCCCTCGGTTCTTGACACAGTGTGTTATAGCATATTACAATTATTACATAAGTATGTCTGGGGGTGAATAAGGCTGAAAGGAATAATCGAGTACGCTGAAACGGAATTCCGCACCTTTTCGGAAAAGCCGCTAGGCCCTGTGGACAGTCTCATACTGTCTCAGCTTTCATATATTAACTTTGACGGAGTCGTGCCCGGTCTTACGGAGGGCTTAAAAGCCGTCCGCATCGCCGATTGCCTGAAGGCGGAGCGCTTCGCCTCGATGCTGACAGAAACCCGCGACCCAAAAAGCAACAAGCGGCTTCTCCAGGCGGCTGCGGCAAGCCCCCGCTTCAGAGACATCGGAATGAGCTCCTTCGTCAGCGAATTTGACCCCGTCACCGAGAAGCAGTTTTCAGCCGTCACATATATTTTGCCCGAAAGCACGAAATATATAGCCTTCCGCGGAACCGATGATACCCTTATCGGCTGGAAAGAGGATTTCAATATGGCGTTTGTCTACCCCGTTCCGTCGCAGAAGAGAGCTTTGGAATACTTGCTCGAAATATCCCGACGTATGTCTGGGAACCTGATAATCGGCGGACACTCGAAAGGCGGTAACCTTGCTGTTTATTCAGCTCTGTCGGCTCCTCCTTTAATCCGTGGCAGGATACTGCGGATATACGATCACGACGGGCCGGGCTTCAAAGAGGGTGTGCTGGAAAGCGAAGGCTATAGGGCCGTTGAGGACCGAATAGAAAAAATAGTGCCCCAATCCTCGCTCATCGGCATGCTGCTGGAGGGACACAAAAAATATACCGTGGTTGAAAGCAGCCGCTTCGGTGTTATGCAGCATGACCCGTTTTCGTGGAAAATTTCGGACGGAGCTTTCATAACGGCTGAAGAGGTTTCCGACGGTGCCAGATATGTAAACGGTGCCATACGGGAGTGGGTCGGTCAACTCTCTCCTGAGGACAGAGAAAAATTCACCGATCTTCTCTTCGGAGTACTCGATGCCGGCGATGCGAAAACTTTCTCCGAAATTACACTTGAGTGGAGAAAGAACTTTTCGGCTATTTTTGCGGCAATCAGGGAATCGGACCCCGAAATGAAGAGGTTTATTGCCGAGCTAATTAAGGACTTCGGCCTGCTGCTATTCCACAACCTGCGTCTGAAGCGCAGACCGGCGGCCGAACTGCCCCCTGCCCGGTGAAGACGAAAAGCGGACAGCCGTTTGAAAAATCGGCTGTCCGCTTAATTTCGGATTCGGTAGTCAGTAAGACTTTTTAAGCTGCTTTTCGATAAACGCGACTATCTGTCCGACCGAGCGAAGCTCGCTTGCGTCGTCGTTCGTAATAATGATATTATAACCCTCCTCAAGGGTCATAATGAGTTCGACAACATCAAGAGAGTCTGCGCCAAGATCTTCCACCACCAGAGTTTCTTCGGTGATAGAATCCGGGCTGATCTCCAACTGCTTAGCCAGTGTTATTCTGACAGTCTGAAAAATTGAATTATAATCTGCCACTATACGGCGGTCAAGCCGCCCCTCACCTCTGCTCTATATGAATTTTTATTCCTGCGGTTTGGTTTTTTCACAGGATATAACTACTCTGCGGTTCGGCTCAACTCCCGTGGAGCAAGTCGTAACGCCCTCGTAATTCTGGAGGGCGGTGTGGATAACATGGCGTTCATAGGAATTCATTGGTTCGAGCGCCATGCTTCTGCGGTACTTGAGCGCTTTCGCGGCCATCTTTTCCGCAAGGTGCTCAAGCGATTCCTCTCGCTTTGAGCGATAGTTCTCAGCGTCAATGCTTATGTGCGTTCTTTCATCCGAGCCGCGGTTCACGGCATAATTGGTGAGGTGCTGTATCGCGTCAAGCGTTTCTCCTCTGCGCCCGATCAGCGCTCCCATCCCCGCTCCGCTCAGCTCGATTGCAACGGCGCCGTCATCCTTTGTTTTGATTCCGATGTTGGCGTTTATTCCCATACGACTGAGCAGGCCTTCCAGAAAGCTCTGGGCCCTTTCCTCAACGCTTCCGTTTGAATTGTCGGGAACGTTGTATATAACCTTTACTACGGCGGGAGAGGCGCCGATCCTCAGAAAACCGCTTTTGGCGCGTTCAACGATTTCGATAGAGACTTCGTCTCTTTGAAGGTTAAGCTGACGGAGAGCGGAAGCAATAGCCTCCTCCTCTGTTTTACCCGTCACTTCGATTGAATTCTGCATTGATTATCTCCCATAAAATGTCATCTGCGGAAGACTCAGTCCTTGTCACCGGCATCGGTGCTCTGGACTTCGACATCCGTATTATCGTTGCTCATGTTTTCATCGGCGGCATTTCCTGCAAATTCGCTGTCGACGGCCTCGTCAACTGCGGAAAGCTCGGCCGCGGCTTTTGTCGCTTCCTCGGCCCCTCTGGGGTTGGTGAAACGGTCATCAACGTATGCTCTGCCTCTTGCGTATCTGCGGTTGCCGACCTGTGAAGCGGGCGTTTCACTGCTCAGTCCCAGCGCAGCGCGGCGCTTGGACTTTTCCTCCGCGCGTTCGGCGGCGAGTCTTTCCTCGTTCTGCGCCTTCGCTGTTGCCTGGAGCTTCTTTTTGCTTGTATTTTTATTTCTTTCGGTCTCACCCAGCTCCTTCAGCTTCTCTGTTTCAAGGCGCTTCCTTTCTAGCTCTGCTTCGCGCGCACGGAATCTCTCGGTACGTTCGGCATCCTCTTTGTCAAGCATTTTTCCGTAATACTTGTTCAGAACCGCGTCCTGGCCAGTGGCAAGAGCGCTCTGCGCGATCCAGTAAATACCAAGAGCTGCGGGTGCGACGAAACCGATATAGACCGACATCAGCGGCATCATATAGATCATGGCTTTCATCGATCCCTGCTGCTGCTCCATCTGTGGATTGGCTGCGTTTGACACCTTCATGGAGAAGAAAGCCAGCAAGCCGGATATTACTGGTATCAGGAACAGGCCCAGCGCAGGAAGCCAGCTGGACTTTTGGGTCCAATCCACCCCGGCAAACCTCCACGAAGGGATTTGCCCCAGATTCATGCCAAGGAAATTCATGTTGAGATCAACGAGCTTGTCCGATATACCGTGAAAAAGGCTGAAATTATTGTGAACATAGTCAACAAGCGAAAGCTGTGAATAAGTGCCTGTGGGCAGAGTCCCGCCGTTGTTCGTAACTATGTCCTGAATCGCCTTATACTGCGCATCCGAAAGGTTCATAAGGTATGTGAACGGATAGCGGATGACGTTGTATAGTATAAAGATGAACACCATGGGTATAAGCGACCAGAGGCAGCCTGACATGGGGTTGATTTTTTCTTCCTTGTAGAGCTTTGCCACCTCTTCCTGGTATTTCTGCTTGTTGCCCTCGTGCTTCTTCTCTAGTTCCTTCATATAGGGAGTCAGACGCGAGGTGCGCATCATGCTGTGCTTTGACTTCATCTGGAAAGGCAGAAGAATGACCTTGACCACAACCGCAAAGAAAAGCACGGCTATACCGTAATTCCCCGTAAGGTTATAGAATGTCATCAGAAGCCATGAAAACGGGTATGCAATTATGTGGGAAAATGACATAGGTTGTCTCCTATCGGATATGTCCGGTCAGGGGACCGGATCATAGAAATCGTGCTCCCCTCTGTGGAAGGGGTGGCACTTGCTGATGCGCTTGAGCGCAAGCCACGAGCCTTTAGCGGCTCCGTATTTTTCCAGTGCTTCAACTGCGTACTGCGAACAGGTAGGAACAAATCTGCAGCAGGGCCTTGTATGCGGAGAAATGTATTTTTGATAAAACCTTATCATTGCAATCAGAGTTTTTTTCAAACGTTATCACCGCTTTTCGGCAGATCAGACAATATTCCCAACTGGGAACAGGCGTATAAATAAGCCTTTTCCAGCTCAGCATAGCTGATATAAGGACTCTTTTGCCTTGCGACAACGACCATGTCGATTCCCTTCTGTATACGCTCCTCGTTAAGCCTGTATATTTCTCTCAGGCGCCTGCGGACAAGGTTACGCGTGACGGCGTTTCCAACCTTAGTGCTGACCGTTAAGCCGAGCTGATTATAGTCCTTGTTGGTCCTCCTGAAATAAACTACCAGCGGTGGTGTAGCCACGCTTTTGCCCTTTGCATACAGACGGCGGAACTCATGATTTTTCTTCATCGATACCGAGTATTTCAAATTTCACAGTCCTTTCATTCAAAAGCAGAACCGGAAAAACACCTAAAGGGCGGATGGCTCCGCCCTGAAAAATCGGTATTATGCGGCAAGCCCCGCTTTCGCAAAGCCGTTCAGATCCACTTCACAGTACGTTGTGGTCATAGGATCAATAGGAGAGCTTGGCTCTGCCTTTGGCTCTGCGGCGTGCAAGAACCTTGCGGCCGTTTTTTGTCGCCATTCTCTTGCGGAAGCCATGCTCTTTCTGGCGCTGGCGCTTTTTGGGTTGATACGTACGAACCATTTTCGTACACCTTCCTTTCGTTGTATAATACTCAACAACGGCCTTATTATTGCTGAATCCCGGCAAGTCTAAAATCGGGCCGCAGTAGTTGACAAAACAGGCGCGGCGGGAGGATTTTTCCCGCGTGTTCCGGCCAAAATTAAATATGGTCAGAAAACTAAGTTATTATACAGTATCCGCAATCTAACTGTCAACAGATATTTGTATTATCCGGAGTTGCGAAAAGCCTTCTCGCCCGCCTTATTCGGCCTTGTTCATAAGCGTCGACAGAGCCGGCCTTTTCAGTATATATCTCATAGCCGGAAGGCCGAGAACCAGCATAACTCCCGCCTCTCCCAGTCCGACCTGAGCGCCGTAAAGGACAAAGCCCTTCCAGAAGGCAAGCTCCACGGATGCATAAGCGATAACAGCCCCGACTATGGGCGCATTGAAAATGACGGGCATAAGACAGGCGGTAATGCAAGCGCCCCAGCCGCACTCTCCTTTTTTACGTGCCCTTATTCCTATAAGGGCGGTGCAGATGCCCGCCAGGAGGGTCGCAAGCGATCCAAATACGATATCTAGGACGCCGTACGGACCGATAATATTCGCAATCACACAGCCGACGGTAAGCCCCGCAGCCGATGCCGGAAAGAAAAACGGCAGTATACAAAGCACCTCTGAAAACCGGAATTGTATTGGGCCGTAGGCAAGGGGATTTACCAGCGTCAGCGCGGCATAAAGCGCGCCGATCACCGCGGCGGCCACGAGCTTTCTTATGCTGAGTTTCATCATAAAACACCTTTCTTCTTACCTTTTTAGTTATGCGAAGCCAGATCTACTAATATCAGGTCCGTTCTTTCTCCGCAAGGCTGTAAAAACAGCCGCAATAATCCTGACGGTAAAGCCCGTATTCCTTTGACAGCTCTATCGAACGCTTGTAGCCCTCGCGCTTTTTGAAGTCGGAGGGAAGCCACTTGACTCCAAACTCTTTTTCAAGCTCAAGCCCGATTTCGTTAATTCTGTTGCTGTCCTTGTGCGGGCTGACTGTCAGCGTGGTGCAAAAATAGTCAAATCCGCTTTTTTTTGCAAGCCTCGCTGTTTCCCGCAGCCGAAGCTCAAAGCACTTGACGCACCTTGCGCCACCCTCAGGCTCGTTTTCGAGGCCGCGCGACACGGCATCGAATTCTTCACCGCTGTATCCGCAATCGAGAAAAGCAACGGTTTCGGGATATTTATCCGCGACCGTTCTCATGTTTAAAAGGCGTTTTTCGTATTCCTCCTCGGGCTGGATGTTTGGGTTATAATACAAAACCGAAACGTCGAAGAACTTTGTCAAATACTCAAGGACGTAGCTGCTGCATGGTCCGCAGCAGCATTGGAGAAGCAGTTTTTTGCGCACTCCTTCAAGCGACCTGATGATGCTGTCCGTTTCAAGCTGGCGGTTCTGCACCAAGCTGTCCTCCCCCTTTTTATTGCTAAATGATACAGTTTTGTTGTTGACTTGTGAATAATAATTATAATACTATAAAAAAGCATTTGCAAAGCATAAATAAAAATTTGGAGCGCCCCTATGAAAATAAAAAAGCTCGTGAGCGCCGCTGTGGCCATCATCTCCGTTTTTGCTCTGATCTCCAGCGCTTATGCGTCAAGCTGGGAGGATTTCACCGATATATCCGGCCACTGGGCGGAAACGACAGTTAAAAAAGGCTTTGAGGATGGTCTGATAACCGGAATAAGTGAGAATGCGGTCGCCCCCGACTCTCCGATAACGGCGGCGCAGATGATAACTGTACTGTGCCGCGTTCTTGGTGCCACGGAGGAAGCAGACACTTCCTCTCTGGGAATTTCTTCTGATGCCTGGTATGCCGGAGCGGCGGGAAAAGCCCTGAAGCTCGGGCTGATTTCCTCAGAGACGGGCGATCTCGACGCCCCCATGACCCGCCAGAACGCTCTTTCGATGATTGCCGAAGCCTTTTGTCTGATTCCGGCTGAGCCGTATTACGCCGTTTTGGATTCCTTTTCAGACGCTTCCGATATTTCGGACAAAAACCGCGGAGCAATGGCGGCTCTCGTCGCGGAAAACCTTATACAGGGCTTTGATGGAGCGCTGAATGTTTCCGGTAGCATTACGCGCGCCGAATTTCTCACAATTCTTTATCGTATCGCCGCGCGTTATACCACAGCAGGTGCCCTCGCTTCAGGAACAACGGACGGAAGCGTTATACAGGGCGGCGGTACTCTCAACTACATAAGAACAGGCAATTTATGGTTTGATTGCTCATCCCGGAACATTTCTATTGTCGGTGTAAAAGCCGATACGGTAACCCTGAGGAGCCACGAGCTGACCAGCCTCTACATCGGAGGCGGATCCGACATTTCCTCTCTTGTCGTTGCCGTCGGAGATGGGAGCGCCTCCCTCGGCGGCAGTCTCGGTGCGCAGGTCGAGACTCTCCGTCTCGTGTCCTGCACGGGTTTGAGCGCAGGTTCCGGAATTGATGCGATAGAGATTACAGGCAGCGCCATACCCGTCGAAATCTCCGGCGAACACTCCTCGCTCGTTATTACGGGAAGCGGCAACACCGTCACCTTCACTTCCGGTGCGTCTGTATCCAGCCTTAAAATTTCGGGCGACAACAATACTGTCAAATCGGCTGACGGCTCAGCCGTGTCCTGCGGGGACGCAGAGGTTCTGGGACGTGGCAATGTTCTGTCTTTGAACTGCCCCGCGGAGGAAAACGGGACACTTACCGTTGGAGGAACGGGCAACAGCCTCACCTGTGATTATAAAAGCCTCGCGTCACTATCCGTTTCCGGCTCAAGCGCAAAAATAAAAGCCAGCTCTCTGGGCGGCATTTCCGAATTTGCTGTTTCCGGAAACGAAAACGATATCAAAGCGGTCGTATCCGCCGGCTGCCCTCTCAGCGTAGGCGGCTCGCTCAATGAAATAAGCCTGAAATGCGGAGAAAGTCTGGACACGGTCGATGTCGCGGGCAGCTCAAACTGGATATCCGTATCCTGTGCAGATCTTGCTTCCGTGAGTGTTTCGGGAAACTACAACACCGTGTCCAAGCTCTCAGCCGGCACGGTCACATCCGTTGACATACCCGGTGAGAACAACGCTCTAAGTCTTGATAAGGACACCCAATTGACTCAGGCAGAAGTTAAGGGTCCGGGCAACACTCTGACTGTGGACGGAACGGCCGATGCCGTAACTCTTTCAGGGCGCAAAAGTGCTCTTGACGGCACGGGCAGGGTCTCGTATCTCAGCATCAACGCCTCCGGCTGCACGATTGACCTTGCTGCCGACTGCATTTCGGATAACAGTGGTCAGGCGGAGATAGACCGTGTCCAAAAGCTCGTAACTCTAGGCTACGCCGGAAACTATACGCTCAAGTGGGCTCAGGAGCATGACTACGAGGAATCGGAAAAAGAAATCTGGATCAATTCCAAGGATTACTCCAGCTCGACGGGTTATCTGGTATGGATCAATCTTTCCATGCAGAGAGTCAACATATTTAAGGGCAAAACAGGCGACTGGGATCTCGTCTACAGCTGCATTGTCGGAACCGGCGCCCCCGGGCGCGGAACTCCCGTCGGCGTATGGAAAACCACCTACAAGGCCTGGAACGGCTGGACGACCTCGACCTATACGGTGAAGCCCGTAGTCGGCTTCAAGGACAACACTGGCTATGCTTTCCACTCCCGTCTCTATTATCCCGGCACATCCACACTCTCCGACCCCTCGATAGGTTACCCCGTCAGCCACGGCTGCGTCAGAATGTATGACGCCGACATCCTGTATATCTACAACAACATCCCCCTCGGTACAACGGTCGTGGTATATTGACCATATGATAGATTCGTAAAAATGGAGGAACAACATGGATAAAAGAATGAGCAAGGACGATTATTACCTCGGTATAGCGGACGCCGTGCTGAACCGTTCCACCTGCCTTCGGAGAAAATACGGCGCAATAATCGTAAAGGCGGATGAAATCATCTCCACCGGCTACAACGGCGCGCCAAGGGGCCGCGAAAACTGCAGCGACCTGGGCTTCTGCACGCGGGAGCATCTCAACATTCCTTCAGGAGAGCGCTACGAGCTTTGCCGCAGCGTACACGCCGAACAGAACGCTATCATTTCCTGCTCCAGAAGAGACATGCTGGGTTCCGCTATATATCTCGTCGGCCGGGACGCAAAAACGAATGAGCTTATAACGGCTGCGCCCTGTACTCTTTGTCGCAGGTTCATACTTAACGCCGGAATCGAAAGGATCGTCTGCCGTACAGTCGAGAATGGGAGCGAGAGCATAAATGTCGAGGACTGGATCAAAAGCGACGATTCCCTGCCGGAAATAAAAAAACTATAAAAAGCAATTCCGCCGCGGCAGGGCTGCCGCGGCGGAATTATACTATTTACCGAGATTCGTCGTTTTTCTGTAAGCCTCATAAACAGCCGAAGCCACAGCGCCACGAAACGCGTGCTTCTCAAGCTCTTCGACGCCGACGATTGTCGAGCCTCCCGGCGAGCACACCGCGTCCTTCAGCTCTCCGGGATGCTTCCCTGTCTCAAGAACCATCGCGGCCGCGCCGAGAACAGCCTGTGCCGCGAAGCTCTGCGCTTTTTCGCGCGGGACCCCTGCCATAACTCCGCCGTCCGCAAGCGCTTCGATGAACATATATACATAGGCCGGCGAACAGCTGAAAACCGGAGTCGCCGCGTCTATATAAGCCTCGTCTATGATAGACGTCAGCCCGCCGGGTTTAAGGGCTTCAAGAAGAATGGATACGTCCTCACCGGACACTTCCTTGTCGGGCGAAACGAGTATCATTCCCTTTCCGACCGCGACAGGCGTGTTCGGCATGAGCCGTACTACCGGCGAATTAATTCCCGCCTCTGCAAGAACAGCCTTGATCGAGCTTCTGGCCACTCCTGCGGCAATCGAAACGACGACCTTTCCGCCCAGCACTGGGCTAAGCTCTCTCAGAGCGTCCGGCAGGACGTTCGGCTTGACGCAGAAGAATACGAAGTGTGCGCTTTCTGCCGCCTCACTCGCGCTCAGCGCGGTGCGGCAGCCTGTCTTTTCGGACAGCTCAGCCGTTTTTTTCCCATCCCTGTCGTAAATTACGACGTTTTCTGTCGGGACGTAGCGGCAGACAGCCTCGATGATGGCTCCTCCCATATTCCCGGCTCCTATAAAAGCAAAAGTGTTTTTCATGATGACCTCCGGCGCTTAACGCGCACCCTGTCGCTTATAAGCGGCTCATTTTTTATTTCTTCCAAAGAATTCGTCAAAATAATCGCGCTCGGCCTTTGTTTCCGCTCCGCTATCGGTCAAATCGGAGTCGCTCCGTTCGGAAGCCGTCCTGTCGGCCGTTTTCTTATCATAATCGTAAAGCTCGTCCTGCTGCGGATTTGCCTTTAAGCGCGGAGAGCTTCTCGCAGTCTGCTTTTCCGTAAGCGTCTTCTCCCTCACCCTGCGTCTTTCCTCAAGCTCCCGCATATATCTTTTCTTAGATTTGCGGTAACGGACGATAAGGAATATATAGGTTCCGAGCAGTCCTATAATCAGAATCAAAAATATGATTACGACCGGATTCTTCAACGTATTCGCAACTTTTGCTTTGATAAGCTGAGAATAGCTCACTTCTACAGACGTACAGGCAACGAGCTTGGAAGTGCCATAAACAATCCCGTCGCGCGAGATGCTGATTTCTCCGAGAACCGTTCCGGCCTCTATTGGCGCCGTGAGGGTTTCTCCGTTCTTCTCGGGATATATTGTCACCTGCTGTTCGAAACTTGAATCATCCTCGTCGTTAGGCATCAAGGCCTTCACGGGAGTCTCCGGGCGCACGGTCACATAATCCGCGTCCTGGCCAAGCTTTACTGGTATATCCCTCACCATATCGGTAGTTCCCAAGATTTCTCGGTAGCTGAAGTTTTCAAAGGCCCAGTTATAAACAGCGATCGAATCGGTAAAATTCGTGTATTCGACTTTCTCAACCTTTTCAACCGCAATAGCTTTCATAACAACACAGATCAGAGAAATACCGTCCTTGGTTGCCGACGATACCAGACAATAGCCGGCATCATTGGTGTGACCTGTTTTGATTCCCTTCGCGTATTCGTAGTAATATCCCGGATAAAGTTCTGAGTTGTTATTTATAAGCCCGTTGGTGTTGCTAAGCGAGCGCTCATTTGATATGTTTGTCGCGGGAATAGTTTTTGTAACAGTATTGCAGATTTCCATGAAGAGAGGATGCGTATAGGCCTCAAGCGTGATCTTCATAAGATCCGAAGCCGTTGTATAATGATTATAATCGGGAAGGCCGTGGGTGTTCGTAAAATTTGTTCCGGTGCATCCAAGCTCCGTGGCCCGTGTGTTCATCATACCCACAAAGGTTTGGATATCTCCTCCGATATACTCCGCTATTACGTTGCAGGCCTCATTTGCCGAGGACAGCAGCGTGCAGTAAAGCAGGCTTTCAAGCGTCATGGTCTCGCCCGGAACGATACCGGCTGTGCTTCCGTCCTCGCTTAATCCGGACAGGATGTCGCTTCCGGCAGTGACGGAATCCGTGAGCGAAGCTTTGCCGTTCTCTATTGCCTCGATCGCAAGCAGGGCAGTCATGATCTTAGTCGTGCTTGCGGGATATACCTTTTCGTCCGCGTTCTTTGAATAAAGAACACTTCCGGTGGAGGCATCGGCAAGTACTATCGCCTCGGCGTTCGTGGCGGGTTCCGATAATGCCGCCGCGGGGCCGGGCATGAGTGTCCCGGATATTAAGACAAATATTAAAATATAAGATAAAATCTTTGACTTTTTCATATGCATCTCCGGAAAAATATGTTATATTGTATATAATACTAATTGAAACTTTATTCATTATACGAAGTTATTGCCTGAAAATCAACTCTAAATATCTGCGCCGGGTCAAACGGCCGTAAGGAGAAGATCGCTTGAAGCTCTCGAAGGCGGAAATCGCCGCAGTAATCATAACAGTGGTTTTTGTCGCATTTACGGTCATTTTCTCCATTCCGGGAAACAGCGGAGATATGACCGTGACCGTATCGGCACAGAAGACCGGTGAGGAAGGGCAGGCCGCTTTGCAGCTATCCCCACCTTCCGAAAGCTCCGATTCCGCAATTGTGAACATCAACACCGCAACGGCCGCGGAACTTGCCTGCCTTCCCGAAATCGGTGAAAAGCTTGCGGAGCGCATAATCGCTTACCGGGACGAGCACGGTCCTTTCAATAATAAGGACGAAATCATGAGCGTATCGGGAATCGGCGCGAAAACGTACGAAGATATTAAAGACTGCATTACAGCAGACTGACACCGGGGGATCTTTAAATGAGAATACTTGTCGTCGATGATGAAAAAACACTTGTCAAGGGAATAAAATTCAACCTTGAAAATGAGGGCTATGAGGTCGATTGCTGTTATGATGGCGAAACAGCCGTTGAAATGGCCAAATCCACAGAATACGACCTCATCATTTTGGATCTGATGATGCCCAAGCTGGATGGTCTTGAAGTCTGCATGCAGATACGTGAATTTTCCACCGTCCCCGTCATCATGCTCACAGCGAAAAGCGAGGATACGGACAAGCTGATCGGATTCGAATACGGGGCGGACGACTATATAACAAAGCCCTTTAACATACTTGAACTAAAGGCAAGGGTACGCGCTCTCCTGCGCCGCAGCACTATCCAGAGCGCCGACGGAAAAGACGATAGTCTGACCCGTGGCCACATCACAATCGACATTTCGCGCCGCATAGCGAGGAAGAATGGCGCTCTTGTGGAGCTTACTGCCAAGGAATTCAATCTTGCGGAGCTTCTCATGCGAAACCCCGGCAAGGTATACAGCCGTGAAAGGCTGCTTGATCTCATTTGGGGCATCGATTATCAGGGCGATGTCCGCACTGTCGATGTGCATATCCGCAGGCTTCGTGAAAAGCTTGAAATCGACCCTGCTGATCCCAAGTGCTTCAACACCAAGTGGGGAGTCGGCTACTACTTCGGCGAGGACTGAAAAGGCAGAAATTATTTATGGACATTTTCCGTATTATGAAATAAAATATTTTAATCCATTTTTCTGATATGAGCGATTTTCGGGAGTAAAGCTATGAAAAGGCTGCTAGGCATAAGCACATTCATTAACAGCGTACAGCTCAAATTCGCCCTAACCTTTCTTGTGCTCATCGCAGGGCTAATGATGATGCTCAACACCTATCCCACCATCGTTTCCCGCGATCTGGTGTTCGCCGCTAAGCAAAACTCTCTCCAAACTCAGGCAAACGTAATGAGTTCCGCTCTTTCCGCCTCCGACGAGCTGACTGGAGACACTGTACAGGAGGTTATGAGCTTTCTGGATCTCCGTTCGCTTACGCGCGTTATCGTTACGGACGACAGCGCCAGAATTCTATACGATACTGCGGAGCTGGGGTCCGGTGTGGGCGGCTTTGCCCTGTTTTCCGAGATTGGGCGCGCACTGGACGGGAAAATTGTGTGCTACTCTGTCTATGACGGCAAGGCCTTCATGTCCCGCGAGGCAATGCCTATAAAAAACGACGGCGTCACAATAGGAGCAGTTTACCTCTACGAATACGATTCCACACAGGCACAGCTCATAACAGGCATACAGAAGAACCTGCGCAACATAACTCTGGTGCTGGGCGCGGCCGCCGTCATCCTCATGTTCATATTCAGCAGGGCGCTGACTCTCCGCATTACCGAACTTGTGCGCGCGACGCGCATCGTATCTGAGGGTGATTACGATCACCGGATAAACGCTGTCGGCAAGGATGAGCTTTCGGAACTGGGGAGGGAATTCAACAGCCTTACTCAAAGGCTCAAGGACACCGAGGAACTGCGTCGGCGCTTCGTTTCGGACGCTTCCCACGAACTGAAAACTCCACTCGCCTCCATAAGGCTCCTGTCAGACAGCATAGTAAATTCGCAGGATATGGACATTGGTACGATGCGCGAATTTGTTACCGACATCGGCAACGAGGCAGAGCGCCTTTCCCGAACGACCGAAAAGCTTCTCAGTCTCACAAAAATGGACAGCGGCATCGGCATGTCACAGGACAGGCTGGATCTGCGGCGCGTCGTTGAGAAAACGATGCATCTGCTCTCCCCTCTTGCCAAGGAATACCGCGTCACTATTTCAACGGAACTGCAGCACAACTGCTTCATATTGGGCAGCGAGGATTTGGTATACCGCATAATTTTCAACCTTGCCGAAAACAGTATAAAATACAACATGCCCGGCGGAACCGTGCGTATTCTGCTATTTCGTGAGGCGGAAAATGTTGTTCTCGTCGTGGAGGACTCCGGTATCGGCATACCGGACGAGGACCTTCCGCACATCTTTTCGCGTTTTTACCGTGTTGACAAGGCAAGGTCCCGCGATGCCGGCGGGAGCGGTCTCGGTCTTTCAATTGTCTTTGACGCTGTTCGTCTTCACGGCGGCTCGATCCGCGTCGAAAAACGGGAGGTCGGCGGAACACGTTTCATTGTTGAGTTTCCCGCCTGTCCTGATGAAAAGAATGAGCATGGAAAGGTGGAGCAGGTATGAAAAGGCGCCTTATTCCGATAGTTGCCGTTCTCAGTATCCTTGCCTGCGCCTGCACATCAAATTCCGTCGCTGTCCCCTCCTCCTCGAGTTTTTCCGTCTACCGCGTGATTTCTTCCGACTACCGGACAGGCAGCGATCTGCTGCAGTCGGAATCTGTCGTTATAACAGATGATGAGGAACTTGTTTCACAGGCCGCCGACGCTCTTTCAAAGCAGCCTGAAGACGCAAGGCTTCAGAGTCCTCTCTCCTCGGGCGTCAGGCTTATTGACGCCGTCAGAAAGGGAAACGTCGCCGCCGTCAGCGTCAGCTCGGCATACCTCGATCTGAGCGGTATGGACAAAACGATAATGGACGCCTGTATAACACTCACGATGTGCTCTATCGAGGGCATTGACTTTGTCGATATATGCGTGGGCGACGAGGCTATAGAAAAGTCTCTTACGGCCGAGAACTTTCTTCTTTTTGATAACATCATCAGCCCCGGCAAGGCACAGATTAGAATCTATTTCCCAAAAACTTCTGAGAAAGCCCTAGGCTCCGAATATAGAACCATAAGCTTTGACGACGAGAACTCTGCGGAACGCAAAATACTGGACGCAATTTTTGAGGGACCGACCGGCGACAATCTGAAAAGGGCCTTCCCCATTGGCACTATTGTCATGTCTGTATATACGCTGGACGGGGTCTGCTCCGTCAGTCTATCCGGCGTTACTCCTGACGACGGCTCGATGTCGCCCTACGATGCGAAGCTTGCGGTCTACTCCGTCGTCAATTCCCTGACCTCGCTTTCAGGTATTAAAAGCGTCTATATTCTAATAGACGGAAAAGAGACTCAGTACCTCTGGGGCTATGATATATCTCGTCCCCTGACGAGAAACGACAGCATAATAGGCTCGACCGTAACAGGCTAAGAGCCGGTAAATAAAGAAATATGTGCATTAACACGCGCAGCGAAAGGAACAATAGGATATGAGCAAAATCGGAACAAAATGCGTACAGGCCGGATATACGCCGAAGAACGGTGAGCCGCGTCAGATACCGATCATCCAGAGCACCACCTTCAAATACAACACTAGCGAGGACATGGGAAAACTCTTTGATTTGGAGGCGAGCGGGTATTTTTACAGCCGTTTGCAAAACCCGACCAACGACTATGTTGCGGCAAGGATCTGCGCACTTGAAGGCGGCACGGCCGCGATGCTGACGGCCTCCGGGCAATCCGCCAACTTCTTCGCGCTTTTCAATATATGCAATTGCGGGGACCATGTCGTGAGCTCCTCGGCAATTTACGGCGGCACCTATAATCTTTTCAATGTGACTATGAAAAAAATGGGAATTGATTTCACCTTTGTCACTCCCGATTGCTCGGATGAGGAGCTTGAAAATGCGTTTCGTCCCAACACTAAGGCCGTATTCGGCGAAACCATCGCAAACCCCAGTCTCGCGGTGCTTGACATCGAGCGCTTCGCAAAAGCGGCTCACTCCCACGGCGTTCCGCTCATTGTTGACAACACCTTCCCCACGCCGATAAACTGCCGGCCCTTCGAGTGGGGCTGCGATATAGTCACTCACGCCACCACGAAATACATGGACGGCCATGCCTCCGGCGTCGGCGGGGCAATTGTGGACTCCGGCAAATTCGACTGGACCGCGCACGCTGAAAAGTTCCCCGGTCTGACCACTCCGGACGAGAGCTATCACGGAATCGTATACACCGAAAAGTTCGGTCAGGGTGGAGCGTTCATAACGAAAGCAACCGCTCAGCTCATGAGGGACCTGGGCGCGACGCCCTCAGCCCAGAACTCCTATCTTGTCGGGCTGGGGCTTGAATCCCTTCATGTAAGGATGGAGCGCCACTGCAAAAACGCGCAGGCTGTCGCGGAATATCTGGAAGCTCATAGCAAGATAGCGTGGGTTAATTACTGCGGCCTGCCCTCAAATAAATATTTTTCTCTTGCGCAGAAATATATGCCGAACGGCTCCTGCGGCGTGATATCCTTCGGGATAAAGGGCGGCAGGAAAGCGGCCGAGGAGTTTATGAAAAACCTCAAGGTCGCTATAATCGCGACTCATGTCGCGGACGCTCACACCTGTGTGCTTCATCCAGCGAACGCAACTCACCGCCAGCTTTCCGAAACGGAGCTCATAAAAGCGGGCGTCCCCGGCGACCTCATCCGTCTCTCCGTCGGCATCGAGGATGTCGGCGACATCATTGAAGACCTGAATCAGGCATTGGAGGCCGTCGGCTGAAGATAAAAGCGGCAGTCCCGGAAAGGAACCTTTTCCATGCTCACATTTCCGATACCGGACATCATGCTGAAAAGCATCTATGAGCTAAGGCCCGATAAGCTCTCCGAAATGGGCGTTAAGCTTCTTCTGATGGATCTGGACAATACGCTTGACAAATATCACGCCCGGTATCCGCGAGTCCGTCTCCGCAACTGGATCGACGGCATGAAACGAGCCGGAGTCGAGCCTTTTATTTACTCAAACAGCAGCGGCAAAAGGGCGGAGCGTTTTGCATCTTCGCTCTCTATAGAATATGTCAATAAGGCAAAAAAGCCGGGAGTCAAGCGGCTGTTCAGGCTTTTGGGGGAGAAAAACGTCACCCCCGAAAATACCGCGATAATAGGCGACCAAATCTATACCGATATTCTCTGCGGAAAACGGGCGGGCCTCACGACAATTGCGGTTACCCCCATAGATATGAGCAATCCGTTCTATTTTCTCAGGTACGGAGCGGAGCTGCCTTTCAGATTTGCGTATAATAAACGCGGCAATATTAAAAAAAAGAAGGACTGAATCTTGGCAAACATTAAAAAAATACGGCAGGCAATGCTTTCTGCCGGCATTCCCGCACTCTGGCTCTATGACGAGCTTGACAGACTGTATGCCTCGGGCTTCCTTACGAGTGACGGCTCGGTGCTTATTCTCCGCGACAAGGCCTACTTCATAACCGACTCACGCTACATCGAGGCGGCAAGGGAGACGGTCCGTGACGCCGAGGTCATTCTCTGCTCGAATGAAAACAGGGAAACTGATATCCTGAAAAAACTTTTATCGGAGAATGGGATAACCGAACTTGGCGCTCAGGACGGAAGCTTATGCTATACGGAATATCTTCGCATGCAGGATGCGCTGGGCGTCAAATTCATCCCCGCTCAGGGCATCACGAAATCTCTCCGCGAGATCAAGGAGCGCTTCGAGGTAGAGAGCATTATCTCAGCCCAGCGGATAGCTGAAAAGGCTCTTGATTATGTTCTTGGAAAGCTTGCCCCCGGCATGACGGAGAAAGAGGTTGCAGCGGAGCTTGAGTATCAGATGACTAGAAACGGGGCGGAGGGACTTGCCTTTGAAACGATATGCGTTTCGGGCTCCAACACCTCGCGGCCTCACGGGGTTCCGACTTTTAACAGGCTTAAAATCGGCGAATTCGTGACCATGGACTTTGGCTGCAAGGTGAACGGCTATTGCTCCGATATGACCCGCACGGTCGCCCTGGGAAGTGTGACGGACGAGATGCGCAGGGTCTATGAAACCGTTCTCGAGGCGCAGAACGCAGGAGAGGGCGCCGCGGGCGCCGGAGTCATCGGCAGGGAAATGGACAAAGCCGCCCGCGATGTAATAGAAAAAGCCGGCTATGGGGAATACTTCGGACACGGACTCGGCCACAGTGTTGGGCTTTATATACACGAAGGTCCGAATGCCAGCCCCAGGGAAAGCCGTCCTCTTCCGGCGGGCACAGTAGTCACCTGCGAGCCCGGCATATATCTTCCCGGAAAATTTGGCGTCCGAATCGAGGATATGCTCTTCATTACGGAAAACGGGCCCGAAAATCTTACGAAAGCCCCAAAGAACTTGATAATCCTTTAAAAACAGGAGACTTTAGCATAAAACGTCCTTGTCAAACGCACAAAACTAGTGTAAAATAATTTGGCTTAGGTACATTTTATAAAAACTTAAGGATAATCTGATTCAATTATATAGGAGGACCTGTTATGGTATCAGCAGGCGAATTCAGAAACGGCGTAACTTTTGAAATGGACGGAAAGGTTATGCAGGTTGTCGAGTTCCAGCACGTTAAGCCCGGCAAAGGCGCGGCTTTCGTTCGTACAAAAATGAAAAACGTCATCACAGGAGCCGTTGTCGAAACTTCCTTCAATCCCTCCGAGAAGTTTGAGAACGCCTATGTTGACCGAAAGAACATGGAGTATAGCTATGCCGACGGCGACCTTTATTACTTCATGGATTCTGAGAGCTACGAGCTCGTTCCCATTGACAAGAGCGTTCTGTCCGACGGCTTTCGTTTTGTTAAAGAAAACATGGTATGCACTGTCTCTTCCTTTAAGGGAAAGGTTTTCTCCGTCGAGGCTCCAAATTTTGTGGAGCTTGAGATAACGGAAACCGATCCTGGTTTCGCCGGCAATACCGCTACGAACGCTACAAAGCCAGCGACCCTCGAAACCGGCGCCGAAATCAAGGTTCCCCTGTTCATTGAGCCGGGTGAGCGTATCAAGATCGATACCCGTACGGGTGAATATCTTGAGCGTGCTAAGGGCTGATTAGCGAGCGTATATTCCACATTAGAAGCAGTTAGAATAAACCATTGAAATACCGAGCATATTCAAAAATGAGTGTTCGGCATGTTTCGCAAAAATACCATGGAGGGTATAAAAATGACAACAACTGAAAAAGTCGCATATCTCAAAGGTCTTGCCGATGGTCTGGGCCTTGATAAAGAAAACAAGCAGGACAAACTCCTTGCGGCCGTGATCGAGGTTCTCGAAACCGTTGCCAAGGATCTCGACGAGCTTGAGGACAACGCACTTGATCTCGCCGATGAAATTGACGCTATTTCGGATGACCTTGCCGACGTCGAAGAAATAGTCTATAACGATTACGATGAAGAATACGGAGATGACGAGTGCTGCTGCGGGGATCACGACGATTATGATGACGAATGCTGCTGCGGAGGCGACCACGATCACGGCGACGGCTGCTGCTGCGGAGGCGAGCACAGCCACCACGACGACAGCTGCTGCTGCGGACATCACCACAGTGAGCCTGTTTTCTATGAAGTCACCTGCCCCGCCTGCGAGAATACAATAACCATAGATGAGGATGTGCTTGCTCTCGGCAAGATCGAATGTCCCAACTGCGGCGAGGTGCTTGAGTTCGATATGGACAGCATCGAATACGAAGAAGAAGCTACTGACAAAGAATAAAACGCGAATGCGGTGCTTTCGAGACTCGCTTCGTGAGTGTGGCTCTTAATTATGAACTGTCGTGAAACTAATTCAAAAATCATTAAACCCGCTGTAATTTACATGTTTTTACCTTTTTTTACTCGATTTCAGTGCTATAATAAAAATGCTGGAGGTGAGCTTAATGCTATTTTTACGAGCCTGTGACGAATCTGATATTCCAAACGCTTCGCAAATGCTGTGCAGAGTATACGCCGAAGCGCCGTTCAACGAAAACTGGCCGCTTGACCGCGCGGAAAAGCGCATCACTTCATACTTTTCGGGACCCAATTCAAGAGGATATGCCCTGATTATCGACACACAGATAGTCGGATACCTCTTCGGGAGGATTATTGTCGCGGCAAAATGCAGCAATTTCTATGTTGACGATCTTTTTGTCCACCCCAACTATCAAAGGAAAGGCTGCGGCAGCATGGCGCTCGAGGCTCTCCACGACGAGCTGAAGAAGGACTGCCTGTGCAAGATCGAACTGCACGCCCTTTCCGAGGACGCAAGCTTCTATGAGAAAAACGGTTTTGTAAGGTCAAACTACATTAACATGGAAAAGACAGTGAAATAGCAAAAAACGCCGGACAGACCGTCCGGCGTTTTAACGTTTATAAGTTCTTGGT
>JAYFQM010000005.1:0-2607 GCA_034927185.1 Oscillospiraceae bacterium | reverse complement strand
TTTCAACGCCGCTGTTTTTAGATGCAGGAAGCGGCCTAAATGACGACCTGAATGGGTGTGAGCGGCCGGTGTGCTTTGATATTCCGGCCATTGGCAGGCAGGCACAGGTGGTGCAGTCTCTTGCCAAGTGGAAACGATACGCGCTCATGCGCTATGCTTTCCCGGTCGGTCAGGGCATTTGCACAGATATGAACGCAATACGTCGCGACGAGGAGTTGGACAATCTCCACTCGATCTATGTTGACCAATGGGATTGGGAGAAGGTTATACGAGATGAGGACCGCAATCTTGAATATCTCAAAGCGACAGTTACCGATATTGTAAATGCCATTTGCGATGTTGACCATACACTGAGGCAAATTGTACCTGCGCTTGAGAACCTTCCGGAACTGCAACGCAATGTAGTCTTTATTACCACTCAGGAACTTGAGGATAAATACCCTGATCTGACTCCTTGTGAGCGAGAGTATGTGTTTTTAAAAGAACATAAGACTGCATTCATTATTGGAATTGGCGGGGCATTGAGATCCGGCGAAAAGCACGACGACAGAGCGCCTGATTATGATGATTGGGATCTCAATGGCGACTTGTTCTTCTGGAACAGTGTACTTGAGACTTCTTTTGAGGTGTCATCTATGGGGATTCGCGTAACACCAGAGGCTCTTGAGCGCCAGCTTAAACTCTCCGGCTGCGAAGATCGTAAAAATCTAATGTTCCACAATTTACTGCTGGCTGGGAAATTGCCGTTTTCAATCGGTGGGGGAATCGGCCAGTCACGTTTATGCATGCTGCTTCTGGGCAAGGCACATATTGGTGAGGTTCAGGCGTCCGTGTGGGATGATGATACTGTCGAAAAGTGCAAAGCGGCCGGTATAAGATTATTATAAAGGTTAAATAATTTAAACAGCGGACAACCATTGAAGTGCACCCCCAAAGTTAGACAGTATGATATACTGAAATAACTTTGGGGGTGTTTTCATGCCAAAAGGGATACCAAATAAGCGATATACCTGGGAATTCAAACAAAAGGTTATCGAGACCATGCAAAAAGAAAAACTAAGCTATTGTGAGGCATCAAGACGATTTGACATAAATAGCGATACAAGGGTTGCGTCATGGGAACGCATATACCTTGAAGAAGGGCCTGAAGGGCTGTACATTGAGCGCAGAGGTCGAGCCAACGCTGCCGGTGGAATACGGGTCGGCCGAAAAAGCTGGACGAGAAGGTAGAAGAGGATCTGATTGCAGAAGTCCAACGATTGACAGCGGAGAACGACTACCTAAAAAAATTAAATGCCTTGGTATCCGAGAGGGTACAGCGAGAGAAAATGCACAAGTCGTGACGGAACTGAGGCAGAAGCACAAGCTCAATGTACTCCTCGACGTGACCGGGATTTCGCGCGCCACGTATTACTATCATCTTAAGCGGCAATCAGCCCAGGATAAATACAGTGAAATTAAAGAACAGATTAAATTGATTCACACTGAAAACAAGGGTAGATACGGCTATCGGAGAATCACGCTGGCGCTACGGAACCTTGGCTGTGTTGTAAATCATAAAACGGTTCAGAAGCTGATGAAGGAAATGGGTATCATCTGCCGCGTCAGAATGAAGAAATACCGCTCATACAAAGGCGAAATCGGCAAGGTCGCGCCGAATCTTTTGGATCGTGACTTTAAGGCGGAGAAGCCGAACCTGAAATGGGTAACCGATGTCACAGAGTTTAATCTGTTTGGCCAGAAGCTCTATCTGTCGCCGATCCTTGATTTGTGCAGCAGTGATATCGTCAGCTACTCGATTTCAGACAGGCCTATTCTATCCATGGTAGCTTCAATGTTGGACAAGGCCTTTGTGACCATCCCAGATGATACTGGTCTTATCCTACACTCGGATCAGGGGTGGCAGTACCAGCACAAGCAGTTTCAGCGAATGCTCAGAAAGAAGGGTGTCCGGCAGAGCATGAGCCGTAAGGGAAACTGTCTGGACAATGCCGTGATAGAAAACTTCTTTGGTCTTCTCAAAAGTGAGCTGCTTTACCTGCAAGACTTTACATCTATCGAGCACTTTACCGCCGAGCTAATTGAATATCTTGATTACTACAATAATCACCGCATCAAGGCAAAACTCAAGGGCTTACAGCCCGTTCTTCACAGACAGCAAGCCCTTACAGCTGCTTAATGAATTGTTTGTCTAACTTTGGGGGTGCACTTCAAACGGCATCACTGTTTTTTTGCTTAACAATATGATCAAACCAATTTTCTTCCCATCAAAACTCCCATTACCGAGGACATCATCAATCCGCGTGTCCAGCCGGACGAATCGCCCAAGCAGTGAAGCCCTTGGACGTTGGTGTTGAAGTCCTCATCCATCTTGATGCGGTTTGAGTAAAACTTAAGTTCAGGCGAATAGAGAAGCGTCTCGTGCGAGGCAAAGCCCGGCACAACATGGTCCATAGCCTGAATGAAGTTGATAATATTGGTCATTGCGCGGTACGGCATAGCGGCTGTGATATCACCAGCCACAACATCCGGTAAAGTTGGGCGTATATTCGATTGGCTTAGCTCCTTCTCCCATGTGCGCTTGCCGTCAAGAATATCACCAAAACG
>JAYFQM010000017.1:0-11549 GCA_034927185.1 Oscillospiraceae bacterium | reverse complement strand
CGTAGGCCGCACCCGCGACGCCCAGCTTCGGAAAGCCGAGATTTCCAAAAATCAGTATCCAGTCCAGTGCAATATTCGCGACAGCGCCGATTATCTGCCCGATCATTGAATACTTTGTGAGTCCCGTCGACTGCAGAAGTCTTGAAAACGCGAAGTCAAAGAATACACCGAAGCAAATTGTTGTGCAAATGGACAGATATGCCGTTCCCATTTCAACGATTTCCGCCACATCTGTCTGTGTTCTGAAAAAAGCCCCGGAGAAAAATATGCCAAACAGCATGAAGACCACTGTATTCATCAGTGCGAGAAATACGCCGTTCATAGCCGCCGAGTCGACCGCCTCGCGGTTTTTCTGCCCGAGACGCCTTGAAAGGAGCGCGTTCATGCCGATGCCGGTTCCTACGCCGAAGCCGATCATAAAGTTTTGTACAGGAAATGCAAGTGACACGGCGGTCAGCGCGTTCTCGCTGATTCGCGATACGAAGAAGCTGTCCACGACGTTATAAAGAGCCTGTACAAGCATTGAAAATATCAGAGGCAGCGCTATCTTGAGCAGCAGCCTGTTTTCAGGCAGCGTACCCATCATGTTCTCGGGAATTCTAACTTCTTCGTTCATATGCTGTTTTTCTCTTTCTGTTTTTAGCTCAACCGCGAGGACGCCAAATCAGCATGTCCGCGAAGGTCAGCCGCAGACCGCATAATAACCGGAAAGTCGGCGTAACGTATTTTATCATTAATTTCGTCCAAATTCAACAAGTCCGTACCTAAGAAAAATCCTATACGCCTCAATGCTGTATTTTTAAATTTTTATGTTTGATTCCAACTGAATGGGAAATAATTTATTTATACAGGAAAATCTGAGGCGGAGGCGAAACTATGGATTATCTGAAAAACGGAAAGCGGCGTACTATAGGCGGCAGAGAGCTGACCTTTATCCGCTGCGACAGGGACGGAAACATCATACCGGAGGAAGCCTTGAGCTCTCTTGGGATCACGAATCCGACTATCGAGCACATTGTATCGGGAGTCGCGGGCAGGATAACGATGTCGAGCGGCGAAAACGGCGTCTTCGGCGAAGGTATAACGACAGGCTGACAAACAGCCGCACCCATCTTGCGGCAGACGGCACAGCGCGTGCGGCCTGCCGCATAACTATGACCACAAGGGAGTCATCACATGGCGAAGAGCAAAATGCGCAGACCGGACCGCGATCCAGACGAGATCATTAAAGTTGCCCTGTATATAAGAGTATCCACCGACCGTCAGGCGGAGGAAGGCTATTCCATTGATGTTCAGAAGGAGCGGCTCACGGCTTTTTCGAAAACGCTTGACGGTAGAGTCTCCTGTGAATATTACATTGACGACGGCTTTTCCGGGGCAACGCTGGAAAGGCCTGCAATGCAGCGTCTTATTCTTGACGCCGAGAATCGGGCGATCACGCATATATGCGTATACAAGCTCGACCGTCTGAGCCGGTCGCAAAAGGACACCCTCCACCTAATAGAGGATGTTTTTCTTCCGAATAACATTGCCTTCATATCGATTCAGGAAAGCTTCAACACAGCCACCGCCTTCGGCAGAGCGGTTGTCGGTATTCTTTCGGTTTTCGCGCAGCTTGAAAGAGAGAATATCTATGAGAGAACGCGCAGCGGAATGCAAAAGCGCGTCGAGGCCGGGTTTTGGCCGGGCGGGGGCGGCGTTCCCTTCGGATACGACTACGACATCGAGAAGGGTATTCTCGTCCCCAATGGCGACGCCGAAACTGTCCGGCAGGTCTACAGTCTCTATCTCAAGGGCTATTCTCTCCAAAACATAGCTAACCTTCTGGGACTGAAATACGAAAAGCTGGCCTCTCAGATACTTCTCAGAAAAACGAATATTGGCATCATCGAATACAACGGCGTCGAGTATAAGGGCCGGCATGAGCCGATAATTTCCCGCGAAACCTTTGAGAAGGCTATGGCGCTTCATGCCCAGCGTTCGGAAAAGGGGCTTTCCGCTGGTACGAAGCACCTTCTCACAGGGCTTGTATACTGCGGTGTTTGCGGCGCGAAAATGCGTTATCAGAAGTGGGGGAACGCAGGACACAAGCTCGTCTGCTATTCCCAGCAAATTTCAAAGCCCTATCTTGTGAAGGACCCAGACTGTGACAATGAAACGGTCTGGGCGGAGGACATAGAAAAAGCCGTGGTCGCGGATCTTATGGCGATGACTGCAAACGAAATAGGCTCCGACGGCTCCGAAAGTCCGGTTTCTCTGGCCGAAACCCTGCGCAAGAAAAAAGCTCTTTCGGAGCAGAAGCTAAGAAGGCTCTACGACCTCTACGGCGACTCCGGCAACAGCGTCCTGCTGGAGAGCATCAAAGAACAGACGGATGAAATAAAAAAGCTGGACGAGAAAATCAAAGAGGAAGAAAGCCGCGGACTATGGACAAAAAACGCGGAGGCGGCCAGAGAACGGCTTCGGAATATTCGTGAGACGTGGGGCTACATGAATACACAGGAACAGCGTAATTTAATTTGCTCAGTAATTGACAGAATAACCGTTACGCACAACTCTGTGCAAATCGACTATAAATATTGATTTGCCTGACCTTCTGCGGGGCGAAAATTAACGAAGCTTGGATTTCAACTCCGGACATTCGTTCCGATGATAGCGGGAGAGATAAGGCGCTATCTGCGCGACAACAGTTCGATAAGGGTCAGCCGGAGCATGAGGGACACGGCCTACAGAGTCCTTCAGGTCAAGGAGCGCCTGACCGCGGAACGGCAGAAGGAGCCGGACATCGGGGAAATCGCAAAAATTCTCAAAATATCAAGGCAGGAGGTCTATTTCGCGCTTGACGCGATATCAGAGCCGATTTCGATATACGAACCCGTTTTCTCGGATGGCGGGGAAAGCATCTGCGTAATGGATCAGATCGGAGATAGCAAGAACACAGACGACGCATGGATCGAACAAATTGCCCTTTCGGCCGCGGTCGCGGGGCTGGACAGCCGTGAAAAGCGTATTCTCGCACTTCGGTTCTATGACGGAAAAACACAGATGGAGGTCGCCTCCGAGGTCGGTATCAGTCAGGCTCAGGTTTCCCGTCTCGAAAAAAACGCCATCGATCAGATCAAAAGAAGCATAGACGCGGGATAGCTCGTCACCGGTTTATAAAAACAGAATATAGTAATAGGACAATCAGCGCCTTCCATATACATCAGGATGGGGGCGCCGATTGTTTTTGCGTTTGCGGTGCCGGACCGGCTTATTGTTTCCGCGGCGGCAGCCTGCTTGCCTCGCGGCTGTTCAACGTATTCCGCTTATCGGGCAAAAATGAAAGGAAGGGTTATTATGGAATGCCGCATCGAGGATTTCCGCTATAAAGAGGTCGTTAACGTCTGCGACGGCCAGAGACTCGGCTTTGTATACGATGTGATGATAGATATAGTAACGGGGAGCGTTATTGCGCTCATCGTGCCCGGACGCTGCCGTTTTTTGGGACTTTTCTGGCGCGAGGACGACTACATTCTTCCGTGGGACTGCATAAAGCGCATAGGCGGGGATATTGTCCTTGTCGAGATTCCGGGTGAATACAGGCGAGGAAAACGGGAAAAGCACCCCTGGTTCACCTGGCAGTTTGACGATAAGCACAGGACGTAGATTTTTTTCGGGCCGTTCGGATGCGGACGGCTTCCGAAAGAAATGAAAGTTTACCACATCCCAAACATCATTACATCCGAAATGTGTGGATTTATTGTATTTCACATAATTTGTACAGAACTTCCATGCTTTCTTTGGAAAATATTCCGAATCCGTACATAATAAAGAAAAATCCTTGTTATCGGCCTGCCCAACCGATATAATGAGATTATAAAAATGCAAGTTCTATGCCATTAATCTTGCAGTTCTTCATATTCTTCCAGTCAAAGAGAGGGAAAACACATGGCCGAAAGGCAGTTTAAAAAAGTCCTCGTCGCAAACCGCGGCGAAATTGCGATCCGAATTTTTCGGGCCTGCAACGAGCTTGGCCTGCACACGGTGGCAATGTATTCAAACGAGGATACTTTCAGTCTTTTCCGTACAAAAGCGGATGAAGCTTATCTTATCGGAGAGAACAGAAGCCCGCTCGGGGCCTATCTGGACATTCCGGCCATCATCGACCTCGCAAGGCGCAGAGAGGTCGACGCCATTCACCCCGGCTACGGCTTTCTTTCCGAAAACGCCGATTTCGCCCGCGCCTGCGAGGACGCGGGAATAAAATTCATCGGTCCCGGCTCGGAAGTATTAGACAAAATGGGCGACAAGCTCAACGCCAAGGCCATCGCCATCAAATGCGGCGTGCCTACAATACCCGGCTGCACCAGACCGCTTATTGACGGCGAAGAGGCTCTCGAAAAGGCGAGGAGCTTCGGCTTTCCCGTAATTCTTAAGGCTGCGGCCGGCGGCGGCGGACGCGGAATGCGTCTGTGCTCGACCGAGGACGATGTGATTCCTTCCTTTAATCTTGTCAAGAGCGAAGCAAAAAAGGCTTTTGGAAATGACGATATATTCATCGAAAAGTATCTGGTCGAGCCCAAGCACGTCGAGGTACAGATACTCGCGGACGAGCACGGCCACGTTATGCACCTCGGTGAGCGCGACTGCTCCCTGCAGCGTCGCTACCAGAAGGTCGTGGAGTTTGCCCCCGCCTTCTCAGTCCCGCAGGAGGTCCGCGACAGGCTCCATGCGGACGCTGTCAAAATTGCCGAGTGCGTCGGCTATACGAACGCCGGCACGATCGAGTTCCTTGTCGACAAGGACTGGAATCACTATTTCATCGAGATGAACCCGCGCATTCAGGTCGAGCATACCGTGACCGAGATGGTCACGGGCATAGACCTTGTACGGGCACAGATACTCATAGCGGAGGGCAGGCCGCTCTCAACTCCGCTTATAGGGCTTGAAAAGCAGAGCGACGTCGAGTTCAGTGGCTATTCCATTCAGTGCCGCGTTACGACAGAGGACCCTGCGAACAACTTTGCTCCGGACTGCGGCAAGATCACCTCCTACAGCAATGGAGGCGGCTTCGGCGTTCGTCTGGACAGCGGCTGCGCGGGGGCGGGGACTATTATTTC
The DNA here is from genome assembly GCA_034927185.1 of Oscillospiraceae bacterium. Taxonomy (GTDB): domain Bacteria; phylum Bacillota; class Clostridia; order Oscillospirales; family Oscillospiraceae; genus UBA2658. The sequence continues at coordinate 6,447 of JAYFQM010000017.1, read as the reverse complement.
CCCCTATTACGATTCCCTTCTCGTTAAAGTGACCTGCTGGGACAAGACCGTTGAGGGTGTCTGCCGGCGCGCGATACGGGCCATCAACGAGGTTCATGTCCGTGGCGTCAAGACCAATGTCCCGTTCATAACGAACATACTTCACCATCCGACCTTCCATGAGGGCAAGTGCCACACGAAGTTTATCGACGAAACGCCCTTGCTCTTCGATCTTAATCTGTCTCGCGACCGCGCGACGCGGGTCCTCAAGTACATAGCCAAACTTCAGGTCGACGACCCTGATATCGACCGCCGGCAATACAATATTCCGCGTTTCCCGACCGTGGATTACCCCAAAGAGCCGGGACTCAAGCAGCTTCTCGACGCCGAAGGCCCTGACGCCGTAAAAAAATGGGTACTTGACCAGAAAAAGCTTCTCATCACCGACACTACCATGCGCGACGCGCACCAGTCGCTGCTTTCGACGCGCGTGCGCACGCGCGACATGGCGAAGGGCGCAGACGGTACGGCCGCGATACTTGCCGACTGCTTTTCGCTTGAGATGTGGGGCGGCGCAACCTTCGATGTTGCTTACCGCTATCTGCACGAATCGCCGTGGGAACGGCTGGACATACTCCGCAAGAAAATACCCAACATTCCCTTCCAGATGCTCCTTCGGGGCGCTAACGCCGTCGGCTACAAAAACTATCCCGATAACCTTATCCGCGAGTTCGTCAGGGAGGCGGCAAAAAGCGGAATCGATGTGTTCCGGATTTTTGACTCTCTGAACTGGATCCCCGGCATGGAAATCGCTATGGACGAGGTGCTCAAGCAGAACAAAATCTGCGAAGCCGCCATCTGCTATACCGGCGACATCCTCGATCCGAAGCGCGACAAATATACGCTGCAGTACTACGTCAACATGGCAAAGGATCTTGAAAAGCGCGGAGCGCACATCATCTCAATCAAGGACATGTCCGGGCTTCTTAAACCCTATGCCGCAAAGAAGCTGGTTACGGCTCTGAAAAACGAGATTGGCCTTCCCATCCATCTGCACACCCACGACATAAGCGGAAATCAGGTCGCGGCGCTGCTTATGGCCGCCGAAGCGGGCGTAGACATCGTCGATACCGCAATCTCCTCGATGTCGTCGCTCACTAGCCAGCCTTCGATGAACGCCGTCGTTGCGGCTCTTGAGGGCAGCGAGAGGGACACGGGACTCAGGCTGGGCGAACTGCAGAAGCTGACCGATTACTGGTCTGACGTCCGCTTACGCTATGCAAAATTTGACGGCGGACTCAAGTCTCCCGTCACCGAAATATATAAATATGAAATTCCCGGAGGCCAGTATACCAACCTCCGGCCACAGGTCGAGTCTCTCGGTCTCGGCTCCCGCTTTGTGGAGGTCGAGGACATGTATGCGACAGTCAACGGGATGCTGGGCGATATCGTAAAAGTCACACCCTCCTCAAAGATGGTAGGCGATCTTGCAATCTTCATGGTGCAGAACGGCCTTACTCCCGAGAACATCGTCGGCCGTGGAGAGGCGCTGACCTTCCCGGATTCCGTCGTCGATTACTTCAAGGGCATGATGGGCCAGCCGGCCTGGGGCTTCCCCGAAGAACTGCAGCAAGTCGTGCTCAAGGGTGAAAAGCCGATCACCTGCCGCCCCGGCGAGATTCTGGAACCCGTGGACTTTGAACAGGTCCGCAAGGAGATGGAACCCTTCATGAACGGCGAATGGATCAACATGCGGGCGATGCTCTCCTATTGCCTGTATCCGAAGGTCTATAAGGAATACCGCAGCCACCGAAAAGAGTACGGCTATCTCATGCGCATGGGCAGCCACGTTTTCTTTAACGGCATGGCCCTGGGCGAAACGAACAAAATTAACATCGAGGACGGAAAGACGCTCGTCATAAAATATCTGGGTCTGGGCGACCTCAACGACGACGGCACACGCAACGTCCAGTTTGAGCTCAATGGCATGCGCCGAGAAGTCGCCGTACCTGACAAAAACGCCGTTTCAAAGGTTAAGCAGGTGGTTTTGGCGGACCCGGAGGATAAAAGCCAGATCGGCGCGTCAATTCCAGGCGCCGTGACAAAGGTGGAAATCAAGCCGGGCGACAGGGTTTCAACAAATCAAGTCATCGCCGTAGTCGAGGCGATGAAGATGGAAACAAGCGTAGTCGCGCGCATGGACGGGACTGTTGACGAGGTTTTCGTAAAGCCCGGGCAGACAGTCACCGCAGGTGAGCTTCTGGCGACTATCAGGTGAATCTGAAAAAAAGAGAGCGACACGCCGCAAGACGTTAGTTTTGCGGCGTGTCGCTTTCAGACGCGGTGTCCGGCAGAAACGGTGAATACATCATCAGCGCATGGTTTTCCGTAATGAGCTCCTCACCGATCAAGTCCCCGTCAACGTCCCTTGTGATACGGTAGAGCTTATTGTGGCGGCTGAAGCCCCCCCAGTATTCCCCGCGCATCTCGTGGCAGCGTTCTTCGATTTCATAGCAGTACTCCGGAGGAGATGCGCTTTTCCATGCCCCTTCCAAGCATACGTCTCCGACATTGACCAGCAGCTGGAAATCGCTGTCCGTACCGTTATATATCATAAGGTCGCCATACGGATAAAAGCATGTCGCTCCGCTTCCGAAGGGCTGTGTGCGGTTGTTGTCTGGAAACACATCGTAGCCGTGATGATGACGCTCAATTACAGTCAGAGGAGTGTGAAGAGTCATCCAGTAAATCAAATTAGACAGCTGGCATAGTCCCCCTCCAATCCCCTGAGAAACTATCCCGCCTGTCAGAACCATGCCATTTACATAGCCCTTTCGAGCCGAAGGCTTGCCTATCAGCTTCCAAAAGCTGAAAACCTCTCCGGGATGAACAACGACACCGTTCAATTTTTTCGCCGCGAGCTTGAGATTGACGATTTTGTTGTACTGATACTGCATGTCAACATCCTTCAGACTGCGCAGGAGAATGGTCTCGTGATGAAAATGGACATACGGCAGTCTGTCGTCGGATAGCTCGCTTGCGAAAGAGTGTCGCTTCATAAGCCATAGAGCATAGCGCAAATATGTATAATACAGCTTTCCCAGTTCAAGGCGGATCTTCGTCCGCGGAAGTCCGCGCAAATCCTCATCACGCATAATACACTCTTTCCCGTCTCCGCACCGAAGCCTTTAATCATTCCGAGGTCCCACGGTAAACAAACGCTTTACCGGTGGCCTGGCATGAATGTCCGCGATGTACCAACACAAGATATATAAGCCTGTCGTTTCTCAGACGCAATACATCCTATATAGTTTCATCCGAGCGCGAAAAAGACTTAATATTCAAAGATTTTTTTAAAAATCACTTGTAAAATCACATTATCCCTGTTATAATACCAAGGCATTACGCACGGAGCGTGATTGCTTTCTCAGTGGCCGTTTTGATAGGAATCGAATCGGTTGGGAAGGCAAGCTGACCGCTCCGGAGGAAAAAACAAAATTCAGGAGGAACAAAAATGTCAGTAGTATCAATGAAACAGCTTCTCGAAGCAGGCGTGCACTTCGGTCACCAGACCAGAAGATGGAACCCCAAGATGGCCGAATACATCTACATGGAACGTAACGGCATCTATATCATCGACCTTCAGAAGACGGTCAAGAAGCTTGAAGAGTCCTACGACTTTGTACGCAGCATCGCGGCAAAGGGCGAGAGCATCCTTTTCGTCGGGACCAAGAAGCAGGCTCAGGACGCGGTACGCGAAGAGGCGCAGCGCGTTGGCCAGTACTATGTCAATGCCCGCTGGCTCGGCGGAATGCTCACGAACTTCAAAACCATGCGTACACGTATCGACCGTCTTGCCCAGCTTCGCAAAATGCAGGAAGACGGCACCTTTGATATGCTTCCCAAAAAGGAAGTCATCAAGCTCACAAATGAAATAGATAAGCTCGAGAAATATCTCGGCGGCGTAAAGGAAATGAAAAAGCTCCCCGGCGCGATGTTTGTCGTCGACCCCCGCAAGGAGCACAACGCCATCGCGGAAGCCCGCAAGCTCCACATCCCCATCATCGCGATCGTCGACACCAACTGCGATCCCGACGAAGTGGACTATGTCATCCCCGGCAATGACGACGCTATCCGCGCCATCCGCCTTATAAGTGCGGCCATGGCGAGCGCCGTTCAGGAAGGCCGTCAGGGTCAGGATGCTCCCGTGGCAGCCCCTGCCGCAGCCGACGCGTCCCCGGACAAGGACGCGGGAACAGAGGAATAATTCTCTTACCGGCGAGATTTTTGCCGGTATCTGTACGGGCTTTACCCGATATATGGAAACAACACGAAAGGAAGAATAATATATGGCATTCTCAGCACAGGATGTTAAGAATCTGCGTGAAATGACAGGCGTAGGCATGATGGACTGCAAAAAAGCTCTTACCGAAGCCGACGGCGATATCGATAAGGCAATCGAGTGGCTCCGTGAGAAGGGTCTTGCCGCGGCGCAGAAAAAGGCCGGACGCATCGCAGCCGAAGGCGTCGCCTATGCGGACGTCTTTGACGGCGTAGGCGTGGTTGTCGAGGTCAACGCCGAGACAGACTTCGTCGCAAAGAACGAACTTTTCATCGAGTTTACAAAGAACGTCGCACTCGTTGTAGCAAAGGAAAACCCCGCGGACATCGCCGCTCTCTTTGCCTGCAAATACCCCGGAACCGAGCTTACTGTTGAGCAGATGCAGCAGGAAAAGGTTCTCGTAATCGGCGAGAACATCAAAATCCGCCGCTTTGCCCGCTATGATGCCGGTCTCTCCATACCCTATGTTCACATGGGCGGCCGCATCGGAGTCATCATTAATCTGGACGCTCCCGCAGATATTATGGACAGGGGCGAAGTTGTTGAGCTTGGCAAGGATCTCGCGATGCAGATTGCCGCGATGAACCCCTCTTACCGCGACAAGTCCGACGTCGACCAGTCCGTTCTTGACAAGGAGAAGGAAATCCTCATGATTCAGGCTAAGGAGGATCCGAAGAACGCTTCGAAGCCCGATGCAATCATCGAAAAGATGGTCATGGGCCGCGTAGGCAAGTTTTTCGAGGAAAACTGCCTGCTCCAGCAAGCCTATGTCAAGGGCGACAAGATTTCCGTCGAGCAGCATATCGCGGAGGTATCAAAGTCGGTCGGTGGCAAGATCGGCGTAAACGGCTTCACCCGCTTTGAAAAAGGCGAGGGCATCGAAAAGAAGCAGGACGATTTCGCCGCGGAAATTGCAAGCCTCGTAAAATAATCATTGAATAAAAAAACGCACCGGTTTCCGGTGCGTATTTTGTTGTTCTGCTCTCAGGTTAGAAAGCTGATTGCGGAATGGAGGTTTTCGCATACGACCTCCTTATGTGCTCCTCCGGCTTCCCCGTCGCGGGTCCACTTGACGGGCATATCGAAGGTGAACTTGACCCTTCTGCTCTGGAACATCATTACCTGGTTGCCCTTAAAATTCTGCGTGAGCACATCCGAAACTATTTTGTTCATTTCGATGACGTTCGCGGGGTTCCGGACGAGCGTAACCTCAAACAGCCCGTCGTTGAGCTCAATGCCCAGCTTTTTTAGCTTTACAATTCCGCCGACGGACTTTGTGTTGGAAACGCCGCCGAAAAGCAGGTCGTCCTCAATTATTCCCCCATCAAACTCGACTATCGTATGATAAGGTACAATCTTGGGAAGCTGGCTCATCCCCTGAAGAATATATGCGAGGTGACCGAGAGACTGCTTGTTTCCTCTCGGAGTCTCGTAGCTTACCTCTGTGAAAGCTCCGAAAGCTGCGATATAAGTAAAGAAATCACTTTCGTTGAATTTACCCACATCCTGCTTGACTGCTCTGCCGTTGACAATGATTCTTGCGGCCTGAATGGGTTTCTTCGGTATATTCAGTGACTGAGCGACATCGTTCGCTGTACCCTGCGGAATATATCCAAGCGGCGGAGGCGAAGACAGCTGCGCAAGTCCAGCGACCGTCTCGCTGAGCGTCCCGTCTCCTCCGACGCAGACGACGCAGTCGAAATTCATTGCGTTATCAAGCACCAGCTTTGTGGCTTCGCCGATGCCAGATGTATAAAACACCGTAGGAACAAAACCGCCTTTATACAGAACCTCCATCGCGGGACCGATGGAAAGCACTCCACTGCCGCTTCCCGCCGCGGGGTTTAAAATCAGCATTAGCTTTTTGCTCAAGAAACTCCCTCCAACAGCTTGTCCTCGTATTCAGTAATGTATTATTATCCAGGCTTCTTTAAACAAGCTCTAAGATTCTATCATAATAATGATTCGGCTTTTTGAATATTTTTTAAATCTTATATAAAATGTTTACAAAGCATTATAACTTCTAAACGCGCTATTGTCAATTTTATGCTTTTAGAGATATGCAGCAGGAAAAGCAGCTTGCGAACAACAAGCGTATACTCTGCTTAGAAGGGCGCGACGACTGT
>JAYFQM010000154.1:0-30124 GCA_034927185.1 Oscillospiraceae bacterium | reverse complement strand
AGTCCGTTGCGACGCGCATGGTCGTGGATAGGGAAAACGAAATAAAGGACTTTAAGTCCGAGGAATACTGGCTTCTGGACGCAACGCTTAACCGCGTTGAGAAGGAGGGCAGCTTTACTGCTCGCTTCCACGGCACGGATTCCAAGAAAATCGAACTCCGCTCGGAAGAGGAAGTCGATAAAGTTATTAAGGAAATATCGGAGGACGAGTTTTATATAAAATCTGTCAAGCGCGGCGAAAAGCAGCGCTCACCCTCGCCTCCGTTCATTACCTCGACCCTTCAGCAAGAGGCTTCACGCCGTCTGGGTATGACACCCAAGCGTACAATGTCCATCGCTCAGCAGCTCTACGAAGGTGTTGACATTTCAGGAGAGGGGACGGTCGGTCTTATTACCTACATGAGAACTGATTCTCTCCGACTGTCGGACGTTGCGACAGCAGCGGCAAAAACCTTTATTATTGGGCGCTATGGGCGGGAATACTATCCTGAAAAGACCCGCGTCTTTAAGACGAAGGCGGGTGCACAGGATGCTCACGAGGCCATTCGTCCCAGCAGCATAGAGCTTACGCCGGAGCTGATAAAAAAAGATCTTACTCCGGACCAGTACAGGCTTTACCGCCTCATTTGGGGTCGCTTCACCGCCTGCCAGATGGCGAATGCCGTATATGACGGTATTACTATTGACGCATCCTCTGCGGGATACATTTTCCGCGCTAACTATTCCGAGCTTAAGTTTGCGGGCTATACGGCGGTTTATGAGGAATCAAAGGACGAGGAGCAGGCTGAAAAAGAGCGGCCGCTCCCGGATCTGCGCGAAGGCGAGAAGGCTTCGCTGGCCAAGACCGAGAAGGAGCAGCAGTTCACACAGCCGCCCTCGCGCTACACAGAAGCCACCCTTATCCGCGCGATGGAGGAAAAGGGCATCGGCCGTCCGAGCACCTACGCGCCGACGATCAGCACCATTACGGCCCGCGAGTATGTTGTCAAAGAAGGGAAATACCTGCGCCCCACGGTGCTCGGAGAAGTGGTTACGGAGCTTATGGAAAACCGCTTTCCGGATATCGTTGATCTAAAATTCACAGCGCGCATGGAGGAAACTCTGGACAACGTCGAGGAAGGCAAACGCTTCTGGAAGGATGTCCTGTCCGAATTCTACGGCGATTTTGATAATGAGCTTAAGGAGGCCGAAACGGCGCTCGAGGGCCAGCATATAAAAATACCCGACGAGGAGTCGGACGAGATCTGCGATAAGTGCGGACGCAGGATGGTCGTGAAGACAGGGCGCTTCGGACGTTTTTTGGCCTGCCCCGGTTACCCGGAGTGTGATTTCACAAAGCCGATCGTCGTGGAAATGCCCGGAAAATGCCCGAAATGCGGTGGGCGCATACTTAAGCGGACCTCCAAAAAGGGTTATGCCTATTACGCGTGCGAGCGCGTTTCGGATAAAAGCTGCGACTTTATGACCTGGGATGTTCCGGTTAAGGAGAATTGCCCTGAATGCGGTAAGACCCTCTTCAAGCTCTCCGGAAAGGGAAAGAAAACGCCCTTCTGCATAAACGAAGCATGCCCCAACTTCCTGCCGGAGGATAAACGCGGCTACAAGAAAAAAGCTGCCGTGGATGAGAGCGGCAAGGAGGAAACTCAGTCGGACGGCAAAAAGTCTGACGCAAAGGCTCCCCCAAAGAAGCCAGCCGCAAAAAATTCGGTCGAAAAAAGACCCGCAGTCCCGAAGAAGCCTGCCGCGAAGAAAATGGCGGCAGCAAAAAAGACGCCCGCTAAAAAGGCTGCAAAGGCGAAGTAGAATCTAATCTTAATATAACATGTCCGCAGAATGGACCGAATTGCTTAATTCACGGACATTTAATCACGCGGAGGGCTGGGTATTGAACACGGTTACAGTAATAGGTGCGGGGCTTGCCGGCTGTGAGGCGGCATGGCAGCTTGCCAAAAGAAGCGTCACGGTACGGCTGGTCGAGATGAAGCCAAAGAAAATGACGCCCGCCCACGTTTCGGAGAACTTTGCCGAGCTCGTATGTTCAAATTCTCTGCGCAGCTATGAGCTTACAAACGCAGTCGGACTGCTGAAGGAGGAACTCCGGAGGCTCGGCTCGCTTATCATGGAGTGTGCCGACGCGACAAGAGTTGCGGCGGGCGGTGCGCTGGCTGTCGACCGCGAAGGCTTTTCCTCGATGGTTACCGCCAGGATAAAGAATAATCCGAATATCGAAATCGTTCCGCAGGAGGCCGTTTCGATACCGGAAGGCGAAGTGATTATCGCTACCGGACCCTTGACTGACGGGGCGATGGCAGAAAGCATAGCCGAAAAATGCGGAGATACGGGATTTCTGAATTTTTTCGATGCGGCCGCCCCGATTGTTACGCTCGAAAGCGTTGACATGGAAAATGCGTTTTATGCTTCCCGATATGACAAGGGCACTGCGGATTATGTAAACTGCCCGATGACGAAAGAGGAATATCTTAGTTTTTGGAGGAATCTTTGCGAGGCTAAACAGGCGTCGGTTCATGGGTTCGACGACGCCGGAGTCTTCGAGGGCTGTATGCCCGTCGAGGTAATGGCACGCCGAGGCGAGGACACTCTCCGCTTTGGACCGCTGAAACCCGTCGGGCTTGTCGATCCTAGGACGGGGAGGGAAAACTACGCCGTAGTCCAGCTGCGGCGCGATAACGCGGTCGGAACAATATACAATATTGTCGGGTTTCAGACGCATCTGACGTTTTCCGAGCAAAAACGGGTTTTTTCCATTATACCGGCACTCAAAAATGCCGAGTTCGTACGCTACGGTGTTATGCACCGCAATACGTATCTTAATTCACCAAAGCTGCTGGACAGGTATTACAGGCTGAAAAATGAGACGAGAATCAGCTTTGCGGGTCAGATAACGGGAGTCGAGGGCTATGTTGAGTCGACAGCCTCCGGTATGTATGTCGGGCTTGAAACGGCGGCCCGCCTTCTCGGGGCACCTCCGCTCAATTTCCCCCGCGAAACGGCGACGGGCGCCTTGGCGCTGTATGTATCCGATTCCTCGGTGGGCGCTTTTCAGCCCATGAATATAAATTTCGGTATAATCGAACCTTTGGGTAAAAAGATAAAAGGCAAGCGGAATAAAAACGCCGAGATATCCGAGCGCGCCCTTGAGATCATAGGGAGCTATTCCGCGGGAGGAGATATATGAGGATTATAATTGACGCTATGGGCGGAGACAATGCTCCCGGCGAGATCGTCAAGGGTGCTGTTGAGGCAATCCGGGAATTCGGAGTGTCCGTCACGCTGGTCGGAAAAGAAGCAGAGGTCGGCGAGTGCCTGAAAAAGGAGAACGCCGGAGACCTTTCCGATAAAATAAAAATTGTTAACGCATCCGAGATCGTCAAGATGGATGACGATCCCACAACCGTTCTGCGCGCGAAAAAAGATTCCTCAATGGCTGTCGCGCTCAGACTGCTCAAGGACGGCGAGGGCGACGCCTGCATATCGGCCGGCAGCACCGGAGCCCTGCTTACAGGCGCGACGCTGATTGTCAAGAGAGTAAATGGAATTAGAAGAGCCGCGCTCGCACCCGTTCTTCCAAACGGCGGAAGGGGTGTAATGCTTATCGACTGCGGAGCGAACGTCGACTGTACTCCGGAGTACCTGCTGCAATTTGCTTTTATGGGTTCGTTCTATTCAAAAAGAATCCTCGGCTGCGATAATCCCCGTATAGGGCTTCTTAACGTCGGCACGGAGGATACGAAAGGCGGAGAACTGCAGAATCAGGCCTTTAAAGAGCTGAAAGAAGCCGGAGACGCGGGCCATATCAACTTTATAGGCAATGTCGAGGCAAAAGACGTACTGTTTAATTCTGTAGATGTTGTTGTTACGGACGGTTTTTCGGGCAACATTATGCTAAAGACCATCGAAGGTACGGGGAAATTCATAATGAACAATCTCAAGGACATTTTCACTGCCAATAGACGCTCCATGGTTGCGGCGCTGGCGATGAAAAAGCGCCTCGGGGAATTCAAGAAAAAAATCGACCCCTCGGAGGTCGGTGGCACCGCGCTTCTCGGCATCTCCAGGCCGGTCATAAAAGCGCACGGCGCATCTGACTCAAGAGCTCTGAAAAATGCTGTTCTTCAGGCTGTAAACTGCGTCAATACCGACGTAGCCGGTGAAATTGCAAAAAATATAGAATTAATGACGATCAGTAAAGCGGAATAGTCTTGACAAGTATATACTTTATGAATATTATCAATTTTAGCAATATATTTGGAGATGTAAATTATGGTATTTGAAAGAATTCAGAAACTAATCTGCGAGCAGTTCGTGGTCGACCCTGAAACGGTTACAATGGAAACAGCCTTTGTGGACGATCTCGGCGCGGACTCGCTTGACGTTGTCGAACTGACCATGGCACTTGAGGAAGAGTTTTCCCTGCCAGAAGTATCTGATGAAGAACTGAAGAAGATTCTTACTGTCGGAGACCTTGTCGAATACGTCAGCCGCTATGTTCAGGACTGATTTCCAGACAAACTGAGCCGGAAGGGGGGCGCTCTATGGATGAACTCGAAGCAAAACTCGAATATCGTTTTCACGACAGGGCGCTCCTGCTCACGGCATTAAGCCACAGTTCCTTCGCCAACGAAAACAAAGGCGCGGGCTTTATGAGTAATGAGCGTCTGGAATTTTTGGGTGACTCCGTTCTTGGACAGGTGGTGGCCAGCCACCTGTATTTGTCGTATCCAAAAATGCCGGAGGGACAGATGACACGCCTCCGAGCAGAGCTTGTTTGTGAAACCAGCCTTTTTGAAGTGGCAAAGCAGCTAAACCTTGGAAGGTATATCAGGCTCGGTAGAGGCGAGGAACATACCGGCGGCAGGATGCGCGAGTCGATACTTGCCGATGCGGTCGAGGCGCTAATTGCAGCGATGTATCTTGACGGCAGCCTTGAAGTGGCAAAGAACTTCATTGACAAATATATACTTTCAAAGCTTTCAGGGATGGAGACCCGTCCCGCCAGCGATTATAAAACAGCGCTTCAGGAGTATGTCCAGCGCAAATCAGGGCAGACCCTCAGCTATGAGCTTTTAACAGAAGAGGGGCCTGATCATAACAAGAGCTTCACTATGCAGGTGAGCCTGAACGGAAGGGCGATCGGCGCCGGTTCCGGGCATACGAAGAAGGAAGCGGAGCAGAACGCTGCGAAGAACGGACTTGAGGAGATTTCAAAATGACTGCTAAACGGAACATTATACCCGTATTTGTTCCGCACCTCGGCTGTCCGAACAACTGCGTTTTCTGCAATCAGCACAGGATTTCTGGAGAAAGCTCGCCGGCAACGCCCACAGCGCTCAGAAAAACCGTACTGGAGGGCATCACGAAGATACCTGGAAATTCGAATATCGAACTGGCGTTTTACGGCGGCAGTTTTACGGCAATACCGGTCGAAGAGCAAATCGGGCTTTTGGACGCGGCTTTGCCGTTTTTGCTTGATGGGCGGATAGAATCCCTGCGCCTGTCCACGCGCCCCGACGCAATAGACGGGGAAACCCTTGAAAGATTGAAGAATTACGGTGTTAGGACAATCGAACTGGGTTGCCAGTCCATGTGCGACGAGGTGCTGCTTCTCTCCGGCAGGGGACACACAGCTCTACAGACCGAACAGTCGGCGCGTCTGGTCAAGGAATACGGGTTTAAGCTCATTTTGCAGATGATGACGGGGTTGCCCGGGGATACGAAGGAGCGCACTATCGAAACCGCGAAAAAAATTATAGCTCTTCGTCCCGACGGCGTTCGTATTTATCCTACTGTCATCGTTGAGGATACACCTCTCTGCGATATGTGGAAGGCTGGAGTCTACGAAGAACACACGGTCGCGCAGGCCGTTGACTGGTGTGCCGCCGTCTTGCCGCTCTTCGAAGAAGAGGAAATACCCGTTATACGTCTTGGACTTAATCCGACGGAGGAGCTCTCTGGAGGTGCCGCTTTGGGCGGAGCCTACCATCCCGCAATGGGCGAACTTGTTAAGTCGCGGATACTGCTTGACAGGGCGAGGGCCTTGCTGTCGGGGAGTACAGCCCATAGGTACGAAGCCGTATTATTTGTGAACAAGTCGGACGTTTCGGCTATGACCGGTCAGGGAAGATCGAATATCCGCGCTCTTTGTTCGGAGTTCGGGCTGAAAAGCCTCAGAGTTTCACCGGCAGAGATACAAAGAGGAAAAGTATCTTTGGGATAAATATTTTGCAATTATTGCAAAAGAAGCAGTTTTGTAATATAATTAACAAATATATCATTATCTTTTTTATCTTTCGGCAAAAAACACCAGAGGTGAAATATGTACCTTAAAGCGCTCGAAATACAGGGCTTCAAGTCCTTTCCAGATAAGACGAGGCTGACCTTTGAAAAAGACATTACTTCGATTGTCGGCCCCAACGGGAGCGGAAAATCAAATATTTCGGACGCGATACTCTGGGTTATGGGAGAACAGCGCACGAAAGCGCTCCGCGGCGGCAAGATGGAGGACGTTATTTTCGGTGGTACGGAAAAACGCCCAAAGATGGGCTTCGCACAGGTATCGCTTGTCCTGGACAACACAAAGCGCATTTTCGATACCGACAGCACCGAGGTTATGATAACCCGCCGCTATTACAGAAGCGGCGAGAGCGAGTACTACATAAACCGCGAGTCTGTCCGACTCAAGGACATAAGCGAAATGCTGATGGACACGGGACTCGGACGCGACGGGTATTCAGTCATAGGGCAGGGCAAGATTTCCGAGGTTGTGTCCTCAAAAAGCCTTGACAGGCGTGAGCTTTTCGAGGAAGCGGCCGGAATATCACGTTATCGTTACCGTAAGGACGAGAGCGAGCGCAAGCTCATGCATACGGATGAAAACCTTGTCCGTATAAACGATAAAATCGACGAACTCAAGATTTCTCTTGATCCGCTTAAAGCACAGGCCGAAACAGCGAGAAAATATCTTCTGCTGCGCGATGAACTGCGTGCGGTCGAGGTGTCCGTCTGGATGGAAACTCTGGACAGACTTCACGAGCGTGCAAAGACTGTGAGTGACGACTGGGAAAACGCGAAGCGCGGGCTGGAGCGGGCGCAGCATGAGCTGAATGAGCTTTATGCCGCGTCGGAGAACTATTCCGAGAAAATGCGTGAAAAGGACCTTGAATCGGAGAAACGCCGCGTCGATCTTGCGGAGACTGAGACAAGCTGTTCCGAATGCGAGAGCGGGCTTGCCGTTATAGAGAACAGCCTGGCACATAATACTGAGCGCGAAACCCAGCTCCGGTCGGAAATCGAGGATCAGGACGCAAGAGCCAAGGCGCTTGAAAATCAGATTCTCAAAAGAAACGAACGCATTGATGAGATCAAAAACGAGCTGTACGGACTGGAAAAGCAGGTACGGGAGCTAACGGACGTTATTGACCGGAATTCCGAGGGAGAGGATGACGCAAAGCTCGAAATTTCGAAGCTTATTACCGATAAAAGTGAAAAACAGGCCGCGTTGGCACATTCAAACGCCATTTTGTCCATGCTTTCTGACGCCGTGCAGGAGCAGTCGGAGGCGGACGATAAGCGCAGGAAAGAAATCGAGGAGACCCGGTGCCGCAGGGACGAGCTGACTTTGCGGCTCAAGACAGCCTCCGAGGCCCAAAAAGAGGCAAGGGAAAAAGCGGAGGAGCTCAAAAATATAATCGAAGGCTACACAATGCGCATGGAGGGCCGCGAAAGCAAGGTTCGCGCGCTTGAGGAAAAACAGACGAAGCTTACGATCGAGCTTAACTCGGCACGTTCCCGCGTATCGATGCTCACAGAGATGGAGAAAGAGTTCGAGGGCTATTCCCTCGCTGTCAAGACCGTTATGCGCGAACATGACAGGGGCACTCTGGCAGGAGTATACGGACCTGCGGCAAACCTTGTCAAAACGGATGACCGGTATGCTCTGGCGATAGAAACGGCACTGGGCGCGTCAATGCAGAGCATTGTCGTCGACACGCAGGACCGGGGAAAATCGGCTATCGAGATGCTGAAAAGACGCGACGGGGGCAGGGCTACCTTTTTGCCGGTCGATACGATAAAACCGGCAGAGCTGAGGCGCCGCCCGGAAAATGAAAACGGCTATCTCGGAACGGCCTTTGAGCTTGTCCGCTTCGAGGATAAGTTTGCAAGCATTTTTTCAAACCTGCTTGGCAGAACAGTAGTCGCGGAAACTCTTTCAGACGCCGTAGCAATGTCGAAAAAATACGAAAATCAGCTCCGAATCGTAACGCTGGACGGCCAGCTCATTAACGCGGGTGGTTCTATGACGGGAGGCAGTGCCGGAAAGAATTCGGGCATACTTTCACGTGCAAACGAACTGAAAACGTTGAATCTGAGAGTCGGAGAACTGAGCGCTCAGCTGCATGACTGCTCGTCAAGGCTATCCGATGCCTCACGCGAGCTGAACTCGGCAAAATACGAGCTTCAGACGTCAGAATTCGAACAAAAGGAAGCGCTTGAAGCGCTCCGGTCATGTGACGGACAAAAGTCGCAGGCGCAGTTTCTGCTCGGCGAGGCGGAAAAGGCTATTGACGCTCTTGAGCGCGACGAGAAGCTCTCAGCTCTGCGCCGCGAGGAGAACATGAGCCGTGCCGACGGCGCGAGAAATGAAATCATTAAGCTGAATTCGGATGTATCGGAGCTGGAGCTCAGGCTGGCCGAGCTCACTGCAAAGAGCGAGGAACATGAGTTCAAGGCCAGAGAGCTGAGCGAAAAGCTATCGGCGCTTGCTGAAAGGCGTTCATCGCTGGTTTCTGAGAGCGACACCACACTTGCGGCGATCAAGCAGCTTGAAGAGCTTTTAAACGACCTTACGGGAGACGGCGAAACACGAAGGCAGGCAATCGCAGCGCTCTGCGCTGAGAACGAAGAGCTTAAAAAGAAAAAGCTGGACGCAGAAAACAGACTGGCTGAAAACCGTCTTGCTGCGGATAATATCAGGGGAGAGATCGCAAAGATTAATGCGCTGAAGCTTGAACTGGAGGGAAAACGCACTCAGAACGAAAAAAGAGCACAGGAGGTCAATCGGGAGCTTCTGGACATGGAGAGGCTCTGCGGAAGCATCGAGCAGAAAAAGCTTGCCTCTGAATTGGAGGAAAAGCAAATTATTGACAAGCTGTGGGACAGCTACGAACTGTCACGCACGGCGGCACAAAGCGTCCGAGAACCGGTTTCAAACATGTCTGAGGCGACAAAGCGCATAAACGGACTGAAACGCGAGATAGCCGGCCTCGGCAGCCCGAACATAGGTGCGATTGAGGAATACGAGCGCGTATCGGAGCGATATAATTTCCTGACGGAGCAAAGAGACGATGTTGAAAAGGCAAAGCGCGAGCTGGAAAAGATTATTGGCGATATAACGAAGGAAATGAAGGAAATATTCCTGCGCGAGTTTAAAGCGATTGACGAGAGCTTCCGCGGCACCTTTCTAGAGTTGTTCGGCGGCGGACGGGCGGCGCTCGTTCTTGAGGACGAGGACGATATTCTGAATTGCGGCATAGAGATCAAGGTTCAGCCCCCTGGAAAGGCCCTCAGCACCCTGAGCCTGATGTCCGGCGGAGAAATGGCGTTTGTTGCAATCGCGCTGTATTTTGCCATTATAAAGGTTCGGCCTACGCCGTTCTGCATCATGGACGAGATTGAAGCCGCACTGGATGAAGCGAACGTCGACCGTTTTGCACATTACCTGCGTGAAATGACGGACAGAACCCAGTTCATCGTCATCACCCACCGTCGCGGAACGATGGAGGAGGCTGACATGCTATATGGCGTCACCATGCAGGAAAAAGGCGTTTCTCAGGTTATTTCGGTCGATCTGGAAGAGGCGGAGCGCGCGATTGCGAAGTAATTTATAAAAAGGGGAAAGTCTCGGGACATTATGGGACATAATGCGTATACTATGGGGTTTTTTGAGAAAATCAAACAGGGGCTGGCAAGAACAAAGAAGAGCATGTCCGTCCAGATGAACAGCGTTTTTGCGAGCTTCACTGGTGAGAACGAGGAGTTTTTTGACGAGCTTGAAGAAGCCCTGATTTTGGCCGACGCCGGAGTGGATACCTCTGCCGAAGCGGTCAGCGAGCTGCGCAGGCTGGTTAAGGAGCGCGGCATACGCGGCGGGGATGGGGTGAAAGCTGCTTTTGCGGAAGTCATGACAAATCTTCTTGAGGTCGGCGACAGGCGGCTTGCAATGGGTACAAAGCCGTCTATCATCCTTATGGTCGGAGTCAACGGAGTTGGCAAAACGACAACGATTGGGAAAATTGCCGCGAAGCTGGCGGCCGAAGGCAAAAAAGTCCTCCTTGTCGCGGGAGACACCTTTCGCGCGGCAGCGGCGGAGCAGCTTTCCGTCTGGGCAGACCGGGCGGGGGCGGACCTCGTCCGTCATGAAGAAGGCTCGGACCCCGCGTCCGTTGTGTTCGATGGCATATCGGCGGCTAAGGCCAGGGGTGCGGACGTCATCATCATAGACACAGCCGGAAGGCTCCACAATAAGCAGAACCTGATGAACGAGCTTAACAAGATAACGCGCATTATTAACCGTGAGCTTCCGGACGCCTCAAAGGAGACGCTCCTCGTTCTGGACGCGACGACGGGGCAGAACGGGCTTATTCAGGCGAAGCAGTTTAAGGAAACCGCTGATATAACCGGTATTGTTTTGACAAAGCTCGATGGAACGGCGAAGGGTGGTATTGTGTTCGCCATCGCGGACGAGATGAAGCTGCCCGTCAAGTACGTAGGTGTTGGCGAAAGCGTGGACGATCTTATGCCTTTTGAGCCTCGCGGATTTGTGGAGGCCCTAATACAGCAATGAGATATATTTTGGCCAGCAACAACAAGGGAAAGCTCAGGGAAATGAAGGCCTTACTGAACGATATGGGCGCGGAGCTTATTTCGCAGAGCGAGGCCGGTCTTTCTCTTGAAGCCGAGGAAACCGGCACAACCTTCGAGGAAAACTCGCTGATCAAAGCCAGAGCCGCGTGCCGGGCGCTTAGCTTGCCGTCTATTGCCGACGACTCAGGGCTGGAGGTCGAGGCGCTTGGCGGCGCCCCGGGCGTATATTCAGCGCGCTATGGCGGTTGTGCGACCGACGCGGAGAGAGTAAGCCTTCTCCTGAAAAACCTTACGGGTGAGGAAAACAGAAGAGCGAAATTTGTCTCGTGCATTAGCTGTGTATATCCGAACGGCGACGTCATCACGGCCAGAGGCGAGTGCGCAGGTGTTGTCACATCGGCTCCAAGAGGCTCAGGCGGGTTCGGCTATGACCCAGTTTTCGAGTTTCCGGAAACGGGAAAAACCATGGCGGAGCTCTCCGAGGAAGAAAAAAACGCCGTTTCTCACAGGGGTAGGGCACTGAAAATATTTGAAACGAAACTGAGGGAATATAATGCTGACAAGTAAACAGCGCGCATATCTGAGAGGTCTTGCCGCGGGCGAGGATACTATCATTCATGTCGGAAAAGGCGACCTGGGCGAAAATGTTATTATTCAGACAAAAGAGGCTTTAAAGGCCCGCGAGCTTGTCAAGGGCAAGGTCCTGGAGACTTCCGCGCTTACGCCTCGGGAAGCCTGTGACCGACTCTGCGAGGAGTGCAGGGCAGAGGGCGTTCAGGTCATCGGTAGCAAGTTCGTTTTGTATAAGAGAAATGAGCTCGACCCTGTCATAGTGCTTCCCAAGAAGGACAAGAAAAAGTAGCGTATAGGGTGAAAAAGTCTCGTTAATTAGCGCAAAGGGGGGCTGTGAAATGCGGATTGCTGTTTTCGGGGGGAGCTTCAACCCTCCGCACAACGGGCATACCAAAGCGGCGAAAATCGCGGCGGAGGAACTCCATGCCGAAAGGCTTGTCATCATTCCGGCGGCAAAGCCGCCACATAAGGAGCAGGAGGAAGCATCCCCGACCGCTGAGGAAAGGCTCAGCCTCACAAGGCTTGCATTCGGTGCTATGGATGAGGCAGAGGTCTCCGATATCGAAATACGCAGAGGGGGCCTGTCGTATACAGTCGATACCCTTGATGAGCTTAAGAGGCTATGTCCAGAAGATGAGCTGATACTTCTAATGGGGACGGATATGCTGCTGAGCTTTGAGACATGGAAGGATTTCAGGCGAATATTTGAGCTTTCGGCTCTGGCGGTCTTTCCGAGAAAACATGACGAGATTGCGGATATACGCAAATTCAAAAAAATATATGCCGAAAAATACGGTGCGACAGTGTACGAGATAGGACTCATACCTACCGAAGTTACCTCGACTGAGCTGCGAACTATGCTCAGAAAAAGGGAAGGAAACAATTTGCTTCCCGACGCCGTCTATGGAGAGATAATAAAAAGGCGCTTTTACGGCGCGGAACCGAATTTTTCGTGGCTCCGCGAAAACGCATACGTATATCTTGATGAAAAGCGTATCCCGCATGTGCGCGGCTGCGAGCAGGAGGCCGTCAGGCTTGCCGAAAGATGGGGCGAGGACAGAGGCCTTGCGGCGGAAGCGGGAATTCTGCACGACATAACGAAAAAACTTAACGGCTCCGAGCAGTTGCTATTGTGCCAGGAATATGGTATTATCACGGATGTTGATGAAAAAGCAAATGTAAAGCTGTTGCATTCGAAGACCGGCGCGGCATTTGCCCGCGATAAATTCGGAATAAACGACAAGGTGTTTTCGGCGATCCTGTGGCATACCACCGGCCGCGCCGATATGACCCTGCTTGAAAAGATAATCTATATTGCCGACTATATCGAGCCCACGAGAAAGTTTGAGGGTGTGGACGAGCTTCGGCGGCTTGCCTACGAGGATTTAGACGCGGCGGTGTTAAAAGGACTGCAAATGAGTCTGGATGAGCTTGAAAGCCGCGGTGCGAGGCCTCATGAAAACTCCGTCCGGGCAATTGAATGGTTCAGAAACAAACATATGTAGGCAGACACGGCGCAATATCCGGAGACAGAGCGCGTACTCAGTCTGCTTGAAAGGATTGACAGCCAAATGAAATTGTTTGGAGGAAACGGGCGCCGCAGCGGCGGGACAGTCCGTCCAGTCAGGGCGCAGATAATCGAAATGCCCGATAATGAGTTATTCGGCGATAGCCGTGGACATAATAGCAGAGACGCAGCCCCCCCACCTAAGAACGGCAGGCCTCCTCGGAAAAAAGGCAGAGGCGCGATAATTGCCCTGCTGGTCATTGTGCTGCTTGCCTTCTGCGCGTTCGCGTATTGGAAGATCACTACCAAGCCGCCAGAACAGAACGAGCCAGTGGAGCCCGAAACCAACAACAGCGATGTTGCCGTTGAGCGCTACTATACGCTGCTTGTTGTCGGAGACGACCAGGAGGGCGGCAACACTGATACGATCATGGTTCTGCGCTTTGATACGCAGGAGATGAAGGTCAACGTCGTTTCAATTCCGCGTGATACTATGGTCAATTCGACACTGGACAACAAAAAGATTAATGCGGTCTACCACAATCTGGACGGAATGAATTCGCTTCTCGACGAGGTCCAAAGCGTCGCGGGATTCAGGCCGAATAACTATATAATGGTAGATACCGATGTTTTTGTTGATGTGGTGGACGCGTTGGGCGGCGTAGATTTCAATGTGCCTATCAGCATGGATTACGACGATTGGTCCTATCCCGACGGCAATGGCGGGTATAAATATGAGTTTCATATCCATGTAGCGGAGGGTCAGCAGACGCTTTCCGGCTATGACGCGCTCGGTGTGTTCCGTTTCCGTCAAAACAACAACGGCACAGGATATGCCATGGGAGATATCCAGCGGCTGGAAGTCCAGCACCAGCTTCTGATGTCCATTGCTCAGAAGGCGATGGACACCCGCAATGTCGTTACGCTTTATAATATTGCATCCTCAGTTATGGACAAATGTGAGACGGATTTGTCTATGGGTAATATTCAGTGGTATATTAAGGAATTTATGAATATGTCGCTGGAGAACATCTCCTTTTTCACCGCGCCAACCACCGGTTGCGAGGTCTACAAAACATCCTATGTGACAATTAATGCAAACGACTGGATTGATATGGTAAATACCGTTTTGAATCCATTTGATACAACGATTCAGGTTGAAAACTGCGAGATTCTTAACCAAACTGGCGGTACGATCGATGGACGTGGCTATCTGGTGGCCGAACCGAGGGACTTTTACTGCACAAACGGGGCTGCCGTGAACACGAATTTTTACGATAACCGAAAATAGATGCCCACTCTTTTATCATGCGGCTACATGGCCGAAAAGAAAGGATATATGACAATATGATGACACCCCGGCAAATGGCGGAAAAAATCGTCGAGGTCCTGGCAGGCAAGATGGGACGCGACATTAAGATGATAAAAATCGACGCAATATCCGTTCTGGCGGATTATTTCGTAATATGTACGGCAGGCTCCACGACCCAGATTAAGACTCTCTGCGACGAGGTCGAAAAGGTCATGGAGGAAAACGGTGAAGTCAAGCTCCACCGCGAGGGCTATCGTTCCGGAGGCTGGGTTCTCATAGACTACGGCTGTGTTGTCGTCCATGTGTTCATGGAGGAGGCCCGCCAGTTTTACGGGCTGGAGCGCTTGTGGGCGGATGCAGTGGATGTCGACATTTCCGATCTTATTGGGAAAAGGTAAACACAGGGAGCGCGGAAAAGAGCTCTTGCGAATAGAAGGATTGACAAAAACAATGAAGTACGATTTTACGGCTATCGAAAAAAAATGGCAGAAAAAATGGCTTGAAGAAAAGATATACGCGGCAGTCAATGGCAGTAATAAGCCGAAATACTACGCGCTTATCGAGTTTCCTTACCCTTCGGGACAGGGCCTTCACGTAGGGCATCCCCGTCCGTACACTGCGCTTGACATAGTTGCGAGAAAGCGCCGCATGGAGGGCTACAATGTACTTTTCCCTATCGGATACGACGCCTTCGGCCTGCCCACGGAAAACTATGCCATCAAGAACCATATGCATCCGAGCGAGGTCACGAGGACCAACATTAAACGCTTTACCGAGCAGCTCAGGATGTTGGGCTTCAGCTTTGATTGGGACAGGTGCGTGGACACCACGGATCCTGATTACTATAAATGGACGCAATGGATATTCCTCCAGATGTTCAAGAAGGGGCTAGCCTACAAGACGAGTATGCCTGTCAACTGGTGCACCTCCTGCAAGTGTGTCCTTGCCAATGAAGAGGTTGTCAACGGCGTTTGCGAACGCTGCGGCTCCGAGGTCGTGCGGAAGGAAAAAAGCCAGTGGATGCTTAAAATTACCGAGTATGCACAGCGCCTTATCGACGATCTTGACGAGGTGGACTATATAGAGCGCGTCAAGATTCAGCAGAAAAACTGGATCGGACGTTCTACGGGTGCGGAGGTCAGTTTTAAAACGACCGCCGGCGATGAAATGATGGTATTTACGACGCGTCCAGATACGCTTTTCGGCGTGACTTATATGCTCATAGCGCCAGAGCACGCGCTTATCGAAAAGTGGGCGCCGCTCCTCACAAACCTTGACGCCGTCCGAGATTATCAGGCGGCGGCGGCAAGAAAATCGGACTTTGAGCGCACAGAACTCGCCAAGGATAAAACTGGCGTGCATCTTGAAGGCGTTTCGGCGATAAATCCTGTCACTGGCGACGAAATACCTGTTTTCATATCAGACTATGTTCTTTCAACCTACGGTACCGGCGCAATTATGGCGGTACCGGGACACGATACGCGTGACTGGGAGTTTGCAAAGCAGTTCGATCTTCCGGTCATTGAGGTCGTTAAGGGAGGCGACGTAGAGAAGGAAGCCTTTACGGACTGCGAAACGGGGATTTTGGTCAATTCTGGCTTTTTAAATGGCATGACCGTCGACGAAGCGAAGAAGAAAATCACCGAATGGCTTGTCATGAAGAACCTTGGACACGAAAAAGTTAATTACAAGCTGCGCGACTGGGTTTTCAGCCGTCAGCGTTACTGGGGAGAGCCGATTCCACTGGTCTACTGCGAGAAGTGCGGCTGGGTGCCTCTTCCTGAGAGCGAGCTGCCGCTCCGTCTTCCGAATGTGAAAAGCTACGAGACGACCGACAACGGCGAAAGCCCGCTTGCGCACATGGACGACTGGGTCAACACAGTATGCCCGCACTGCGGCGGACCGGCGAGAAGGGAAACCGACACGATGCCCCAGTGGGCCGGCTCAAGCTGGTATTATCTGCGCTACATGGACGCACATAACGACAAGGCTCTGGTCGGCAGGGAAGCGATTGATTACTGGCATCAGGTCGACTGGTATAACGGCGGCATGGAGCATACAACATTGCACCTGCTGTACAGCCGATTCTGGCATAAATTCCTTTACGACATCGGCGTTGTTCCGACAAAGGAACCCTACATGAAGCGCACTAGCCACGGTATGATTCTTGGCGAGGGCGGCGAAAAGATGTCGAAATCCCGCGGCAATGTTATTAATCCTAACGATATTGTCGATGAATTCGGCGCCGATACGCTGCGCCTGTACATCATGTTTATAGGCGACTTTGAAAAGGCCGTTCCATGGTCGAGTACGGCGGTCAAGGGCTGCAAGAGGTTTCTCGACAGGATATGGAACCTTGCCGAGGCTTCGCTTGAAGGCAATGGGTATTCCAAGGTCAACGAGGCGGAAATACACAAGGCGATCAAGAAGGTCGGTGAAGACATCGAAAGCATGAAGTTCAACACGGCTATCGCGACGCTTATGAGTCTTGTCAATACTTTTTATGAGAATAAACCGACGAAAGGCGACATCAAAGCGCTCATACTCATGCTCAGCCCCTTTGCTCCTCATATAGCGGACGAGCTTTGGGAGATGCAGGGCTATGAAGGCTATGCCTGCCTCCAGCCGTGGCCAAAGTATGACGAAGCAAAAACCGTAGATGCCGAAAAGGAGATCGCCGTGCAGATCGGCGGGAAGCTCAAATCGACCGTTATAATACCCGTGGATGCTTCTGATGAAACCGTGCTGCAGATCGCCTGCCAGGACGAAAAAATAGCGCGTATGATTGACGGCATGGAGATAGTCAAAACGATAGTGATAAAGAATAAGTTGATTAATCTGATAATAAAGCCTAAGAATTAATAGATAAGCGGGGACACGCATAAGGGCGCGCCCCCGCTTACTTATGTAAAGGCCGGGCCATAAATTGAGTTGACAAAGTTCGTCGTTTCTGCTACAATACAAAGCGTATTCAGATTGATCAGTTCGACTCATGCTCTAAAGCAAGTCTTTTTGATGGTTTGCTTCAGGCGCGTGAGTTTTTTTGTTTATATCGGATATAATATTTTTCGGAGGTACTAGTATGCATAACGGTACAGTAAAATGGTTCAATTCACAGAAGGGTTTCGGCTTTATTTCTAACGCTGAAGGCGGCGATGACGTTTTTGTTCATTTCTCCGCAATCACCGGCGAAGGTTTCAAGTCGTTAAACGAAGGTCAGGCAGTGACATATGATGTCGAGCCCGATCCCAAGAGCAACGGAAAGCTCCGCGCTATCAACGTGATTCCCCGCTAAGCGATTTGTACCAAAACAACCCCCGTCACCTTTAGTGGCGGGGGTTTTCTTTATTCGGTTGGGCATTATTTAGTAGCTTGTCTTACTAAAAGCTCTACACGCATTTATTGTTTATATACTCGCACGCGGCGAGAGCGGCAACAGCGCCGTCGGCCGCGGCAGTCGTCAGCTGACGCACCCGCTTTGCGCGGCAGTCGCCAGCGGCAAAAATACCCGGATGTCCGGTCGCGCAATCCTCGCCGGAAGCTATGTACCCGGCCCCGTCAAGAGAGACGAGCCCTGAATACGCGCTGTTTTCAGGTATGAGGCCGATTGCGACAAAAAGTCCGTCGCAGCTAAGCTCGGTTGTTTTACCGCTGGATTTTTTCCGCAGCCTGAGTCCGGAGAAACCGCTTTCTCCTGTTATAATCTCTTCGATCGCCGTGCCGGTGTATGCGCGGACGTTCGGCCTTCCCAGAAGCGCCTTTGCAAGGGTTTCCTCGCCGGTGAAGAAGTCGAGGTCCTGAATCATCACAACCTCTTTGCATACGTCGGCAAGCAGCGACGCCTCCTGGAGAGCCGAGTTTCCCCCGCCCGCTACGGCGACGGTCAGCCCCTTGTAGTATTCGCCGTCGCAAAGGGCGCAGAAGCTTATGCCGTTTCCGACAAGCTCGTTTTCACCCGGAAGCCCCAGCATGCGGTGCTTTACGCCCGCGGCTATGACGACTGCTCCGGCCATGAAATCTGAGCCGCTCTCCGTGTGGACAAGCTTATACTCCCCCTCGTCAGATATACCCGTTACGGTCTCGACCTCAACCTCCGCGCCCTGGGCGAGAATCTGTTCCAGCATCCTGTCCGCGAACTCGTTGCCGCTCATGGAAAGCGAACCAGGAAAGTTTTCGACTCTGGGAGAATATGTTATCTGTCCGCCGAAGCCCGCTTTTTCAAGTACGAGGGCGCTTTTTCCGTTGCGTACCGCGTAAAGAGCGGCGGTCATCCCTGCGGGGCCACCGCCGACGATAATAATGTCATGCATTGTTTTCTTCCTTCTTTATAGTAATCAGACAGGGGCCGGGCGGTTAGCCCGACCCCTGTGAATATCCCGCTTTCGAGATTCGAAGAACTAAACGGCTTTGATGCTCAGCCGACCTTCTCTGCCTCGAGAAATTTTTTTATATCCGGCACGCCGTAGAGCTTTTCGATGTTCACGCCGTCCGTGATGACCAGAGTTGGAGAGCCTTTGATACCGTATTGTTTCGCCAGCTCCATATTGTCGTCCGCAATAATCTTTTCATAGGTAAAGCCGGCCTTGCCCAGCATCGATTCAGCGACGCGGCAGTTGGGGCAGCTTGCCCGCGAGAAAAGAATACTCCTCGAGTTTTTGGACACGACAGGTATAGCATCCGCGGCCATTTCGCAGTTCGCAACGGCGGGGGCTGCATGCGGGACAGAACGGGAAACGTCATAGAGCTTGCGATCCTTGAATTCCTTTGATTTGCCGGCATTCCAGTTCTGAACCGGTCGGTAATAGCCGGTTATGCGGCTGTAGACCTCGGTCTTTTCGCCGCAGTCCGGGCAGGAGTAGACCTCGCCCGTGATGTAGCCGTGGTTTTTGCAGATAGAGTAGGTGGGAGAAATGGTGTAATAGGGCAGACGATGGTTCTCCGCGATCTTGCGGACGAGGTTCGCTGCGGATTTCCAGTCTGGCAGTTTTTCACCGAGGAAGGCGTGAAATACCGTACCGCTGGTATAGAGCGTCTGCAGCTCGTCTTGTATTGCCAGAGCATCGAAAACATCCTCAGTGTAGCCGACGGGCAGGTGAGAGCTGTTGGTGTAATAGGGAGTGCCGCCAGCTTCGGACGCCGTTATGATGTCGGGATACTGCTCGACGTCGTGCTTGGCAAGACGGTAGGTCGTGGATTCGGCGGGAGTCGCCTCAAGATTGAACAGGGCGCCGTACTGCTCCTGATAGTCAGAGAGCTTTTCACGCATGTGGTTGAGAACGTCCTTTGCGAATTTCTGAGCCTCAGGCTGGGTCAAATCCTTGCGGAGCCACTTCGCGTTGAGCGCAGCCTCGTTCATTCCGATAAGGCCGATAGTGGAGAAGTGGTTGTCAAAGGTGCCAAGATAGCGCTTCGTATATGGATAGAGACCCTCGTCGAGAAGGCGGGTGATGACCGTGCGTTTGGTATCGAGAGAACGCGCTGCAACGTCCATCATGTGGTCGAGACGCTTATAGAAAGCCGCCTCGTCGGCCGCGAGGTAAGCTATGCGGGGAAGGTTTATCGTCACGACCCCTATGGAACCCGTGCTTTCGCCGCTTCCGAAGAAGCCTCCTGATTTTTTGCGAAGCTCGCGGAGGTCAAGCCGCAGACGGCAGCACATAGAACGCACGTCGCTCGGCTCCATATCGCTGTTGATGTAGTTCGAAAAATAAGGAGTGCCGTATTTCGCGGTCATCTCAAACAGGAGCTTATTATTTTCGGTTTCACTCCAGTCGAAGTCGCGGGTAATCGAATAGGTCGGGATGGGATACTGGAAGCCGCGTCCGTTGGCGTCACCCTCGATCATGATCTCGATAAAAGCTTTGTTGACCATGTCCATCTCGGGTTTGCAGTCCTTGTAGCAGAAGTCCAGCTCTTTTCCGCCAACGATGCAGGGAAGATCCGCCATATCATTCGGAACCGTCCAGTCGAGCGTGATATTGGAGAAGGGAGCCTGCGTACCCCAGCGCGAAGGAGTGTTGACCCCGTAGACGAAGGACTGAACGCACTGCTTAACTTCCTTATAGCTCAGATTATCAACTTTGACAAAGGGGGCAAGGTAGGTATCGAAGGAGGAGAAGGCCTGCGCTCCCGCCCATTCGTTCTGCATGATGCCGAGGAAGTTTACCATCTGGTTGCAGAGCGTGGAAAGATGGCTGGCAGGGGAGGAGGTAATCTTTCCAGGTATGCCGCCCAGCCCCTCCTTGATGAGCTGGCGGAGCGACCAGCCCGCGCAGTAGCCGGTAAGCATGGATAAATCGTGCAGATGCATATCCGCATTGCGGTGTGCCGATGCGATCTCGTCGTCATAAACCTCACTCAGCCAGTAATTCGCGGTTATGGCGCCAGAATTCGACAGAATCAGCCCGCCTACGGAATAGGTGACGGTGCTGTTTTCCTTGACGCGCCAGTCGGTCGCCTTGACATAGCTGTCGACAAGCTCCTTGTAGTCGAGGATCGTGGACTTCATGTTACGGATCTTCTCGCGCTGCCTGCGATAGAGAATGTATGCCTTTGCAACATCCGCGTAGCCTGCCTTAACGAGAATGTTCTCCACGCTGTCCTGTATGTCCTCGACCCCGATTTGTCCGTCCTTTATCTTGCTCTCATAGTCGGCGGTGACCTTTAGGGCAAGAAGATCGATTATATCAGGCGTGAACTGCTTTCCCTGCGCTTCAAACGCCTTTGTTATGGCGACGCTGATTTTTGATAAGTTAAAATCAACGGTCTGCCCGTCACGTTTCACCACTTTATACATCTGAAATCCTCCTATAATATATCTGTCTTTCTATATATCTCTGACAAAAAATCTTGTAACTATTTTGTATTATTTGTTATTTTATGATACAAACAATATAGTACACTCATATATTGTGGTTGTCAATGGCAAAAAAGTAAAATTAACCACTAAATGTTGATAGAATGTGTCAATTCCTTATTTGCACATTCTGCACGTATTTTGACAGGATGGTCCTGAAATGCTCCATTTCGGAGGCGGAAAAGCTCTCGAATCCAACGCTCTCCGCTCTTTTTCCAAACCCGACAAGATCGCCGCTGTCTACAAAGCTCTGCAAATAATAGTTTTCCGCGCCTTTGACCGCGATACCCATTTTCTCAAGATCATCCGATGTGTGGAGCGGCTTGACAAGGGTTGTGCGGAATTCGTAAGGTACATTTCCCTGAAGAAGGAGCTTTATACTCTCGATGACCGGTCCGGTATCTAGGCCAGGCACGCCAGCTGTCGCCGGATATTTCTCAAAGGAGTTTTTGATATCCATCGCAACATAGTCCAAAAGCGAACGTCTAATGAGAGAATTTAACATTTCAGGGAAAGCGCCATTCGTATCAAGCTTCACGAGAAAGCCCATCGCTCGCACTTTTATAATAAAATCGGCCAGATCCTCCTGCATAAGAGGCTCGCCTCCGGTTATGCATACGCCGTCCAACAGTCCTTTTCTCTTTTCGAGGAAAGAGAAGACCTCCTCGTCGGAGATCCTTTTACAGCCGGAAAAACGTGTTACCAGCGACGCATTATGGCAGAAGGGACAGCGCAGATTGCAGCCCCCAGTGAAAACTGTTGCTGCCAGCTTTCCCGGGTAGTCGAGAAGTGACAGCTTTTGAAGTCCGTATATTAACATTTTGTCCTCCGCCGCGGCATTACGCCTATTCTTATTTTACATCATAGGCGCCGATTTTGCAAGTATTATTGTATACAAAAATCATATATATTGTTTTGCCCTTTTAGCATATAAAGAAAACAACACAATATCTTGTGTTTGGCGCGCCCGCGTTGGCTGCGGCTCGTTGACAAACCCGCCAAAAAAGCGTAGAATCAGCGCAAAGCGTACATCAGGGAGTATAACATGCAGAAAAAGAAAATATCGCTCGTGATTCCGGCTTATAACGAAGCGGTAATAATTAAAAACACGGTTGAAACGACGCTCCGCTTTCTCGAAGGATACTGCTCCGATTATGAACTTATTATTTCGGACGACGGAAGTACGGACGGCACGAGAAGAATTGTGGAGAGCATCGCGAACGAGCACCTTAAATGTGTCGGTCACTTTCCGAACAGGGGTAAGGGCAGCGCGGTGCGCGAGGGAATGTTAGCTTCAGGCGGGGATATAATCGCTTATACCGATGCCGACCTCGCCTATGGAATTGAAGCTGTTGGAGAGCTTCTGGATAAGCTCGACAGCGAGGGAACAGACCTCGCAATTGGCTCAAGAAAACTTCATCCGGAGGGCTATGAGGACTATCCGTTTATAAGACTTTTGGCGAGCAGGCTTTTCAGCTTTCTGACTGGGCTTCTTGCAGGCTTCAGTTATGACACGCAGTGCGGACTCAAAGCATTTACAGCGAACGCCGCCGCGCTCGTATTTTCCCGCTGCGAAACGGACGGCTTTGCCTTCGATTTCGAGGTTATGATGCTCGCGAAGGGAAAGGGCCTCAGCGTCACGCAGCTCCCGGTCAAAATAATTAATCATAGAGAATCGAAGGTCGCGGTTCTGAGCGACAGCATAAAAATGTTTGCCGATATTATTAGGATACGCTCGGCCGTGAAAAGGCGGCTGAAGGGAGAAAATGCCGGTGATTAAAAAGAAAGCTCGTTTTGAAAGGCGCAGTTACATTTTTTTGTTTTTCATCATATTCGGGCTGATTTTTGTCCGCTACTGCTATTACGGCTTTAATTATTTCTATCAGTTGGACGATTATATACAATACCATAACTATACCGCTTACTATGACGATAAATGGGCGCTGATTAATAACCTCGGTATGCTTTCCGCGCGTCCTCTGGCTGGAATTTTCGACCTTTTTATATGGTCCCGTTTTTACGGGTGCATGATACTGGCGGTGGGCATAATTTCGGCCATGTATGCGGCCTCCACCATTTTGCTCCATACGGTGTTTTCAAAGCGTTTCGGGACGGGCTACCTGTTTTTCATTGTTTACGCTCTCCTGCCTATGGGCTTTGAGGGAAGCTATTGGGTCTCCGCGTCCTCCCGCATAGTTGTCGGGATGTTCTTTGCCGCGCTTTCGTTTTACTGCTTTGATAAGTGGTGCGGCGAAGGCGGAAAGCGTGAGCTGGTGCTCTTTGCGGTTATGCAATTTGCCGCGTTCTGCTTCTATGAACAAATAGTGTTTTATTCTGGCGCTTTGACACTTGTGATCATGCTTCTGAATGTGAAGGGTAGCGGAAGGAGCCGTGCGGCATGGGGCTTCTTCATGTTCGCAAACGCGGCGCTCTATGCGGTTATCACAAAGCTCATGCCGGCCGGAGTGTATGGCGAGAGGGCGGAGCTTTTTCTTCCGTGGCAGGACGGATATAAAAGCGAAGTTTTTACGCCCCTGCTTTTACAGCTGAAAGAGGTTTTTGTCGGAGGCTCAGCGGCGATGCTTGGAGGGGGCCTGCTTAGAGGCTTCAAGCTCCTGATCTCTGAGCCGAACGCGCTCTATGTGCTGGCGGTTCCCGCGCTGTGTTTTGCGTTCTACTCTGTTGTGAAAAAATCCCATCGCGAGAACATAAGCTTTTTTGCGGAGTTGTTTTCGGGAATACTGCTGGCGGCCGCGCCGATTGTATTGTTCTTCTTTCTAAAAGCTCCATGGTTCGGCCTGAGAAACGCCGTTACCTCCTTCTGCGGGCTAGGGCTGATTCTTGACGCGCTGTTCGATCTGGTTTTCGGCAGACTAAAATCCGGCAAGGCGGCGGAGGACATCATAGTGGCGGCTCTGGCGCTGCTGTGTTGCGTCGCCTCCGTCAGCGAGCTGCACGATTACCGCGAAACGACGCTGGCGGACACGAGAATTGCCACGGCGGCCTCTGAAGCATTCGAGGGCGTCAGCTTCGGCAATAATGATAGCATCTGGCTTTTGAATGTAGATGCTTCATATGTTAAAAACGGCAATTTCTATTACCACGAGCATAATTACGGGGTAACATCCAGCCCATGGGCGCTTACGGGCGCAATCAGGGCGGTAAGCGGCAGGGGAGAAATTCCGACCGTTTCTCCGGTATCGGTCTATGCCGCCTTTGCCGCTGGCGAAAGTGAAATAACAAAAGCATCCGCGTATTGCTGCTCAGACGGGAACGTCGTTCCCGCAATAATAACGAAAACGGACGATAACCTGTGGCAGGTCGCGGATGGTTCGGGGCAGACGCTGGGAACACTGAGCTATGTGGACGGCGGGTTATGGCTTAAAATGAAATAAGGAAATTAATAATTATTGCCGCCTTATCAGACGTTCGCAGTCCGAAAAGACGGCAGTATATTATTGATTTAGCTATTCGACTATGCTCTCGATAATGAAGGAAGGCCTGTGCTTGGTTTCGAGATAAATCTTGCCGATATATTCTCCGGCTATGCCTATACCCGTAAGTATAAGCCCGCCCATCAACAGGACTGCCAGCAGCAGCGTTTTGACGCCTGTAAACGGAACACCCGCAATTGCCTGAATTATGAAGATAAGCAAGAGCAAGAAATCCGCGAAAAGGGTAACGACTCCGCTCCAGAGTATCGCCCGCAGGGGCTTTGTGCTGAGCGATGTGATTCCCTCGGAGGCCAGGCTGAGCATTTTCCTGAGCGGATACTTACTCTCTCCGGCGATACGCTCGCCGCGCTCATACTCGACAACTCCGGTCTTGTAACCCAACATAGGGACAATTCCCCGGAGGAAAAGGTTGACCTCGCCGAATTTTGAGAGTGCCTCGAGCGCCGTTTTGCTCATGAGCCGGTAGTCTGCGTGATTATACACGATCTCGCCGCCGAGCTTGTCCAGCAGCTTATAGTAGCCCTCCGCAGTGAAGCGCTTGAAAAAAGTGTCCTTTTCTCTGGAGCAGCGCACACCGTAGACGATTTCGCAGCCGGCATAGTATTTTTCGAGCATTTCATCGACAGCGTTTATATCGTCCTGTAGGTCGGCGTCCATGGAAATTGTAACGTCTGCTCTGTCCTTCGCGGTCATCAGCCCCGCGAGCAGCGCATTCTGATGTCCGCGGTTCCTACTCAGGCAGACCCCGCAGAAGAGCTTATCCGCCTCATGCAGCGATTTTATGAGCTGCCAGGTCCTGTCCGACGAGCCGTCGTTGACAAGCAGGACGCGGCTTGATTCTGAGATCGTTCCGCCGCTTATGAGTTTGTGCATTTTTTCGCGAAGCCGTCTTGAAGTTTCGGGAAGAGCCTCTTCTTCGTTATAGCAGGGCACAACGATATAAAGCGTGTTGCCGCGGAATTCGTTATTGAATGTCTCCAAAGATGTTCACCTTCAATTAAAATTGTTTATGATATTTCTAAGCTGCCCATAACAGAGCGCTTAAGTATTGCCTACCAGTATATACTATTATAATGCACCCGGCTATCGATTGCAAGCAAAGCCGGCAGCATATCACGGCTGAGATTCTCTATTTATAATTCAAAAAAGTTTAGCAAATAGAAATATTTTAACCGGATTGTCAATAATTTTCCCAATTTTATATTGAAATTTTACCAAATAAGGAATACAATATGGTTAGAGATATTATAGACGTCATTACAAGTTTGGCAATGGGGCAAAAACTATGATCGATATTATTTTGGTGGAACCGGAAATACCCTCCAACACAGGCAACATATCACGCACCTGCGCTGTTACAGGGGCAAGGCTTCACCTTATAGAGCCGCTTGGCTTTGATATTTCGGATAAGGCGCTGAAAAGAGCGGGACTTGACTACTGGCAGTATCTCGATCTCAGAGTCTACAAGAATCTGGATGAGTTTTTTGAAGCGAACGGAGACGAGAACCTTTGGCTCGCAACAACCAAAGCCCCGAAAAGCTATGACAGGACCGATTTTTCCGGTGATGTGAAGCTTATGTTCGGGAAGGAAACCGCGGGGCTCCCGGAGTATCTCAGGCAGAGGTACAGGGAGCGATGCATACGCATTCCGATGAAGGATACTGTCCGTAGCCTCAACCTTTCAAACAGCGTCGCGATACTTTGCTATGAGGCGCTGCGTCAGCAGGGCTTTCCTGGCCTATCCGGAACAGGTTCGATGGCCGAGGAAGAAACAGTTATGAATACAGAAAAAATAAAATAGATGGAACAAAGCTATTATGGGAGGTTTGTTATGAATTACAACAAGAAATCGGTTAAAGACGCAGATGTTAAAGGCAAGAAGGTGCTCCTGCGCTGTGACTTTAACGTGCCGCTGAGCAAAGAGACGGGCGAGATCACGAGCGACAAGCGTATTGTCGCTTCGCTCCCGACGATAGAGTATTTGCTCAAAAACGGCGCGAAGGTCATCGCCTGCTCACATTTGGGCAAGCCTAAGGGCGAATATAAAAAGGATCTGAGCCTTGAGCCTGTTGCAAAGCGTCTTTCTGAGCTTCTCGGCATAAAGGTTGCTTTTGCTCACGATGTAGCCGGTGAGGAATCTGTCAGGCTGGCAAACGAGCTGAAGGACGGCGAGCTCCTGCTTCTGGAGACTCTGAGATTCGATCCGGGTGAGGAGAAGAACAGCCCGGAGCTTGCAAAGAAGCTTGCGTCACTTGGCGAAATCTATGTCTCGGATGCTTTTGGAACGGTCCACCGCGCTCACGCCTCAACCGCGGGTATAGCGGCATATCTTCCGGCCTATGCCGGCTTCCTTGTGGAAAAGGAGCTTGCGATTATGGGCGGCGCGCTTGACGACCCGAAACGTCCCTTCGTTGCAGTCCTCGGCGGCGCAAAGGTTTCAGATAAGATCGGCGTTCTGACAAACCTTATTGACAAGGCCGACACGCTTATCATCGGCGGCGGCATGGCGTATACCTTCCTCAAATCTATGGGCAAGAACAGCGGTACCTCTCTGCTTGAAGCGGATAAGGTCGAGCTTGCGGGCGAGGTCCTGCGCAAGGCAAAGGACAAGGGCGTCAGTCTGCTGCTTCCTGTTGACGTTGCTATCGGCGACCGTTTTGCGGCCGACTGCGAGAAGAAGATCGTCAGCGTGGATGAGATTCCCGACGACTGGATGGGAATGGACATTGGTGATAGGACAATTGCCATTTTTACTGAAGCGACTAAGGGTGCCGGAACGATTGTATGGAACGGGCCGATGGGAGTTTTCGAGTTCCCGGCGTTTGCTAACGGGACGAAGAGCATGGCGAAGGCGCTTGCCGATTCCGGAGCCGTAACTATAATCGGCGGAGGAGACAGCGCGGCTGCCGCTGAGCAGATGGGCTTTGCGGACAGGATAACACACATCTCCACGGGCGGCGGAGCGTCGCTTGAATTCCTTGAGGGGCGCGAGCTTCCAGGTATCGCCTGCCTTTTGGATAAATAAAGAGAAATAAAAATTGCGCATCAGCGCATACAGGAGGACATTATGAATAAGAAATACCGCAAGACCATTATTGCGGGAAACTGGAAAATGAATTTGCTTTCCTCGGAGGTAAAGACTTTTGCCGAGGAGCTGCGCTCGCTCCTTCCAAAGACCAAGACCTGCGAGATCGCGCTTCTGGTGCCGTTCACGCATATCTCAACCATTCGCCGCAGCCTTAAGGACAACCGTATATCATATGGCGCGCAGGATGTCAGTATTCACGACAAGGGCGCGTATACAGGCGAAATCTCGGCCGACATGCTTGCCGACCTGAGTGCGCATTACGTCATAGTAGGACACAGCGAATGCAGACAGTATCACGGCGACAGCGATTTTACGGTCGGACAGAAGGCGCTGGCGGTTCTCGAAAAAGGAATGAGCCCAATCATCTGTGTCGGTGAATCTCTAGAGCAGAGAGAACGCTCTCTCACGATGGAATATATAAGCTATCAGGTTCTTGCCGCCCTGTCCTTCATACCTGAGGGCAGCGAACGTCAGATCGTCATCGCCTACGAGCCGATCTGGGCCATAGGAACGGGTAAGACTGCGACTCCCCAGGAAGCGCAGGAGGTCTGCGAAGCCATTCGCTCTGTTATACGCGAAAAGCGCGGAGCGAGAGTGGCCCGCAGCATAAGCATACTTTACGGCGGTTCGATGAATCCGAAAAACGCCAAGGAGCTGCTTTCACAGCCCGATATAGACGGTGGGCTTATCGGCGGCGCTTCTCTGAAGCCAACTGACTTTGCACAAATCATAGGCGCGGTGGCAGAAGTCGCCGGGGAGGAATAACGCTATGAAAAAGATTCCCACAGCCCTCCTGATACTGGATGGCTTGGGCCTTGCAGCTCCATGCGAAAGCAACGCCGTTTCAAGAGCTTATACGCCGAATTTGGACAAAATGCTCGGCGAATGCCCGAACTCTACGCTGGAGGCTTCGGGACTTGACGTTGGGCTTCCCGAGGGACAGATCGGCAACAGCGAGGTTGGCCATACCAACATCGGAGCAGGGCGCGTTGTGTATCAAATTTTGCCACTAATTTCAAGCAAAATAAAAGACGGTAATTTTTTCGAAAACAAAGCCTATATGGACGTAATGGACGTCTGCGTGAAGGATAACAGAGCCCTGCACCTGATGGGGCTCCTGTCGACAGGCGGAGTGCACAGCCACATAACACACCTGTTTGCCCTTCTGGAAATGGCAAAGCGCAGGGGCGTGCAGAAGGTCTTTGTTCACGCGTTTCTTGACGGCCGCGACGTTCCCCCAACCTCGGGAGCGGGCTTCATGCGCGAGCTGGTTGAAAAGTGCGCGGAGCTGGGCATAGGCCAGGTCGCTACCGTCCAGGGCAGGTTCTATGCCATGGACAGAGATAAGCGCTGGGAAAGAGTCGAAAAGGGCTATGCCGCCATGGTCTACGGCGAAGGGATACACAATTCAGATCCTGTCTCCGCGATCGAGGAAAGCTATCAAAAGGGTGTAACGGACGAATTTGTAGAGCCAGTCGTCTGCTGTGACGGCAGAATTTCTTCCGGGGACGGCGTCATTTTCTTCAATTTCCGCCCGGACAGAGCCAGAGAAATCACTTATGCGCTTACAAGCGATGATTTTGACGGATTTGAGCGCAAAAACGGGCTTTTCCCGCTTAACTACGTCTGCACGGCGCGCTACGACGAGAAGCTGAAAAAGCTGCCTGTCGCTTTCCCGCCGGAGGAGATCGAGGACACCTTCGGGGAATATGTTTCAAAGCTCGGGCTTACGCAGCTCCGTATCGCGGAGACCGAAAAGTACGCACATGTCACGTTTTTCTTCAACGGAGGCGTAGAAAAGATATATCCGGGCGAGGATAGGATTCTGGTTCCATCTCCAAGGGAATTTCCAACCTATGACCTTATACCCGAGATGAGCGCGTATGAAGTCACCGACAAATGCGCAGAGGCCATACGCAGCGGCAAATATGATGTGATCATCTGCAATCTTGCAAACTGCGACATGGTCGGACACACTGGAGTGATGTCCGCAGCGATCAAGGCGGTCGAGACGGTCGATGTCTGCCTTGGACGAATTGCAGCAGCGGTTTCGGATATGGGCGGCGTGATTGTTGTCACGGCGGACCACGGCAACGCTGATTGTATGTTCGAAAACGGCGAGCCTCATACCGCACATACCACAAACCCGGTTCCGCTTATCATCTGCGGAGCCGATGTTAAGCTTAGGAGCGGGAGGCTCGCGGATATAGCACCTACAATGCTCGAACTTATGGGCATAATGAAGCCCGAAAAAATGACAGGCGTGAGCCTGATCGACAACAAAAAAAGTACAATTATTAAGGAGTTATAATTATGTTATCAAAGACCTATCTGGAAATTGTTGATGTTCTGGCGCGTGAAATACTTGACTCCAGAGGAAATCCGACTCTTGAGGTGGAAGTGACGCTCGACGACGGAACCATAGGCAGAGCTGCTGTGCCGTCAGGTGCATC
>JAYFQM010000129.1:0-13168 GCA_034927185.1 Oscillospiraceae bacterium | reverse complement strand
AATTTTGATAGATACCTGCAATTATAAGGACGGGCCTAAGATTTTAGAGCGCATCATGGGCAAAAATGTCAGGCTGATTTTGCTTACGCACGGACATTTCGATCATGTCAGCTCGGCAAAATACCTGTCAAAAAGACTCGGCGTTCCCATTGCTCTGAGTGCGGAGGATGTGCCAATAATCGGTAAGGGAGAGGACAGCATCCTGCTCGGAACAACACTCCTCGGCAGGGCGAGCTCTCTTGTTTCAAAGCCTGTTCTGAGAAAATCCACCTACTCATATTTTGAGCCGGATATTATGCTTGAGGACGGGCAGGACCTTTCAGAATACGGCGTCAAAGCCCGTGTCGTTGCGCTTCCGGGGCATACGAAAGGCTCTGTCGGCGTTCTGACGGACGATGGGGATATAATTGTGGGGGACGCGATGTTCAACGTGTTTCGCCCGACGGTTGCGAGAATTTTCGAAAATGAGAAAGCGATGCGCCAAAGCGTTGAAAGAATAAAAAAGAGCGGTGCTAAGACAATATACGTTGGGCATGGCAACCCGATAAAAAACGCTTGAAGCATAGAATTTCGTTTTTGAGGAATACTACTGCTAATCTTGAAAGAAGGTGGCAGCAGTCTATGGATACCGAAAAAAAGCCATTGCAGAGAGACGACAGGATTTATCAGGATTTCTATGATATGAATTCGGTCATGTCCACGACGGAAATGACGGGGCTGACGCCGACTCCGCCGATAACCGAAGAAGACGCCGAAGCATACTCAGAGATTCACGGTATGCCGGTGCCGGGAGATCCTCCGCGCAAACGACCGGAGCGTAAAGAAAATCCAGACGAGCCATGGCTCAGATAATGATGAATGAGCGCGCCGCTCCAAGCGGCGCGCTTTAATACCGCCTATTTCTTTTTTATAACCGGAATCCAGACCTCGCTCCTATAGTCCGGCGAGCTCATGTCGCCGTCCGAATAGACCTCGATATCCGGAGCGTCGGCGTATTCATAGCCGGACGCAGGCAGCCATTCGGATACTATCCTTTTTTGCAGTTCCTGTATGGCTTTTGGCATTGCGCCGACACATTCGAAAACTGCCCACGTAGTGGCGGGGACTTCATATGCGGACATATCGTTCGGGACGGGTCTGTCCGACGCAACGGAGATGTAATAGTCGAAGTCCTTGCCGTTCATACAGGTGCAGACTCCCATAATGCCATAGGGCGGAAGGTTCATAAGCTCGCAAAGTCTTGGCATAACGCCCGACTGACTCACCTCCTGCCAGAAAAGCGGAACTTCCGCAAAGTTGCCATCCACATCCATTTTGTAGTGCCTTTTGGGTCCGATAATCCTGAAAGCTTCTTTTGTTTCGATTTTGTAGTTCATTTCGACATCTCCTCTGATCGATATTTTGAAGCTGATTCTCGGATATGCTTTCAGAAAAGCTCCTTCTGAGCGGGCACTCAAGGGTGAGACCCCATGCACGCTTTGAAACGCCCGGTTGAACGAGGTGGGAGATTCATAGCCGTATTTCAGAGCCACATCGATGACCCTCAGCCCGCCGGTCTGAAGATCAAAGGCCGCCTCGGTCATCTTCCTGCGGCGTATATACTCGCCGAGAGGTATGCCGGCAATGTATGAAAACATACGCTGGTAATGAAAAACCGAGCAGCAGGCGATCTGAGCCGCATGGTCAAGGTCCGGTTTTCCCGAAAGACTGCCCTCAATGTAGTTTATCGATTCGTTGAGTCTTTCAAGCCAATCCATTTAATCACCTTCTATAATGAGAGTTTACAGATTTCAGAGGAGTCTGTCCTCGCATTTTCTGCACAAAAAAGAGAGCGCGTCAGAACGGTAAATATAGAGCCGGGACTTACTGGGAGTCAGATATAATCGATTTTATCAAAGATGCTTGGCTAATTGAAGTTATAATAACAGAAATACGGGCAAAAAGTAAAGGCCATTTGTCTGGCTTTTGCTCCTGCTGAGATAGTCAGGCAGAGATATTGATACTTAGCAAGGAACACGTTAATAACAGAAAGAATTTCGAACATTCGGGATAAGTTTTCAGTATGAAAAACTGAAGGGAGGTAGTATACTGAAGCTAAAAAGAAAATCGGGCAGGACTTCGGCAAATTAAGATTTTCGTACGTATGGTCGGCTTCAATCGTGCCTTCATCGGAGGGAGAATAGCATGAGACTTTTTATTGCGGTTAATTTTTCAAAGGAGGTTAAGGATGCCCTTCTTTTGGCGATGGACGGCCTGAAGGCTCAGGCGGTGTCCGGAAACTTTACAAAACCGGAAAATCTTCATCTCACGCTTGCGTTTATTGGTGAAACAGAGGATGTGAGTACCATAAGGAATATTATTGACCGCTGTGCTCCTCAGGCCTTCGAAATGGCGGTTTCGGGAGCGGGAAACTTCGGCAGCCTTTATTGGGTCGGTATCGAAAAGAACACAGTGCTCACGCGTCTTGCCAATAGTCTTCAGAGCGAGCTGCGCAAAAGCGGGTTTGATATCGAGAACCGTGCCTTTAAACCGCACATTACGATTGCAAGACAGCTTCAGACGCGGGAACCTGTGAAGCTCGATGTCCCGAGAAAAACCATGAGCGTATCGCGTATTTCGCTAATGAAGTCTGAACGCATGGATGGCAGACTGACATATACGGAGATATACGGACGCACGATGTAGGCCTGCGTGTAACTGCGCCGAGCAGGATAACCCAGGTGCTTTTTTATTATTGATAATGACACAAAATAGTATATAATCGTGATAGGCCGACTGTTGCAAACCTTTCTAAACAGTATCTCAGAAAGGGCAAAGCCACCGTGGAAGTGGAAACAGGGAAAAACATTAGGCATCCGGATTAATTTATTCTCGCAGCCATGAGCTTCAGGCTTTATGGCTCAGCCGGTTATTTCACGAGAGGGGAGACGCCACTTGTCCGAAAAACCAATATTTGCCCTGATGTATGATTTCGACAAAACTCTCTCACCCAGAGATATGCAGGAATACGC
This sequence comes from Oscillospiraceae bacterium, assembly GCA_034927185.1. Lineage (GTDB taxonomy): Bacteria > Bacillota > Clostridia > Oscillospirales > Oscillospiraceae > UBA2658. The sequence continues at coordinate 10,157 of JAYFQM010000129.1, read as the reverse complement.
TTTCATACCGAGCATTAAAATGACGCCGGAAGCTTTTTGGGCGGAATGCGATAAAATGATGCGCGAAAACCGTATGGACCAGATACTTGCCTATATGTACGTGATGTTCAGGAAGGCTAAAGGAAAGCTCCTCTTCACGCGCGATACCCTACGCGCCCTGGGAAGAGACGTCGAGCTTTTCGAAGGCGTCGAATCGTGGTTCAGGCGAATAAACGTCTATGCCGCCAAGCGTGGAATGAAAGCCGAGCACTACATAATTTCATCGGGCCTCAAGGAAATAATAGAGGGTACTAGAATAGCTGAAAACTTTGAACAAATATATGCAGCTGAATACTGCTACGACGATAACGGAGAACCGTGCTGGCCTGCGATGGCTGTGAACTACACAAGCAAAACCCAGTTTTTGTTTCGAATAAACAAGGGCGTTCTCGACGTGACGGAAAACGACGGGCTGAACGAATTCATGGAGGAGGATAAGCGCAGGGTCCCCTTCCGGAACATGATCTATATTGGAGACGGGCTGACGGATGTGCCCTGCATGAAGCTCGTCCGCGCAAACGGCGGGCATTCGATCGCGGTTTATCAATCCAGCAAGGATAAAGTAAACGAGCTGCTTTTGCAGGGGCGTGTCGATTACGTTTTAAAAGCTGACTATTCAGAGGGCGGTGAGATGGAAAAAGCCGTCTTTGCTGTTATTGACCAAGCGGCTGCAGCAAGCCTAACGGCGGATATGCATGTCCGCAGTATGGAGCAGGCACAGTCAGAGGCGAGAGAAAAGCTCGTCAGAGAGCTGGAACGCTCGTTTGATAAGCTGAAGATAAAAGAGAATTCGGAGGAAAAACAATGAGGAATGAAGAATTTGCCATATACGCGTTTCCATGCGGAAACCTGAAAATCGGATATACCGGCACGGCAATCCGCCATATTCTTTTTACAGACGAAAAAGCGGGAGGTACGCCCTCGAAACTGAGCGAGCTTGCAGCTAAGCAGCTTCGGGAGTATTTTGACGGTACGCGCAAAAGCTTTGATTTGCCGCTTGATGCGCAGGGAACTGAATTTCAAAAAAAAGTCTGGGAGGCCCTTTTGGAGATTCCCTACGGCGAAACAAAAAGCTACAAGGACATTGCGGAGAGAGCGGGTTCACCCAGAGGCTTTCGCGCCGTGGGAGGAGCAAACCATAACAACCCGATATCCATTGTCATACCCTGCCACAGAGTTATTGCCTCGGACGGCGGTCTTGGCGGTTACGGTGGAGGGCTTGGAACAAAGACGCTGCTGCTGGAACTCGAAAGGAAATTTCGCTGATGGCGGAAATCTATGAAGAATACGGCGAAAAACTGAAAGAGCTGGCTGACCCGAAATACAGGAAGTTTCTTTCTTCACTTATACCGGGGACGGATAACATTCTCGGCGTACGCTCTCCGGATATCAAAAAACTTGCAAAGATGCTATCTAAGGACGACTGGCGGTCATATTTCGATCAGAACAGGGATATATATTACGAAGAAACCCTGCTCGAGGGCAGCGTCATTGGCCTGCTGAAAGAGGATATCGGGTTTGTCTTGTCAGAGGCGCGGCGATATATTCCCAAAATCACGAACTGGGCGCTATGCGACAGCTTTTGCAGCGGCTTGAAAATTACGAGGGAACACAAAACAGAGGTGTGGAATTTTCTTCAATATTATGTAAACTCAGAGAAACCATACGATGTACGCTTTGCCGTTGTAATGATGCTCGAATACTTTATAGACGAGGAGCATGTTGAAGGAATTCTCAAGTTTTTTGAAAAAATTGACTGCGGTGACTATTATGTCAAAATGGCAGTCGCGTGGGCAGTATCTATGTGTTATGTAAACCTGCCTGAAAGAACCCTACCGTACTTGAAGAATAACGGGCTGGATGATTTCACTTATAACAAGTCTCTTCAAAAAATCTGCGAGTCGCGCAGGCCGGGCGCTGAGGAAAAGGCGGTAATCAAAGCGATGAGGCGGCCTCGCGGCTGAGTAAAACCGATTTAGGAGTTAAAAATGTTTTATCTTATTCGGAAACTAAAAAAACAGGGAGGTCCCTACAGCGCCGAAAAGCGAAGAAGGCTCGGGGTCATAAGCGGTGCGGCAGGAATTCTTTTTAACCTCCTGCTCTTCGGTGGGAAGCTAACTGCCGCCCTACTATCCGGCTCTGTGGCTATAATCGCGGATGCTTTCAACAACCTTTCGGACGCGGGATCGTCGATCATAACGATCGTCGGATTCAGGCTTTCAGGGAAAAAAGCGGATCCACAGCATCCCTTTGGCCACGGGCGGTTTGAGTATGTCTCAGGCTTTATCGTTTCGATTCTTATATTGCTGATGGGATACGAGCTTGCGAAAAGCTCGATTAAAGGTATCATCTCGCCGACGGAAGTCGAATTTCGCGCTGTAACCGCAGCCGTTCTAGCAGTGTCGATATGCGTAAAGCTGTACATGGCTTTATACAACGGCAAGCTTGCAAAGATTATCGACTCCGCGGCACTGGGAGCAGTGACAAAGGACAGCCTGAGCGATGTAGCCGCAACGGGTGCAGTTCTCATTTCTCTCGTCGTTTCTCGCTACACGGCGCTTAATCTCGACAGCTGGGCGGGGCTTGCCGTTTCACTTTTCATTGTGTATTCGGGTATAAGCTCTGCAAAGGATACTCTTGCTCCGTTATTGGGTACTCCCCCTACGAAAGAGCTCGTGTCCGCAATTGAGGAAATTGTAATGTCACACGAGCATATAACGGGTATGCACGATCTTGTGGTGCATGATTACGGTCCCGGAAGGCTCATGATTTCGCTTCATGCAGAGGTGCCTTCGAGCATAGATGTTTTTGAGGCACATTCGGTCATCGACGACGCGGAGAAGGAGCTTGAGGAAAAGCTCGGCTGCGAGGCGGTCATACATTTTGACCCGCTCGACACTAACGATCACGAGCTTGCTCGGCTAAAGGAAATCGTAACACAGGTCGTCAAAAAGATAGACGAGAGAATTACCATCCATGACTTTCGCTATATACCAGGTGTGACTCACACAAACCTTGTTTTTGATATCGTTCTTTGCTACGGCGGATCAAAGTGCGATGATGACCTGAAAAAAGAGATATCGGACGAAGTCGAAAGGCTCCTTCCGAACCACTACTGTGTAATAAAGTGCGACAGATCCTTCATATAGTAAATACCCCTTCTAACCTTTCGGAAAGAAGGGGCTTTTATTTTAATAGAATTTTGCGGGCTGGACGGAGGACCTGGAAATCATAACCTCGATTTCGGGAAAGCCCCTCTTGAGCATATCCGCGAGTACTGGAACAACGACATTCTCTGTGCAGAAGTGGTCCGCGTCAATAAGGTTCAGCCCAAGCTCCTTTGCGGCAAGGAACTGATTATATTTGACATCTGCCGTCACAAGAGTGTCACAGCCGAGCAGTACGGCTTTTTCAACATATTCGCCGCCGGAGCCGCCGCAGAGGGCGACCTTGCTGACTGGCTTTCCGGAGCTGTGATATCTCACGCCCGCCGAATTGAGAACAAATTTTACGTCACAGAGGAAATCCTCGAATTCAACCGGCGAGGGGAGAAAGCCGAAGCGGCCCATACCGTATTCCTTTCCGTCGGGAGCAAGCAGAGGCCCTTCCAGAAAGCCCTCGACCCTTACGCCGAGCTTATCCGCAAGAGCGTCGTTTACGCCGCCGCGAACTCGGTCGAGATTGGTGTGCTGACAGAAACCCGAAATGCCGTTCTGGAGCATTTTAATGAGCTTTTTTCCGATCAGAGTGTCGTCACTGATCTTTTTCAACTCAAAAAACATAGGATGATGAGAGAGAATCAATTGAGCGTCCGACCTTATCGCCTCATTTATAACCTCGTCCGTTATATCGAGTGCCACGAGCGCCCTTGTAATTTCCTCATCATTAAGTCCCGCGAGAAGACCGACGTTGTCAAATTCCATTTTCATTTCGGGCGGAACCAGTGCTGTAAAATAACCGACTATATCCTTGACCTTAGGCATTCTGACCTCCTTTGTTTTCCGGTGAGTTAAGTCCGTTTTTAAGTTCCTTCAAAGAAGCGAGCAGCTCCAGCGTATGATTAAGGCGCTCCGCGTCACCGCCTCTAGAGGATGCGGAAAGCCCCGAAGCCGCCCGTTCAGTTTTGACTGTTATATCCTGCAGACGCCGTTCGAAAAGCGGACTGACAGAAATGAGATTTGCGTGCCCGACAAGACGCTCGGCAGGGGAATAGGACTCGTCTTTTCCGGCGCGTGCCGTAAGTATTTCGTATATGCCCCCGTCCTCTACAAGCTGTTCGGAGAGAACCTTATAGCCGTTATCAGAAAGCCATGCACGCAAATGCGCGGATTTCGTCATCGGCTGAAGGATCAAAAGGCAGCCGCTTAATTTGACCCAGGGTGCAGCAGATATTATCTCAGCGATGTTTTCTCCGCCCATACCCGCAATTATAGCGGTTTTGATTCCGTCATCTTTAAGTGCCGCCAGTCCATCGCACAGACGAAACTCTATTCTTTCCGAAAAACCTTGTTTTTCAGCCGTCCGTTTTGCGTGCAAAAGCGGTTCTTTCTTAATATCTGTTGCAAAAAGCGCACCAGAATGTCCGTTTTGTGTTAGCCATACGGGGATATACCCATGGTCGGTGCCCACATCGGCGACTGCTCCGACTGGTGGGACAAGCCGTGCTATCGCATTTAGTCTCGCTGAAAGCTTGATTTGTGGCAAAAATACTCCTCCTGACAGCAATATACCGCTTCAATACCTGCGATTAATGCGAAATATTGAAACGGCATATAGTGAAAACTGATTCAGCCCTGCTGAGCTTCCTGCTGCTCAAGGAAATTATTAACCTGCTCGACAAAATCGTCCACATCGAAGCCATGAGCGGCGCAGGCCTGCTCTATTGTTTCATCGATCGCAAGGACGCAGGTGAGGCAGTGCATGCCGATGGCGTTGAAAAACGGGGCGGTCTGAGGAGCATTTTCCAAAACTTCTATAAGAATCGAATCTTTTGTTATTCTGTACACAGGACATACCTCCAAATGGTTTATAGTCATATTATACTCAGTTGGTATGAAAAATGCAAGAATATTTGAAGCTTAGCGAGATTTGAGCTGATTTACACTTTTTCTGCAAGGTTACGGTATTAATACCGCTGAGCGGGGGCTTCAGTCTGAAGACAAAAAAGGCTGCAGCAAAATGAAAAATTTGCAACAGCCCTTTACTACATTCGATGCTTCAGATATATTTCTTTCACCTTTTCATACACGGTTTCTAAGCGTACCTATTCAACCGATTTCAGTGATTCGATCATGTCGACTTTTTTAAGCTTAAAATAGGTGACAACCTGCATGATTGCGGAAAATATTAGAGTCAGTAATCCTGAAATCACAAAGCTGTACCATTTGATTCTTCGGAACAGGGCCATGTAGTCGCTTTCGATGACGTTCAATACAAAACGGTGGAGAAAAACACCCAATATCATTCCAATTCCGATACTGATTATGGTCAAAACAAGCGCTTCCCGGTAAATGTATGCATTGGTTTCCCTGTCCCGAAAGCCTAAGACCTTGAGGGTAGCAATTTCGCGGATGCGCTCGCTGATGTTGATTGCCGTCAGGTTATACAGGACGATGACGGCCAGCATCGAAGCTACGACCACGAGAAGGACAATAATACTGTTTAGACTGTTATTACTGTCAACAGCCTGTCGGATCATGTCGCTGGCAAAAATCACATTGACCACGAGGCCGCTGTCCATCAGGTGCTCCGCCAAGGCTGTTTCATCCGAGCTGCTGCCGGAAACAAACGCGTTAAAAGTTGCCGGCGTACCAAAGGTCTGTTGATACAATGAGGGAAGCATGTAGATATAGTTGGATGTATAGTTTTCTGCCACACCTGCGACGGTGAGCGCGTAGAGGTTGTTGTCAATATCCGTGATGGTGATCGTACCGCCTGCTGCCGTATTGAACTCTTTGGCAATCTTTTGGGTAATGATTACGCCGCCGATACCTAAATCAAGAGTTGCTTTGGTATCGTTCCTTGCCAGATGGTAATACGCCCGAAAGAGCGTTTCGTCCTGCGGTACGACAAGGTAAGCGTCCAGCGACTGCGTTCCGGACTGACATTTTAAGGCGCTCTGCCTTATCAAAAGCGAATTTGACAGCTGTTCTTTGTCAAGCAGCGTTTTTAAATCTCCGCTGATTGAATTTGTTTCCTCCTTGAGAATGGCAATGCTACCGTAACGAAAAATATCTCCGTATTGTTTTTGTGCCACTCCGTCCATGCTGTCCCGCAGGCCGAAGCCAATCACCAGGAAGGAGGTGCAGCATGACACGCCGACAATGGTCATCAGCGCCCGCTTTTTATAGCGGAACATATTCCGCATGGTGATTTTCCAGGTGAAGGAGAAGCGTTTCCATATGAAACCGATCCGCTCCAATAGAATCTTCTGTCCATGCTTCGGCGGCAGCGGGCGCATCAGGGAGGCGGGATTTTCACGCAATTCTCTGTTGCAGCCCACAACCGTAACGAGCGTCATCAGTGCCAAGGTAACCACAAGAATAATTGCAAAGGCAATCCAGTTGTACCGAATAACTAACGGCGGCAGAATATATTGAAAATTAGAGTAGATCAATGGCGGAATTACCCGGCAGCCTACAAAAAAGCCGGCTGTGGCGCCAAGCCCGGAAGCGGACAGGACATACATAAGATAGGTGAAAATAATTTGTTTGTCACGATAGCCAAGAGAAGTCAGCGTCCCTAACTCTCCGCGTTCCTCAGCAATCATCCGGGCCATGGAGTTGGAGGTTATTAAAACAACGATAAGGATGAAGAGAAAAGGAAAAATGGCGGCCACCGAGGAAACCACCTGAATCCCGCCGTCCAGCTGAGAATATCCTACTGCAGCATCCCGGTCTGAAATATACCACTTGGGCTGTTCAAGATTTGCAAGATCAGCTTTCCCGTCGGCAAGTTTGGCCTCGGCCTCGGCCATGTCTGAGTTGAATTTCTCTATACTCTCATTATATTCGTCATATCCGTTATTAAGCTTTTGCTCGTTCGACGCAAGCGTCGTTTTTCCATTTGCCAGCTGCGCCTGCGCCTTTGCCACTTCGGATTTGAAGGTGCTGATTCCGTCGTCCAGCTGTTTTTCCTGTGCGGTCAGCGTATCAATAGATGCCTTGAGCTGCTTCAGGTTCTCCAGCTTCGCAGAATATTCCGAAATTGACGAGCTGAGCTGTGCCCTTTGAGAATCATTTTCCGGCAGAGCCGCAAGCTGCGTTTGCATGCCCTGGATTGCTGCGTCCAGCGCTTCGGCTTTAGAGCCGACTTCGCCTCTAGTCATGCCCGCCGTATTCATGGCTGCGTCAATCTGCGCCCACCCATCCGCAATCCGCGCTTTTGCTGATTCAAATTCGGCATTCTGTGTTTTGATATTCTCCTGTAGCCTGGTCTCGTTAGCCAGAAGCTCAGCCTTTGCGTCCTTTAGCTTTAGGACGTTCTCGTCTAGCTCTGCTTTAGCGTTGCTCAGCTCCAGCTCTGCCTTCTTTTTTTCGTCGTTCAGCTTTGTCTCATTTTCACTGATTTTATCTGAGGCTTCTTGATAGATATCTTTATATCGCGAGATTTCCCTGCCTGATTTGATACTTACCAGTTCGTCATTCAGGGGGGACACAATTTTATTGTAGCTATCGGAATATGCGGCCACACCATCTGAACCCAATGCGGTGATGTAAATTTCCGTATAAGCGTCCAGCGTGAAATTATTCTTGTTGACAAAAATATAGGACGATAATTTCCCGTCGCCAGTGGTTGTGCTTCCGTAATCTTTGGCAATATATAGCGCCGATTCGGTCAGGCCGACGACGATAAATTCCTTGTTTTCCAACTTGTTGCCCACATCGCTGGTGATGCTGATTTTATCTCCGAGCTGATAGGTTCTCCCATCTGCTACGCACTCTTTGTCCGTCTGCGGCATTCTTCCCGCAGTTAGCGCGATGGTATTTACGCCCTCCTCAATGGAGTGTATCCGGAGCGCTTTTTTCCCGCTCAGCACGTCCAGCGAATAACTGGGAATCACGTCCTTTACGCCGTTTAACGCCTTTAATGCGGCAACGTCTTTGTCCGTCAGACCCAAAGAGCTGACAATTTTATAGTCCATTAAGTTCTGGCTGCGGTAATAGCTGTCAGCGACTTTCGTAATATCGGGTGCGGTGGACTGAATGCCGGCATAGAAGCCAACGCCCACCATGACGATGATAAAAATGGAAAGATAACGTCCGAATGATTTTTTGATTTTTATCAGTGTGTTTTTATACAGCATACCTGTCACCATGAAATTTCGTCTGCGCGCTTTGGATGCTGGTTAACTGTAACGCTTTTGACTGTTCCGTTTTTGATCTTAATTACTTTATCTGCGATATCCGCAATGACGGCGTTATGTGTGATAAGAACCGTTGTCATGCCCATATCCCGGCAGTTTTTCTGAAGCAGTGCAATAATACGTTGCCCAGTATCGCTGTCCAGCGCGCCGGTTGGTTCATCGCACAGCAGTAGCTTTGGATTTTTTGTAATTGCTCTAGCAATAGCTACACGCTGTTGCTCACCGCCCGAAAGCTGTGCCGGAAAGCTGTCCAGCCGGTCAGATAAGCCAACCTGCTCCAATACGGTTTCGGGATTCAGGGAGTCCGGACAGATCTGACAGGCAAGCTCAATGTTCTCGAGTGCCGTTAGATTTCCGACCAGATTGTAGAACTGGAAAACAAACCCGACCTCGATGCGCCTGTATTCCATTAGCTGTTTTCTGTTGTATTTGTCGATTTTGTTACCATTGACCATGATACTGCCATTGCTGGGGCTATCCATTCCACCCAGCAAATTCAAAATAGTCGTCTTTCCAGCCCCGGAAGGGCCGAGTATGACGACCAGCTCACCTTTGTCCACGGAGAAGGAGCAGTTTTCGACCGCCGTAATGGTGACATCTCCGGTACGGTATTCCTTTTTAATATCCTGGAATTCAATAAGTGCCATATTTTTATCCCTCGCGAAATAGAATCTGCCCTTGACGGCAGAATACCTATTCAGTATAATGACACCGTGTTGGTTTTGCAACCGCCAGATGTTTTTGATCTGTGGTGTTGACGACAAGTTGCTTGTGATATGTTGCTTTGCAATTGTGGAATAAAAAGGGGTGGGATAATATGAAGGAACTTAGTCAAAGCCGTAAAACGCGGTATACACAAATGGCACTCCAAGACAGCTTGATTGAATTGATGCAGAAAAAGCCAATTTCAAAAATAACCATTAAGGAACTATGCGAAAAAGCGGACCTCAACCGGACGACCTTTTACGCGCATTATACTGATCAGTATGATCTTCTTCGGCAGATTGAGGAAGAAACACTTTCCTGGGGCAGGAATATGATTTCCAGCTTTACACTGGAGTCGCCAAAAGCAGATGTGCTTCGGAATCTTGAAAAGGTTTTTGATTATCTTGTTGAAAACCGCAACCATATTCAGGTGCTGATGAGCGAACAGGGCGACCTCGATTTTCAGAAGCAGCTGATGACCACGATTTATGAGCAGTGCGGCGTATCTCCAATCAACAAGCCCGGTGCTGATCTTGCAACCAGAGAGTTATATTTTGTTTTTGTGGTCAATGGGAGCATCGGCCTGATTCAGAACTGGCTAAAGAACGGGTTTAAGGAATCCACTCCCGAAATGGTTGAGATTATCTATAATATGACTTTTTACATCAGGCAGGAATCAAACAACAAGGGCCAAGCGTCGCAAATTTCAATGTAATTTTAGTTTTTTATTGCTTTTTTTCAACATAAAGTGATGTGGCGTCCGCAGATACATTCCATCCATCCCGGCTCCTCCGTAGTACCACGCGGACCACGCTCACTCTTCAGCAGTACAATTCTGCTGGAGAGTACATAGCCGTTTTCCGTCTGCTGGTTAATGTTGTGCTATAATTATGACTAGTAAGCCCAATTATTTATAGAGTTAAGCTTCGCTTAATGAGTAGAGAATTATCCGAACATGGGCGACACAGCAGAAGCTGCGTCGCCCATGTTTGGATAATTCCATAGCACGAAACCGCGGCCGGTTTGCTGCAGCTATGGGGAAAGCATC
>JAYFQM010000125.1:0-4714 GCA_034927185.1 Oscillospiraceae bacterium | reverse complement strand
GCTGCGACATCGTCCTGAAAACGGCTGAGAATATCCGTGACAAAGTATTTCTGAGTGAAAATTTGACTGTCACGGTCGCGGTGCTTCTGTCCTTTGCGATTGGCCGCTTTGTGGAGGGCGTTATTGCAATACTGCTGCTTCAGCTTTCATATTTGGTTCGTGATTACGCTCTTTTCAAAACGAGAGAGATGTTATGTCGGGCTGTCGAACCGCAGCGCAAAATGCTGTCCGGCTTGGAAGCCGGAGGAAAAGGTGATCCCGAATACCCCGTTGGGAGCACTCTGGTCGCTTACGAGGGCATGGAGCTTCCCGTTGACTGTGTCATTAAGGAAGGCTCGGGCTTTGCCGACCTAAGCTTCATAACCGGCAGCAGCAAAAAAGTCCCGCTTTCAAAGGGAGATTATGTGCCGGCAGGAAGCGTCTGCGTAGGAGGACAGTTTTTGGCAGAAGCAGCCCAGCCTCCGGAAGATGCGCTTTACAAAAAGATGGGCTCTTTGCTTAAAACGGGCTACGGTGAAGTGACCGCGAATGAAATTGCATGGGGTAAGTGGACAAGCTTCTTTGTCCCTGCGGCGCTAATTATCAGTCTGATACTATTATTGGTTCTTCCTTTCATTTTTAAGATAGATTTCACTGAAACAGTACGCAGGATTACGATAATTATCGCGATAGCTTCGCCTTGCGGAGTGTTATTGTCAATTCCTATGACATATTTTTCGAGTATGGCTGCGGGACGGAGTTCCGGCGTTCTCTTTACTCACGCAGCGGCGCTTGACAAAACTGCGGAAGTAAAAGCGATTGTTTTTAAGAAGCTTGGTACTCTCACAGACAGGAACTATCTTGTCACAGAGATAAAAACCGACAAAATGGATCAGGCTACTTTTCTTAAGGTCGCGGCCTATGCTGCGGTGAAGAGCAAAAACCATCTGGCTAAGGCTATCATAAACGCTTTCGGCGAGGAAATCGACAAGACGCTTGTTGAGAAATTTGCGGAATTCCCAGATAAAGGCATATCAGTATCCATTCAAGGCATCAAGATACTTCTGGGTTCAAGCGAATTTCTTTCGGAAAACGGCGCCAATGTACCCTCCGGCGACGCGGAAGCTGGCGCCAAGCTGTTTATGTCCGTAAGCGGTAGCTATGCCGGTTACATTACTTTAAATGAAACGATTAAACCGGACGTTTCAGCCAGCTACTTCAAAACTCTTGCGAAAACAGGCGCCGATCGAATAGTTATGGTCTCAGGAGACAGCCGAGACAGGGACAGTCTTGTCGCAAGGGAGCTTGGTCTTGACGAGTATTATGCCGAGTGTCCGACGGAGGAAAAAATACTGCGCATTGCGGAGATTAAAGAGCGCATTGATAAAAAAAGCGCTTTGGCTTTTGTGGGAGACTGCGAAAGCGGGGAAAAGCTGTTTGAAGCTGCGGACGTCGGGATTCTCACAGACGGCGTTGCCTGTGCGGGAGAGCTGTCAAAAGCGGATGTCGTAATAATGGAAAACGGAATAGGGCCTTTACCCTCGGCTATTATGCTTGCGCAAAAGACAAAACACAGCGTGGCAAGGGGTTCGGCTTTCGTCTGCTTCATAAAGGCGGTTATTCTTGTTCTCGCGGTGCTGGGCTATGCACCCCTGTGGTTCGCCCTGCTGATAGACTTCAGCGCGGCGCTTGCCGCTGTGCTCTCCAGTACCGGTATATATACTCGCGAATCAAAACGCTAATATAAGAGGGAGAACTAAAATCAGTTCTCCCTCTTATGGTTTAAACACTATTGCTCAGTATGAGTCTTTTCCAGAGAAAGCGCATCCGGTTTTGAATAGACCCCGCAGACTAGACTATCCCAGTTTTCAATAAATCTATCGGCAAGTTCCGGGCAGAAAAGCGTTCCTTTTCCGTTTAAAATCTCCTGCTTGCATACATCCGCGGGCAGAGCCTGCCTGTAAACTCGCTCAATCATCATGGAGTCAACCGCGTCACAGACTGCGATTATCTGCGAGCCCTTGGGTATTTCCTCGCACTTTAAACCCGAAGGGTAGCCGCTGCCGTCCCAATGCTCATGGTGATGACGAACTATATCGGCGACTCGTTCAAGCTTCATACCCGACTTGAGTATGATGTCTGCTCCTATGTCGGGATGGCGGCGCATCTCGAACCACTCACTGTCGGTCAGCTTTCCTGTTTTATTCAGGGTTGCGTCCGGCACGCCGACCTTTCCGAGATCATGAAGCGAAGCGGATAACTCAAGTAGCTCCGACTCGAGCAGAGGCATGCGGAGAATTCTGCAAAAGTGTTTTGTCAGTATCGCCACACGTCTTGAATGTCCCGCAGTGTATTCGTCTCTTGCCTCCAGAACGTCAATAACGGTTTCAAATGTATTACGGTAGAGAACGATTGGCAGGTCGGATACGATGCTGTGAGGGTCGTCAAAGTATAGCTGATTGCTTACGGGCTTTCCGTGCTCACGCCTGAAACGCAAACGAAGTCCGGCGATGCTGTCCTTATATCTGCCTCGTCTCAGACGGGGATAAACTTTTAATATTCTGGCCTGAGCGGTGCTAAGACCGGTTCTGACCCTCGTAGCTTTTTGCTCGAGCGCCTCTTTCCCTTCCTCAATAGCCTCTACAGCGCTGAGAGTTCTGTTTGCAATGACTCCTCCAAGGCTGTCTGAAACCTTGCGAATGTTCCTTTCCGCACTGTCCAGGAAAGCAAGCTTGCGCCTCAGCTTCAGAGTTTCAATCAGTGTAACCGTAGTATCTGACAGAATCAAAAGAGTAAATGCGGCGAGGAGAGCAAAACCCAAGGTCTGCGGAATAAGGTCTACCAGCCTTGTAGTAAGAGGGTAGATGACATTTACCACAAGCAGGCATGCGAGTCCCCACGCAAGCGAAAATCTGATGCAGACATAACCGCAGATGTTAAGAGGCTCTTCTGAATAATCCCACCATTTGTCGTTAAAAAATCTCTCCAGAACGAAACCGGTTATAAATTCGAGAGCTGTACTGAGCAGGACCGATCCGATAAACAGAAGCAGTATATTCTGCTTAACTGGGGAAAGGCAAACAACGACAGTCAAGACTCCGAAACCGTATATAGGGCAAACTGGGCCGTTGAGGAACCCGCGGTTCAAGAACTTTCCCTCGGACACCGCGTGAAAAATGACCTCTACGCACCAGCCTAAGAAAGCATATACGTAAAACACCCAAATATATTGGTATACTTCCTGCGACATAAAAACTCCCGCTGTTTTATTTCATCGCCGAAGCAGCGGCGATGTTTTCGATGCCGATGCCGCGCGGTACAATAAAGCTAATAGCTTTTTCAACAACCTCGACGTTCACGCAGGGTTCCTCTGCAAGTTCGCCGTCCAAGGCATATAAAAAGTTTTTGCCGCCCTCAATTTCGATTCTTCTCGCTCGGCGGTATACAATCAGGTCCTTAAACAGAGGATTGTCCAGATGCTCTCCTCTGGTATAAAACTTGATCAGGCGGAAAAAGGTAAGCCTCGAGATCGGCTTCACGAAGCAGACCTCAAGCAGCCCGTCGTCATCCTTAGAACGCGGAGCACATTGGAAGGAGCTGCCCACATATTTTCCGTTTGCGACAGTACACAGCAGTGCATAGTCGTCACAGATCACTTCGCCATCGACCGTCACTTTACAGGGAGTTTTCATTGATGAAAGCAAAGCTTTCGCCACTCCGGCAAAATACGCGCGGTTACCGCTGAGAAACTTATGTGTTTTGACCTTCTCCATTGTTTTCAGCACCGCCGTGTCGAAACCGAAGTCAAAAACGTTTATGCAGTATTTTCCATTCGCCCTGATTAGGTCAATCTGGTGTTCATTGCCCTCGATAAGATCGTCAATGTTCATAAAGCCCTGAGCGCCGCCGTAATACTTGACAAAGTCGTTTCCGCTCCCGCAGGGGAAAACCCCAACACCGGCATCCGGAAAGTTTACCGCGCCGTTAATCACCTCGTTTAGAGTACCATCTCCTCCGCAAGCGAAAAATCTCAGCGGTCCGGCGCACTGAGAGCATTTTTTTGCTACATAATCAGTGGCGTCGCCGGGACCTTCAGTGCGGTAGATATGGCAGTTTGCAGCGTTTTTAGATTGAGCGATTGCGTCCTCAACAAGCTTTGTAGAATCAGAAGGACCGGCAGCGGGATTAATAACGAAAATGTACTCCACTTTTTTCACCCTTATGTGTATATATTTGGCTGTTCAGTGTGTTCGCTTAAAAATCAGGAACGTTATTTATTATACATCACCTGTTTATACAAGTTCAATATACCTGAAAGAATAATTTGTATAAAACATGTAGGCGTGATATTTTAGGAACGAAATTCTTTATACTTTAAAAACCGATTCTTATACTTGACAACACGAATGAACTCAATTATAATGAACAAGCTGTGTTCGTAAAACCGAATATCAAGTATTTTTTTGAGCAAACCGGGGAGAAGTCGCCTAGCTTGGTCGAGGGCGCACGATTGGAAATCGTGTAGGCGTCAAAAGCGTCTCGGGGGTTCGAATCCCCCCTTCTCCGCCATAAAAATTACTCACCAACGATGTCCTGCGGATAAAACCGCAGGACATCAAGCTTTTTCAGGGTTTTTTATACTGATTTTGCCCGTCAAAACGGATGCCCATTTTAGAGATATCATTTGACCTATTTTAGCCTGTGAGTGTATTTGAACTCATACGCATAAGCACCT
>JAYFQM010000099.1:0-4093 GCA_034927185.1 Oscillospiraceae bacterium | reverse complement strand
GTGATCTCAATAGGTACCGCGGCCGAGGGCGCAGAGATCATGATCGAACCGGACCCCGCCGTTTTCATCTGCCGAAAATGCGGAGAGCGGACCGTGTATGAGTCGCTCGGGCCGGAATATGTATGTTCCGAATGTGGAAGTCAGGCGCTTCGGATGATATCGGGCTGCGGTTTTCAGATCGTCAGCGTAGGAATCATTTGAGAAAACTCAATATTTTTTAAGGATATGAAAAGCTTTACAGCTTTTCATATCCTTTTTTGTTTCGCCTATAGTCGGTTGGAAACCAGATAATACCTGATTTGCCCGATGAAAACAAGGCAGAATAATGTTGATGCGGAGGTGAAAAAATGAAAAAACTGATTTCTCTGGCGGCGGCCGTATTTATTCTGACATCCTCCTTTTTCTGCGAGGGTGCGTTCCTGCCGGACGAGCCTTCGCAGAGCGCGGTTGAAAAAAATCTGGCGACTTTTCCCGAAAACGGAATCCCGGTTCTTATGTATCACTCAATCAGCTCAAAATACGACAGCTCGATCTGCGTATCAGAAAAGCTGTTCCGCAAACAGGCAGATTGGCTTTATTCCAACAACTATCATACCGTTACTCCCGATTGGCTACTTGCGGCAATGGCCGGCAGGAGATCGCTGCCCGAAAATCCCATACTGATAACATTCGACGACGGCTTCCATGACAACTACAGCGTTGCATGGCCGATATTGAAGGAATATGGCTTCAACGCGACATTTTTTATCGTGACGGACCAGGTGAACCCTTATAATATCGACTGGGATCAGCTTATAGAGCTCGTATCACAGGGAAACTCCATCGGAAGTCATACCGTTCACCATTACGATTTGTCCGCTCTGAGCTGTACTCAGCAGGAAAGCGAGCTAAGCCAGTCAAGGCGGATACTTGAGGAGAAGCTCGGCACCGATATAAAATCGTTCAGCTTTCCTTACGGCAAATATAATGAGACGACCCTGTCGCTTCTGCCCGAACTTGGCTACGCTCTCAGCTTCACCACTACCTCCGGCAAGGTACGTCTCGGTGACGATGAATACCTGCTCAAGCGCGTGCATATCGAGGGCGGCATGCCGATGAAGGAATTCGTGAAACAGGTATCCTACCCCTGATTATATAGTATTTTTAAAGAGGGCGCGCTGTCTGGTATACGCAGACGGCGCGCCCTCGCGGAATCCTGTATATTCGCTTAAACCTCAGGCAGCAATAATGCCGCTTAGCTCTGCTGCTCGTCGAGAACAAACCCCGAAACGAGATCGCGCAGCATCCCTGCCTGCGCGGACAGCTCCTCACTTGCGGCCGCACTTTCCTCCGCTGTCGCGGAATTCAGCTGGACCACATTGGAAATCTGTTCAACGCCTATCAATATTTGATTGATGCTATCAGACTGAGCAACAGTAGCATTCGAGATTTCCGTAACCAGCGATCTCATGCGCGATGCCTTTTCATTCACATCCTCGAACGCGGTGTTTGCGTTGTTTGCAAGTACAACGCCCTTTTCAACCGCGGAAACGGCATTCTCGATCAATGCCGTGGTGTTCTTTGCGGATTGAGAGGATTTCTGCGCCAGATTTCTGACTTCATCGGCTACCACGGCAAAACCTTTGCCCGCGGCGCCCGCTCTTGCCGCCTCAACAGCAGCGTTGAGCGCTAGTATGTTTGTCTGGAAGGCTATGTCATCTATATCCTTGATTACCTTACCAATATTCTTAGAGGCACTGGCAATATCCGCCATCGCGTCGAGAAGCTGGTGCATTTCAGTCAGGCTCGTATTCATAACGGAACTGACCTGGTCCGTTATCTCGGCTGCATTGGCAGCGTTGGCGGCGGACTCGCCTAGCTGTGAGGACACCTGACTGATGCTCGCGGACAGCTCCTCAACAGACGCGGCCTGTTCGGTTGCGCCCTGTGCGAGGGACTGCGCGCCCGAGGAAACCTGCTCCGAGCCGGACGAAACCTGTTCCGCGGTTTCTTTTATTCTGAACAGGGTTGCGTTGAGCGTTTCCTTAATGAGCTCGAGGGACCGCAAAATCTCTTCATAGTCGCCGACATATTTATCACTGTTTTCAGACTTCACGCTGAAGTTGTTATTTGCCATTTCCGTCAGCAGATGATTGATGTCACTGATTATCAGGCGCAGTCCGGCACTCATGTTTTTGAAAGAAAGAGCAAGCTGTCCGATTTCGTTTTCGGAATTTATGCCAATATCAATATCAAGATCGCCGCTTTCGATTTTTTTTGCGGAGCTTACTATGACCTGAACAGGATCGATCTCTCTTTTAAGAGTCACGTAAGTAAACCCGATAATTAGAAGGATGGCCGCAACCGCAACGGCGACCAGCCAGATTCCGAGGTGAACCGCAGCGGAATTGAAATCACTTGAAGAGATAACGGTTTGAGACCACCATGTCAAATTGTCTAGAGCAATAGGCTCAAAATAACGGATCTCCGATTTCCCCTCTCCATTTACTGTTTCAATCTCAAAGGGTTCTCCTTCCGCAAATTTACTGACAATTTCATTATACTCATCAGGATTTGAAAACTGAGACTCAAATCCGCTGCCTATCATTTCGGAATTTTTGCTGTCAAACATGACGGTACCGCTTTCCGATACGATTCCGGCATACATTGAGGTGTGCTCTTCATCAGCCACTTTGATCGAGCTGAAGCTGTCCATGCTTATATCGCAGACGACGGCGCCGATCACGTTTCCATTCACTTCAATCGGATATGCGACGGAAACCATATATATACCGTTCCATGTGAACGGCTCCGTAATCACCGCCTGGTTGCTTTTTACCGCGTCCATATAATACGCCTGAGTTGTATAGTCCTCTGTGTACATTGAGACTGTTTTTGTTTTAGACATCGACTCGTCTATGTATATACAGTATCTTTCAATATCGCTGTCAAAATCATAAGGTTCAAAGAACACTCCCAGGCCTATTAGACTTTCGCTGGCGTTAACTTCCCGCCATGCCGTTTCAATTGCATATTTTTCAATTGCTTTGCGGGAGGGATAGAGCTTATTGTGATATACCTCGCTCGCTTGTGTTTTTTCTTCTGACAAGGAAACATTTTTGTAGTTTGAAACAACATAGGCTTTTAAACCGTCGGCTGCGCTCTCCGCTTCATTCAGCATAGATTGAATCTGAATCGAATTTTGTTTTGCTATAGCGCTCATTTCACCGCTGGTACCTTTGGAAACCGAGTTGGACGACATAAGCACCGCAACTGCAATAAGCGCCGTCATAGTGAACAGAATTAAGACCGCCATAATAACCGCCAGTTTTGTTGAAAGCTTCTTTTTCATTCGGTACTCCTCCTTCTTTCTATTTTGTCGAATGGAATTCTCTCATGTTATGTATTATACGAATTGACTAATTTACAACATTATTTTTTACATATCCAGCATCATCCATTTTTTCCAATCGGCTGTAATTACCATGTTTTATTGGCTACCATAATTACCTGCTGCTTATCTCAGAATCCTGTTAACTATCTGATGATAATGGCCAAACCTAAAAAAATCGGAAATAATACAGAGCTTTCTCTACTCCCTCATATGCTTATCTACTGCGGTTTCAGCATTTTTTATGCTTGTGGAATTTTGCAGAAAAAAAGAATAATGCGCCAGATTTGACAAAGAATATGTTTGCTTGGAATATGTGACATTAGCATCAAGTCTGCCGGTGCAGTCACTCAAACGGTGTATGCTCTGTTTCCCCCCGACTTGCATAAACCGGAGACACAAGAATTGGCTCCGCCGGAAAAAAATTTGCGCATCAGCCGCAAGGGAGGTAAATTAATGAAAGCAACAGGTATTGTACGCCGGATCGACGATCTGGGCAGAGTCGTGATACCGAAAGAGATCCGCCGCACCCTGCGTATCAGGGATGGCGACCCGCTGGAGATTTATACTGAAAAAGACGGAGAAGTCATTTTCAAAAAATATTCTCCTGTGGGCGAGTTGTCTGATTTCGCGGCTCAGATATGCGAGGCGCTCTATAAATCGGGAGATTGTGTCGCCGCGGTTTGTGACAGGGACACGGTCATAGCCTGCGCGGGAGTCCCA
>JAYFQM010000031.1:0-24299 GCA_034927185.1 Oscillospiraceae bacterium | reverse complement strand
TTGCCGATTATCGGGTCGTTATCCGGCAGCCCCAACGGCTCCGGCGAGCAGAATATTCCCATCGTCTTTTCGTCGTCGAGCGGAATTTGCCGGGCGTTTTCTCCGGTCAGATCCTCGAGCATTTTTATCATCGTTGGGTCGTCGTGCCCCAGCTCGTCGAGCTTGAGGAGGTTGGCTTCCATGCTGTGATATTCAAAGTGGGTCGTGATAATGCCGCTTTCCGGGTCGTCCGCCGGATGCTGCACGGGGCAAAAATCCGTTACGTCCATATCCTGCGGAATGATTACAAGTCCTCCGGGGTGCTGACCCGTCGTTCGCTTAACGCCCACGCAGCCCTGTGCAAGACGGTTTTCCTCGGCCTTAGTGACCTTCAGTCCCCGCTCTTCGAGATATTTTTTTACATATCCGTAGGCCGTTTTCTCCGCAAGCGTCCCTATGGTTCCGGCCTTGAAAACATGGTCGCGCCCGAAAAGCTCCTCGGTATATTTATGGGCACGCGACTGGTATTCGCCTGAAAAATTGAGGTCGATATCCGGCACCTTGTCGCCGCCAAAGCCCAAAAAGGTCTCAAACGGGATATCAAAACCGTCCTTTGCGAGCTTTTCCCCGCATACAGGGCAAGTTTTGTCGGGCATATCGGCTCCGCAGCCGTAACCCTTGCCACTTTCGAAATTCGTGTATTTGCACTTGGGGCAGCGGTAATGTGCGGGCAGGGAGTTAACCTCCGTAATACCTGACATAAAGGCGACTATCGAGGAGCCGACGCTTCCGCGCGAGCCGACGAGATAGCCCGCCGCGAGAGAATTTGCGACCAGCTTCTGTGCGGACATATAGATAACGTCGTAGCTTCGGTTCAGAATGTCGCCAAGCTCCGTCTCGACCCTGTTTCTGACTATTTCCGGCGGGTTTTCACCGTAAAGCTCGTGCATGCGCCCATATACGAGGCTTTTGAGGTCCTCGGCGGAATTCTCAATTTTGGGTGCGAAAAGCTCCTTCGGCAAAAGCTCGATCTCCTCGCACATATCCGCAATAGCCCGCGGATTGGAAACCACCGTTTCACGGCACTTTTCCTCTCCCAGATACGAGAATTCCTCAAGCATTTCGTCCGTGGTCCTGAAATACAGCGGCAGTCCTCTGTCCGCATCGGAAAAGCTCCGCCCCGCCAGCAGGATGTGCCTGAAAATCTCCTGCTCCGGCTCAAGAAAATGCACATCCCCGGTAGCAACTACGGGCTTACCGAGCTTCTCTCCAAGCCCGACAATCCGGCGGTTGAAGTCCCGCAGGTCATCCTCGCTTTTGGCTGTGCCGTTTTCCAGCATGAACATGTTGTTGCAGAGGGGCTGTATCTCAAGATAATCATAAAGTGAGCAGAGTCTCTCAAGCTCCTCGTCGCTCCTGTGATGGCTTACAGCATCAAAAACCTCGCCCGCTTCGCAGGCGGAGCCGACAATCAGCCCGTCTCTGTATTGCAGAAGCAGGCTCTTTGGAATTATCGGGTTCTTTTTGAAGTGCTCCAAATGAGATTTTGATATGATCTCATAGAGGTTTTTAAGCCCCTTTTTGTTCTTCACAAGTATGATTATGTGTTTCGTACGCGGTGAACGCTGGTGCAGCAAGCGCTCTGAGCGCGCATAGCCCTCCAGCTCAGCGAGCTTGGTGACTCCGCGTTCCTCCAGCATTTTCACAAATTTCGCCATTATGCGTCCGCAGGTGAGCGCGTCGTCATCCGCCCTGTGGTGGTTGAAATCGGGCAGGCCCAGGCGCGCCGAAACAATGTCGAGCTTATGCCGCCTGAGATCTGGCAGAAGGCTCTGTGAGAGCGTCAGCGTATCGATGAAAGTCGGGTCGAAGACCGTACCGTTTCGTCTCGCGGTGGCCTTCATGAAGCCGACGTCGAATTCGGCGTTGTGAGCCACAAGAGTTCGTCCGCCGGAGAAGCTCATAAAGCTTCGGAGCGCCTCCGCCTCCCCTGGAGCGTCAAAAACATCCCTGTCTGTGATGCCCGTTAGCTCGGTTATTTCGCGCGGTATGGGCTTTCCGGGATTGACAAAGGTCTGAAAGCGCGAAATCACCTCGCCGTCCTTCATAATAACGGCGCCAATTTCGGTCATGCGCTCTGTGTTCGCGTTGAGTCCGGTCGTTTCGATGTCAAACGCGCAGTATTCGTCCGAAAGCTCTCCCCTCGCGTCCCCGTTAAGGGCGAGCTTATCGTCCACATCGTTGACATAGTAGCCCTCAACGCCGTAAATTATCTTTATGCCGTGCTTTTTACCTGCGTGCCATACCTCAGGAAAGGCCTGTGCGACGCCGTGATCTGTAAAGGCGATCGCCGGGTGGCCCCATTCCGCCGCGCGTTTAACGGCCTCCTCCGGGTCGGTCAGCGCATCCAGCGTCGAGTAGCGCGTGTGCAGATGAAGCTCGACGCGCTTTTCCTCCGCCCTGTCTTCACGTTTGGGCTTTGAACCGAGAACCACGCTCCTCGGTTCAAGCGCTATGTCCTCGTCGTAGCGGTTATAAGCGACATTTCCCGAAACGGTGATGTACATCCCCTTTTGAAGGCTTTCCAGGCTTCCCCTGTCGTCTCCAGGTTTAAAATACTTGGAGACTCTGACGGAGCCCGTGTTATCCGTGATTTCAATGCACAGAACCCATGCCTTTGTCTTTGCTATTTCTCTGTTTTCGACAAAAAAAATCTCGCCGTGGACAACAACGGAACCGGAATCCAAGGTCAGCGTATCCATCGGGGCCGGCTCGCCCTTTATCGGCCTTCCGAAAATCACCTTTCCCGGAGTCGGTGCGCTTTTGCCCTTTTTTTCACCCGGTTTTGCCTGATTTGCCTGCGTGACGTTGCCGGACGACGCGCTCAGCGAGCTCAACGAAACCGAATTCAAGCCGTATTCCGTCGCTATTCTTCCCTCGATCGTATGTATCTCCGCGGGAATAGCTCTGCGCCGGAAAACGGCTGATACTGTCATATGTAATCTTTCTTTGTTAACGGTGGCTTCCTTTATAAGCGCCCCGTCCAGTCCGCCGCACATATCCGCGAGATCCACGCAGAACGGGAACATGTCAAGAAAGGGAACCTGCTTGTCTTCGCTCATTTTCAGATATTAAACTCCTTTTTCCTCCCGCATTATCAACTCCACCAGAGCCTCGGCAAGATTCTCACCCGGTACTCTGCCGACAATTTCGCCTCTCTTGAAAAGGACACCCTCCCCCAAGCCTCCGGCAAGCCCGTAATCGGCCTCTCTTGCCTCGCCGGGGCCGTTGACAGCGCAGCCCATCACCGCGACTTTAAGTGGTTTTTTAAAATCAGAAAGCAGCTCCTCAACTTTTTTCGCCGTACCGATAAGATCGATACTCGTTCTTCCACAGGTCGGACAGGAGATGATATCCACTCCCTCGTTCCGGATTCCGGTCGCCTTCAGGATGGCGATTCCCGCTTTAACCTCCTCGATGGGGTCTGCCGTGAGCGAAACGCGTATCGTGCTTCCAATACCGTCCATCAGTAAGGACCCGATACCGGCGGCTGATTTCACAAGTCCCATATAGGAGGTGCCCGCTTCGGTTACACCGAGGTGCAGGGGGTATTCCGTCAAGACCGACATGAGCCTGTAAGCCATGACCGTGTCCGCCACGCTCGACGACTTGATCGAAACGCATATATTGTTGAAATTCAGGTCCTCAAGCATATGTATGTTCCGCATCGCACTCTCGCACAGGGCGTCGGGTGTGGGTCCGTATTGCTCCAGTAGATCTTTTTCAAGACTCCCGCTGTTTACGCCTATGCGTATAGGCACGCTGTTTGCCTTGCACGCGTCCACAACGAGCTTAACCTTTTCTCCTGATCCAATATTGCCAGGATTTATGCGTATCTTGTCAAAGCCTGCCTCAACCGCCGCAATCGCGAGCTTATGGTCGAAATGGATGTCCGCGACGAGCGGCATCTTGCAGTTTTTCCTGATATCGGTAAGGGCACGCGCAGCCTTTTCGTCCGGCACGGCAAGACGTACAATCTCGCAGCCCGCATTTTTAAGCGCCTCTATCTGGGCGAGCGTCGCGTCTATATCATCGGTCTTCGTGCTGCACATCGACTGCACGGAGACTGGGAAGCTTCCGCCGATATATTTGTCTCTGATTCTTATCACTCTGGTTTTTTTTCTGTTCATGTCGGCTAACCTCTCAGAATAAGACCTAAACTATGAGTTTCCAGATATCATTAAACATGACCACCGCCATTAGTCCCAAAAGGAGGACCAGCCCTGTGGCATGTACATAGCCTTCGTATTTTGGGTTGAGCTTCTTCCTGAATATTCCTTCAATCGCCGCCGTAATGGCCAGGAAGAAAAGCCGTCCGCCGTCCAGAGCCGGAAGCGGCAAAAGATTCATGACGGCAAGGTTTACGGCAATAAATGCCGCGAGATACGCAATATTGAGCGTTGCGTCCGCCGCAGTTGCGGAGCTCTCCCCCACATCGTTTATAATCCCGACTATGCCGACGGGCCCCGAAAGGTCTTTAAGCCCGACAGCCCCAGTAACAAGGTCCGACAGCCCCATCCAAACCATACGCACATAGTCGAGCGCTCCGTCCCATGTATATTTCAGATTGGAGAGGACGTCCGTTCTCTTGTCGGCAAAATACAGGCCTAATTTCACTTCCTTTGTTCCGTCGATATCGTATTCCCGCGCCGCAAGAAGGAAATCATCAAGCTGGACCTTTTTTCCGTCCCGTATCACGACAATATCGTGATAGTCGCTACCCGTGCGGCTCAATAAAAGCGAGAGATTCGACGGAAAGAATACGGTGTGCCCATCGATTTTATAGAAAGTATCGCCGGTCTGAAGCCCCTGCGCACTCTCATACGGGCAGCCCTCAAAAAAGCCCGTGATCGTCGGAGTAGCAAAATAACCCGAATTCGGAACAATGAACATTAATATGACAAGGCCCGTAATAAAATTCATCAAAGCTCCCGAAGCCAGGATGATGAAGCGTTTCCACCACTTCTGGTTCGTAAACGCGCGTGCATCCTCTGATTCCTCGTCCTCCTCCATCGCGCAGAAGCCGCCGACTGGAAAGGCGCGGAGGGCATAAAGCGTCTCGCCCTTTTGCTTTTTCAGAAGAGCAGGGCCCATGCCGACCGCAAACTCTGAGACCCGGACGCCGAAGATCTTTGCCGCGACAAAATGTCCTAGCTCGTGAGTGACTATCAAAAACCCGAAAATTAAAATTGCTATAACAATATACATAATAAACCTCTAATACCCGGCGCAGTTTTCCTTTACAAAGCGTCTTGCCGCGGCGTCGGCTTCGCGGAGTGCCTCGAGCGTCGGAGTTCCGGCTGCCGCGATCTTATTGACGCAGTCCGAAACGATATCGCTGATTGCGCCGAAGCAGAGCTTTTCTTTCAAAAACAGGGCCACGGCCTCCTCGTTCGCGGCGCTCATGACTGCGGCGGCCGTTCCGCCGCGCCGAGCGCAGTCCATCGCGAGTGCAAGGCAAGGAGTCTTTTCAAGCTCCGGCTCCAGAAACGTAAGCTTTCCCAAAGCGGTGAAGTCCGGCGCCGTATATGGAGAATCCGCCCTTTCCGGATAGGTCAGCGCGTACTGTATCGGAAGCGCCATGTCGGGGATTCCGAGCTGCGCCAGAACACAGCCGTCCTTATACTCCACCATTGAGTGTATTATACTCTCGGGGTGGATTATTACCTTGATCTCGTCGGGCGTGACGTTAAACAGATGCATTGCCTCGATGAACTCCAGCCCTTTGTTCATCATCGTGGCGCTGTCGACACTGATTTTCGCGCCCATGCTCCAGTTCGGATGTGAGACCGCCATAGCCGGCGTCACGTTCCGGGTTTCCTCACGCGACTTGCCGCGGAAGGGGCCGCCGGAACCCGTCAGCAATATGCGCCTAAGCGCTCTCGCACTCCCCTGAGCCTCAAGGCATTGAAAAATCGCGGAATGCTCGCTGTCCACAGGGACGATCTGAGCGCCCTTTTCTCTGGCTCTGTTCATCACGATTTCGCCGCCGCAGACCAGTGTTTCCTTGTTTGCCAGCGCAATGCGGCGCCCCTCGTCTATAGCGGCAAGAGTCGGTATGAGTCCGACTGAGCCGGATACGGCGGTCACGACGCAGGAGGCATAGCGGCAGGCAGAGTCGGTCAGGGCCGACATCCCGCTTCCGACCTTTATATTGGTGTCCGCAAGTGCAATTTTGAGCTGCTTTCCAGCATCCTCGTCAAAAACGCAGACATATTCGGGCATGAATCTGCGGGCGAGCTGCTCCAGCAGCTTTATGTTTCTGTTTCCTGACATGGCCCTGACGGGTATACCCAGCCTCTCGGCTGCGTCAAGCGTCTGTACTCCAACGCTGCCCGTCGCTCCCAGAACGGAGATGGATGAAACCATAGAATTACCTCATATAGTATGCCCGATAAAACGGGCGGTACGCGCATTGTTTATGCCTTATATATTGCCGGCAGGACGACGACCAGAAGCTCGATCATCGGCGCCGTGAAGTGCATGCTGTCGAAACGGTCCAGCATCCCTCCGTGCCCCGGAATCAGGTTACCGTAGTCCTTCACTCCGTACTGGCGCTTAATCGCAGAGAATACAAGGTCGCCGAACTGGCAGGCAAGGCTGCCGAAGAGTCCGTAAACGGCAAGCAGAAGATAATTGACCTCGAAACCGAAGCGCGATATCACAAGGCCGTAAAGAAGCATAAGCAGAACCGCTGAAACGAGCCCGCCAACGCATCCCGCGACGGTCTTTTTCGGAGAAAGATGGGGAAAAGCCTTTTTTTTACCCCAGAAATATCCCGCAAAATAAGCACCACTGTCACTTGAAAACGCAGCGACAAAGGGCAGAAACACGTAGGCAGGTGAGCTTTCAATAACGCCTATGCGAACAAGCGAGATGAGGAGCATCGGCATTATTCCGCCTGCCAATATAACATATAAGACGGTTTCGAGCTTTATGTGTTCCTCCTTTTTGAAGGAAAACAGAAGCTCCGCGAACATGAGCGCCGAAATTACGAATATTGCCGTTGACACGACGGCATCCTCCCGCAACAGAGCAAAGGCTACAGGCATTGCGAAGCCCGTAACCGCCGCGTATACACGAAAACGCAGGGGCAGGCTCGAATCGACGCAGCGTAGAATCTCCCAGGCAGAGCCTAATGAAATTAGTCCCACCAAAATTGAAAATGCCCACAGTGGAGCAAAGAAAATCAGGAGAATAAAAAGCGGTATCGCCGTCAGTCCCACAATCGTTCTGGTTTTCATCTTTTTAAGGTCCTTTCAAACACGGAAATCAGGCGACGAAGCGTGCCCAGAAAATACCCGCCTAAAAATCAGGGTGCCGACGGGCACGGATCGTTAGACTCCTCCGAAGCGTCTGTCGCGCTTCTGAAACCAGGCTATCGCCCTGTTCATATCTTTGATCGAAAAATCTGGCCAGAGCGTGTCGGTAAAGTATAGCTCCGCATACGCCGACTGCCATAGAAGAAAATTGCTCAGACGCGCTTCCCCTCCCGGCCTTATCAGAAGCTCAGGGTCCGGGATTCCCGAGGACCACAGCTTTTTCGAGAATGTTTCCTCGGTTATTTCGGTTACGCCGCCCTCCGCAAGCTCACTGGCACAGCTTTTCACGGCTCTCAGAATTTCGTCTCTGCCGCCGTAATTAAGGCATATGTTGACCTGACAGCCGTCGTAATGCGTACTTATATTGCTCGTGCGTTCGATAAGCGCGCGAAGCTTAGGCGGAAGCGGCTCAGGATCGCCGAAAAACTTCATTTTGACTCTGTCGCGCTCCATGCGGTCGATGGCTTCATAGAGATATTTCTCCAGAAGCCCCATGATTGCCGACACCTCGTCCGTCGGACGTTTCCAGTTCTCTGTCGAGAACGCGTATACGGTCAGGTACCGGATTCCGATATCCTTGCAGTAGGTCGCAACCGTGCGGAAGGTCTCGGCCCCCTGCGCGTGTCCCGCGCTTCGCGGAAGGCCGCGTTTCTTCGCCCAACGCCCGTTTCCGTCCATAATAATGGCAATGTGGCGGGGGAGATTGTTAAAATCCACTTCCCCCGCCTCTTTTTTGGTTTTGCCGAACAGCCCCATCAGATAGCCATCAGCTCCTTTTCCTTCTTTGAGGCTATGTTATCGATTTCCTTTACATAGTCGTCAGTGAGCTTCTGCATATCCTTTTCGATATCCTTGAGGTCGTCCTCGGTGATTTCGGACTTCTTTTTGAGCTCTTTGAAGTTTTCCATCGCATCGCGGCGAACATTTCGGATCGCGACCTTGGCCTCCTCGGAGTATTTTTTTACCTGCTTTATGAGGTCTTTTCTGCGTTCCTCGGTGAGCTGTGGGAAAGCCAGACGTATCATCTTGCCGTCGTTCGTGGGGTTAATGCCCAGATCGGATTCGAGTATCGCCTTTTCAATAAGTTTAAGGCTGCTTGTGTCCCACGGCTGAATAACAAGCGAGCGCGGGTCAGGCGTCGCAACCGTAGCAATCTGGTTAATAGGCGTGGGCGTGCCGTAATATTCGACCCTGAGCTTGTCGAGAACGGCGGGGTTTGCGCGTCCCGCGCGTACGGAATCGAACTGCTGACTTAAAACCTCGGTCGTTTTTTTCATTTTTGCGGCGATGTCCTGATAATCGTTTGCCATTTTCTAACCCTCCGAAATCGTTGTATTATACCGCCTCGCGGTATATTCATGAGATCCTTGTATAATGGCCGTCTGCGGTCATTATACCGCTGAGCGGTATATGCATGAACTCCTACTATAGTAGACGCTGAAGCCTACCGTACTGTTGTTCCGATCTTCTCGCCCATCACAACCCTGACGATATTTTCGGGGTCCTTGAGAGCGAAGAGAATCACGGGAATTTTGTTATCCATTGAAAGCGAGGTAGCTGTAGAGTCCATGACGGCGAGATGCTGCGCCAGAACCTCGTCATAGGAAATAGACTCGTATTTGACCGCCTCAGGGTCCTTCTTGGGATCCGCGGAATAAACGCCGTCCACGTTCTTTGCAAGAAGTATCGCGTCCGCCTCGATCTCCGCCGCTCGGAGGACTGCGGCCGTGTCTGTTGAGAAGAAGGGGCTGCCGGTTCCGCAGCCAAAGATGACGACCCTCGATTTTGATAGGTGCCGCATCGCGCGTCCGCGTATATAGGGCTCAGCGATAGCACGCATCTCGATCGCGGTCTGGACCCTGACGTCCACACCCATCTGCTCAAAAACGTCGGCTAGCGCAAGACAGTTCATTACCGTCGCCAGCATGCCCATGTGATCCGCACGCGTACGCTCCATTTTTCCACCGCCGTCCTTGACGCCGCGCCAAAAATTACCTCCGCCGACGACGATGCCGACCTCAACGCCAAGTTCGACGCACCTTTTTACGGATGAGCAGACGCTGTGAATAACATCGAAATCGAGTCCTCTGCCCTGGTCTCCGGCAAGGGCCTCTCCGCTTATTTTAAGGAGCACACGCCTGTAAGCAGGTTTCTTATCTTCCATAAAAGCACTCCGATCTGTTTCATAAATCATTCTAAGGTATTTTAATATAAATGCTCGCATATTAAAAGGGGTTTTGCTCAAAATCAAAAAATTTTACCTTTAGGTCACAATATCAGTCGGCGAAAAGCAGTCCGGAAAATACATCGGTTGAGTAAACGTATCCATTCGGCGTCTCCACACTCTGGCCGTACTCACTATCCAGGTGTATCCAGCATTGCTTGTCATCTGCCGCTTTCGCCTGCACCCATTCTTTGTCGTCGGTCGCGACAAGCGTCAGCGCCGTACCTGCGGGCAGTGTGCTTTTGGGAGACGACAAACTATTCTTCTCATAAGCGATGATATCGATAAGCGCAGTCACTTCGGTGTGCGGATCTTCTCCAAACCCCGAAGGGCAAACAGGATAGTAAAGATCTTGATCAACAAGCTCGAGACTGCTGTCTGTAAGCCACCATTCCGCTGCTGACCACCATGTTTGCAGCACTGAAAGCCTCATATAGGAATCGACTGTTCCGTCGCCATTGAAAGTGAGGTCAGACTTGTCCGAAAACGAGTTGATTATCATGCCGCTGATATTCCCAATGTATTTCAGGCCGGTTCCGTCATATCTGAAAAAGTACGTCATGTAGTCACTGCTGGGGCCATAATCCATGATCGCGATTTCCAGCGAATTATCTGAAGCGTCGATATCAGTAATGCAATAATAGCTTGGCTCGAGGTTGTCGGTATAAAGCTCCTGCCCGTATAAAGATTTTGCAAAATCCGTTCCGTTCACACTCAGGCTGAGAATTGCCGTTCTATCTTCATTAGGCTCAAAGTACACCTCGTCTTCTTTGCCGTCTCCGTTCAGATCGGATGTGACGGTGCTGCCTGCTTTGACAATAAGGGGATATTGATCAACTGCGGACGGTGAAGGACCGGCTGTCAATTCCGGGCTTGCGCTCGGCGTTATGCTCTCCGCCGCCGGTTTTTTGCCGCAGGCGGAAAACAGCAAGGATAAAGATAAAACCGATACTATTACTATCGCTGTAATTTTCTGGTTCATGATTTCTGCTCCAAATTTAATAAATTATTATTGACCATATATTGAAGTTATTCAGTCGATTTGTGTTCCCTTAACTTTATTCCCCCGGTCCCTCGAAGTAACGGCACACATGGCGGATGCAGCACTTTTCACACAAGGGCTTTCTCGCGGGGCAGACCGCCCTGCCGTGCAGGACGAGCCTGTGACAGAAGTCGGATGATTTTTCCGGTGGTAGAATCTTCCGAAGCTCCGTTTCGATTTTTACGGGGTCCTTCAGCTCGTCCACAAGTCCGATACGGTTCGAAAGTCTGATGCAGTGGGTATCGACTACGACCGCCGGCTTGCCGAACACATCTCCCAGAATCAGGTTTGCCGTTTTTCTCCCTACCCCGGGCAGGGAAACAAGCTCCTCCATATTATCCGGCACCCTGCCGCCAAAGCGTTCGAGAAGGACATTTGAGCAGTCGATAATGTCCCGCGCCTTCGTATGGAAAAAGCCGCAGGAACGGATTATATCCTCAAGCTCAAGGATGTCCGCCTCAGCAAGCGATTTGAGCGTCGGGTATCTTGCGTAGAGTACGGGTGTTATCTTGTTGACCCTCTCGTCCGTGCACTGGGCGGCAAGTCGCGCGGCAAACAAAAGCTCGTAATCCTTCCTGTAGTCGAGAGAGCATTCCGCAAGCGGATATTCGTCTTCAAGCCTTAAAATTATTTCCTCAATCTGCTGATTCGTTCTCATAACCGTCTCCTTTTGCCGCGGCAGGGCTTTTCTATATGAAAAAGTATAACATCCGGTGTCGGAAAATGAAAGAATTTTTAGAATTATACAGTTGTCAAGCCCTGTCCGCACGGTTATAATTAAAATATGGAATAGTTGGCGTAAAGTGTACTTTTTCAGTTGCGCTGGATGGAACGTTGGGTATCATTTACCCTTAGCTTATTAAAATAAATAATCATAGTTTACGGAGGGCATGAAATGACGGTGGAAAGTCAGCTGGACATCATATCGCGGCAGGATAAGGAAGTCGCGGACGCTATGGCTCTTGAGCTCAGGCGCCAGAGAGAAAACATAGAGCTTATCGCTTCGGAAAATATAGTCAGCGAGGCGGTGCTTGCTGCGGTCGGCAGCGTGCTCACGAACAAATATGCCGAGGGTTACCCCGGCAGGCGCTATTACGGCGGCTGCCAATATGTAGATATCGTTGAGAACATCGCAATCGAGCGCTGCAAGAAGCTTTTCGGCTGCGAGTACGCCAATGTCCAGCCCCACAGCGGCTCTCAGGCAAACTACGGGGTTTATCTCGCACTCTGCTCGCAGGGCGACACAGTGCTCGGAATGGACCTAGACTCCGGCGGACACCTCACGCACGGCTATAAGGTTAATTTTTCTGGTAAAAACTATCATGCCGTTTCTTACGGTGTTAATGTCGAAACCGGGTATATCGATTACGATGAGGTGCGCAGGATCGCCCTCGAAGCCAAACCGAAAATGATCGTTGCGGGCGCCTCCGCCTACCCACGCGTCCTTGAATTCGATAAATTTGCCGCAATCGCCAAAGAAGTCGGCGCTTACCTGATGGTCGATATGGCACATATCGCTGGGCTTGTTGCGGCTGGGTTGCATCCCTCCCCCTTCGGCTATGCCGACGTCGTTACCACAACGACGCACAAGACCCTGCGTGGGCCTCGCGGCGGCGCAATCATGACAAACGACCCGGAAATCGCAAAAAAGATAAACAGCGCAATCTTCCCCGGAAGCCAGGGCGGACCCCTTATGCATGTCATTGCGGGCAAGGCCGTCGCCTTTGGAGAGGCGCTGACCCCCGAGTTTGCGTCTTATCAGGCAAGGCTTCACGAAAACTGCGCGATTCTTGCCTCTGAGCTCATTAAGCGCGGGTTCAGCCTTGTCTCCGGCGGAACGGACAATCATCTCATTCTTCTCGACCTTCGCGGAACCGGCATTTCTGGTCGCGAGCTTGAAACCCGCCTTGACGAGGTCCATATAACCACAAACAAGAACAAAATCCCCGGCGACCCTCTGAGCGCGAAGGAAACAAGCGGGCTACGGCTTGGCACGGCAGCGGTTACGACGCGCGGTTTTGTTGGCGAAGATATAGTCGAAATAGCGGAACTTCTAAGTCTTGCCATACGCGACTTTGATAAGCGTAAGCAAGAGATCACAGAGCGTGTTTCCTTGCTCTGCAAAAAATATCCCCTGTACGAATGATTCTTTCCGCTCTATAATAAGAGTGGGCAATCCGGAATATCGGCTGAATATCAGCAACTCAGGAGCCGATAGGGACGACAGTCCTTCCGGCTCTTTGGTTTATTGAAAAAAGGCCGCGCTGAAATGGAGGTGCGCTATGTACAGACCCCTTGCGGACGAGCTTCGCCCCGCTTCGCTGGACGACGTCGTCGGGCAGCCTGAAATACTGGGCGAAAACTCGATGCTGCGCCGCATTATCGAATCGAAGCAGATACCGAACATGATATTTTACGGTCCGTCCGGGACCGGCAAAACGACCGTCGCCAGCATCATAGCGGAAAAAACGAACAGGGCGCTCCGCAAGCTAAACGCCACGACCTCCGGCATTGCCGACATCAAGGCGATAATAGATGAGCTTGACACGCTCATGGCACCGGAGGGTGTACTGCTCTATCTCGATGAGATTCAGTATTTTAATAAGAAGCAGCAGCAGTCGCTTCTTGAGTTCATCGAAAACGGCAAAATTACTCTCATCGCCTCGACGACCGAAAACCCTTATTTTTATGTTTTCAACGCGATTCTGAGCCGCTCTACGATCTTTGAATTCAAGCAGATATCCGCCTCTGACTGCGAAAAAGCTGTCCTGCGCGCGCTGCGCTATCTCGAGGAGCGCGACGGAATTAAGATTTCCTGCGAGGACGGCGTGACAGCGTTTCTCGCTCAGGGCTGCGGCGGCGACGTGCGCAAGGCGATAAACGCGATTGAGCTTCTTTACGGCGCGTCGAAGGGTGCGTCGCGTGAGGTGAAGCTAACGCTCGCCGATGCGGAACAGGTTTCCCAGAAAAGCTCTATGCGCTACGACCGCGAGGGCGACGCGCACTTCGACATACTGTCTGCGCTGATGAAATCTCTGCGCGGGTCGGATCCCGATGCGGCCCTCCACTATCTCGCAAGACTCCTTGAGGCAGGTGACCTTGCCGGCGCATGCCGCCGTATCCTTTGCTCTGCGAGCGAGGATATAGGGCTTGCCTATCCGATAGCGGTCCCGATAGTCAAAGCCTGCGTGGACTCCGCCCTTCAGCTCGGTCTGCCCGAGGGCAGGCTCCCGCTCTCTGAGGCTGTCATACTTCTTGCGACCGCGCCCAAGTCCAACAGCGGCGTGATTGCGATCGACAAGGCCCTCGCCGATATACGCGGGGGCAAAGCCGGAAGCATTCCACGCGAGATGCAGAACGTCCATGCGGACTCCACGGAGCATAAACGCGCGCAGAACTACAAATATCCCCACAGCTTTCCGAACCACTGGGTCAAGCAGCAATATCTGCCGGACGAGTTGACCGGAACCCGCTACTACGAATACGGCGACAACAAGACCGAGCAGGCCGCGAAAGCCTATTGGGACCAGATCAAGAAGAAATGAGGGTCTTAAATGGATATCAGGGTCGGAGATATTCTTACGATGAAAAAAGCACACCCCTGCGGTGAAAAACGCTGGCTCGTGCTGCGCACGGGAATGGATTTCAAGCTGCGTTGTCTCGGCTGTGGGCACGAGGTAATGGGGGCGCGGAGCAATTTTGAGCGCAACATTAAAGCCGTCGAGCGCAAGGATCCCGAAGGCGGCTGAAGCGAAGGCTTAATATATAAAGAACGGGCGCACTATAGAAGTGCGCCCTCGATATTATGCCACAGTCGGGAAGCGCCGTTGTGGTATTTGCATCAAATCACGTATGATGGCCGCTCTGCGGACATTATGATTTGAGTTTTATCCACATTGCATCGTAGTAGTCCAGAGTTGCCTGCGGGAGATTAATATACGCTTCGCATTTTGAAAGCGCCGCTTCGTCGGGATACATGATACTTCTCGTGAAATCATCGATGTCTATCAGGTTCTCGACCTCCCTGTTTGGGCTGGTGTATCCGATAAATTCGGAATTCGCCATGCTCTGCTCCGTACCTGTCATGAAGTTTATGAAAGCTTCGGCGTTATCCTTGTTCTCCGCGTTTTTGAGAATGCACATGGCGTCGACAAAGACGTTCGAGCCCTCCTTTGGGATGCAGAACTTGAGATTTGGGTTTTCCTCATGCATGGTGAGGTAGTCACCGGCGTAATAGGGGCCGATTGCAGCCTCCCCGCTTTCAAGCTTGTCAAAAATCTGGTCCATAACATAGCCCTGGAGTATCGGCTTCTGCTGCTTCAAAAGCTCGTATGCCTTGTTAAGCTCCGTTTCGTCCGTTGTGTTCATAGAATAGCCGAGATACTTGAGGGCTATGGCCATCGAGTCCCGCGAGTTATCGAACATCAGGATATTACCCGAATTTTTTTCATCGAACAGAGCGCTCCAGCTATCTACCTCTCCGACAACCGTCGGATCATATATTATTCCCATGGTGCCCCACATATATGGAACGCTGTACTTGTTTTCGGGATCGTATGACATGTTTTTGAGACTGTCCTCGATCAGCGAATAATTGGGGAGCTTCGAAAAGTCCAGCGGCTCCAGCATATCCTCGTCTATAAGTCGTGAAACCATATAATCCGATGGTATGACGACATCGTAGCTCACGCCGCCCTGCTTAAGGACGGAATACATCTGCTCGTTCGATTCATAGGTCTTATAATTGACCTCTATGCCCGTTTCGTTTTCGAACTGTTTTATCAAGTCGGTGTCGATGTATTCGCCCCAGTTGTAAACATTGACCACACC
The DNA here is from genome assembly GCA_034927185.1 of Oscillospiraceae bacterium. Taxonomy (GTDB): domain Bacteria; phylum Bacillota; class Clostridia; order Oscillospirales; family Oscillospiraceae; genus UBA2658. Next base: position 8,842 of record JAYFQM010000031.1, on the reverse strand, counting down.
CTTTGACGCTCCGCCGTTTCCGCAGCCGGAAAACAGGCAGACGAGCATAACGGCGCTGATAACGATTGAAACTGTTTTCTTCATTCAAGTACTCCTTTTAACATAGCTTCTTTTTTAATCTCGGCTTTGCTCTGCCTTGATTCACGTACGTTAACTATAACAAGCAGAATCAGGACAACGGCGAAGAGTAAGGTTGAAATCGCGTTGATCTTCGGGCTGATTCTGCGCCGGGTCATGGCATAAATCGTCATTGACAGCGTCTGTACGCTGCTCCCCGCCGTAAAATAGCTGATTACGAAGTCGTCCACCGACATTGTAAACGCAATAAGCAGTCCGTTTATTATTCCCGGCATGATCTCGGGTATGATGACTTTGTAGATTGTCTGGAACCATGTGCAGCCGAGGTCCTGCGCCGCTTCAAAAAGATTGCGGTCAAGCTGGTAGAGCTTCGGCATGACCGACAAAATCACATAGGGTATATCAAAGCTGATGTGTGCTATAAGCAGCGTCCCGAAGCCCAGCTCGAAATGCAGTATCGCGCCCGCCGACACAAAGAGCAGCGAGAGCGAAACCCCCGTTATGATGTCTGCGTTGACGACGGGTATATTGTTTATAAGCAGAAGGGGACTTCTCCAATTCTTTTTCATATTGTAAAAGCCGATGGCCGCGAAGGTCCCGATAACCGCCGCAATGAGCGAAGCTGCGACCGAAACCTCGAGCGTTGTCTGAAGCGACGACATGATAAGACTGTCCTGAAAAAGCTCCCTGTACCAGTCAAGCGTGAAGCCCGACCAGATAGTGCGGCTTTTCGTCGCGTTGAAAGAAAAAACAATAAGGACGATTATGGGCGCGTAAAGGAAGAAGTAGGTCAGGGCGGTGAATATTTTTCCGCCGGCGTAGTTTTTTTTCACATCACCACCGCCTGTTCCTCGCCCTCGCCGAATTTGTTCATGACGCTCATGCAGATAACGACTATGATCATCATAATGAGGGAAATGGCGGAGCCCAAATGCGGATTATAGGCGGCTCCGGTGAACTGCATCTCGATAAGATCGCCCAGAAGCATGACTGTACCGTTTGAGAGCAGCTTTGATATGACAAAGGTCGATACGGCAGGAACAAAGACCATCGTGATTCCGCTGACAACCCCCGAAAGGCTCAGCGGCAGGATGACCTTTCTGAAAACGGTCCTGCTGTTGGCACCGAGATCCTGCGCAGCCTCTATGACGAAAGGGTCAATTTTGACTATGACGCTCTCTATGGGCAGGATCATGAACGGAAGGTAGTTATATACCATGCCGAGGATGACGGCCCCGTCCGTATTGATAAGCTGAAAATGAGTTATCGGCGAATAACCCAGATCGCCCGCATGAAGAGAGTTTATCAAATCAAATACTCCGAGCGAGGCGAGGAGCCTGTTGATAAGCCCCGTGTTTTCAAGCAGCGACATCCACGCATAGGTGCGCAGAAGGAAATTTATCCACATTGGGAGCATGATGAGCATGAGAAGTATGCGTTGGGTCTTCGGCGGCATGCGGCTGATTGTGAGCGCGACGGGGTATCCGATCAATATGCAGACAACCGTCGCAACAAAGGCGAGCCACAGACTTCGCACAAAAACGGGTACGTAGTCAGTCATTCCGGAGAAATTCTCAAGCGTAAAAGAGCCCTGCGAGCTTGTAAAAGCATAGACTCCGATAAGGAAGATTGGTATAACGACAAAAAGCGCCATCCAAAGAACGTAGGGATAGGCGAAGGACTGCCTGCGGAAGCGGTCAAAAAAGCCGCCCACGGCGCCAAGTGCGCCGGAGAGGAGCTTTCCTTTACTCATCTTCCTGCCCTCCGTCGTCCGGAGCCGCAGAAAGCTCGTCGTATTCCGCACTGTAGGAGCTGTAGTCTCCGTAAAGTCCCGAATACTCGCTCTTCTTCATTATATGAAAGCCATCCGGATCAATCTTAACGCCGATTTTGGCTCCGACCGGCGAATGGTCGGTCGTCTGTATAAGCCATTTGAAGCCCTGAAAATCGACAATAATGTCGTACTGCATGCCCTTGAAGGTTACCTCAGTCACCGTTCCCGTCATCTGCCCCTGCGAAACATCTACGATGTCGATATCTTCGGGGCGCACTACGACGTCGACGGGTTCGTTCGATGAAAAGCCCTTGTCAAGGCACTGAAAATTCCTGCCGTACATGCGGACGGTGTTGTCTGAGACCATTACGCCGTCTATAATGTTGCTCTCGCCGATAAAGTCCGCGACGAACGCGTTCCTCGGCTCATTGTATATATCCAAAGGAGTGCCTATCTGCTGTATCTCGCCCTTGTTCATGACAACGACTGTATCAGACATAGTCAGGGCTTCCTCCTGATCATGCGTCACATAAATAAAAGTGATGCCCACCTGCTGCTGGATCTGCTTAAGCTCACGCTGCATATCCTTGCGGAGCTTCAAATCCAAAGCGCCCAGAGGTTCGTCCAGAAGCAGTACCTGCGGCCTGTTTATAACGGCTCTTGCTATGGCGACACGCTGCTGCTGCCCACCCGAAAGCTGGCTGACAGAGCGCTTTTCATAGCCTTTGAGCGCGACAAGCTCCAGAGACTCATGCACTCTCCGGGCTATCTCCTCTTCCGACAGCTTCGGTTTCTGAACCCTCAGACCGAAAGCTATATTCTCGAAGACGTTGAGATGCGTGAAAAGTGCGTACTTCTGAAAAACCGTGTTGATCTTGCGCTTATGAGGCGGAACATCATTGATCTTCACACCATCGAAAATCACCTTGCCGGAATCGGGCTTTAAAAAGCCGCCGATTATTCGCAGCGTAGTTGTTTTTCCGCAGCCCGAAGGTCCGAGCAGTGTGAGGAATTCTTTATCCTTAATTGCTAAATTAATTGAGTCAAGTACGACCTCGCCGTCAAATTCCTTGCGGCAGTTTTCAAGCCGTATGAGTTCTTTGGCCATTGGCGTCCCCCTTCTGTTTTATATCGGCACCAGTACGCAAGCCAAATTGCGCCTTAAGTGTAATAATCCGATATTCACCGATTTTTTCCCGTTATCCGGCTGTATAGCACGGTATGCTAACGCCCGCGCTGTTTTTCAGCGCAAGACTCAATATATATATAAAAAAGTCAGTTGTCAACGGAAAAATCAAAATCAAAATATTTTTTAGCGAAATCTACACTCGCAACCGAAAAGCCCCGCCCTCTGAGGTAATTGAGCACTCCGGCGTCGGTTTGGAAAAAAAAGTTAAGGCGGTAGGAATATAGGGCCTGAGTCTTCTCTCCGAATTCCCGGTTTCTGCGCTCCTCCCCGTATTTGCCGTCCCCCAAAAGCGGGTGTCCGCTTTCAGCCATCTGAGCGCGTATCTGGTGCGTGCGCCCCGTCACAAGGCGGCATTCAACCAACGAAAGCCCGTTTTTCGTCTGTAAGGTGCGGTATTCCGTCACGGCCTCCTTTGCACCGGGGCAACTGCGCTTTTTCACAAAGACCTGATTTTTCGAGGCATCCTTGAATATCCAGTCGCGAAGAACACCCTCCTTCGGGCTCGGTCTGCCGTATACCGCACAAAGATAGTACTTGCCGATTTCCCTGTCCCTGATTTTTTCATTCATGACTCTCAGAGCCTCGGCGTTTTTTGCTGCTATTACGATACCTCCCGTATTGCGGTCGATGCGGTTGCACAGGGCCGGAACAAAGGAATTTTCGGATTTCGGGTTCCACTCGCCCTTTTGGACGAGATATGCCTGAATGTTTGCTATCAGCGTATCGTAGCTCCAATCTCCGGCGCTGTGACAGAGCATACCCGGCTTTTTATCTGCAAGAATTATGTTTTCGTCCTCATAGACTATGTCGAGCTTCGGTTTTGATACCTTCAAATAAGCGTTTTCCTCTGTGGGAACATCAAAGAACTCGTCGTTTATATATAGCTGGAGAACATCGCCGAGCCTCACCTTCTCATCGCGCTTCGCGCCTTTTCCATTTAGCTTTATGCGCTTGAGGCGGATGTATTTCTGCAGGAGCGAATCCGGCAGAAGCGGAACGGCCTTTCCCAGAAATCGGTCCAGACGCTGGCCCGCGTCATTTTTTGTTACCGTCAGTTCTCTCATGTTTTTCTCCGGATTTTCTTCAAAACTGTTTAAAAATGTGTAGAATTATATTATAATATTATTGCTGTTCGGTCGCCACCGTTTTGTCTTATGGCACAGCCGTGATAAGGCGGTACCTGCAATTTTTAAATTATAATGCTGAACATATCGCGGCTATTATAGCATTGTTTCATTTAATAGTATATATCAATTTTCTGTTGACAAGCCGCAATATATAAATTATAATGCTTAAGCGACTATGTGAGGTGCTCCATGAGGCTTAATCTCTGCGAAATCATTGAAATGCCGGGAAGCAGTCTGCCGTTCAAGTGTCAGCTTGACACTGAAAGGCTGATTGTCCCCGCAATCAGGAGCTTTGTTTCGCCTCCCTGTGCGGAGGGAACAATCCGCAATTCCGCCGGCGCTCTTACGCTGACGGGAACGATTAAAGCTGAAATGTTCTGCATCTGCGACAGGTGCTCAGCCGAATTTCACTGTGAAAAAGAGATTCCTCTTGAAGCGAGAATCGGCGTGGACCCGTCGGACGAAGACGACCCCGAAGTGTTCCCTCTTGACGGGGACTGGCTGGATTTGAGCGATTTGCTCGAGACCTGTTTTATTCTCGGCACGGAAACGAAATTTCTGTGCAGGGAAGACTGTCCGGGGCTTTGTCCCATCTGCGGCAAAAACCTTGGCGACGGTCCTTGTGGCTGCAAAAAGGAAATTGATCCAAGATTAGCTGTACTAGGTCAGCTTTTGGACAAAAATAACAAATAAAAGCTGTCAAACCAGCTGACAACAGGAGGTGTCAATATGGCGGTTCCAAAAAGAAAAACATCTAAAGCAAGAAGAGACAAGAGACGCAGCTCTCATTGGAAGCTCGAAGCGCCCGGAATCGTTGCGTGCCCCAACTGCGGCGCGTATCATCTGCCCCACCGCGTATGTAAAGCTTGCGGTTACTACAACGGACGCAAGGTTCTCGACGTCAAAGGGTGAACTTGAAGCTTGAAGAGAGGAGGCACACGCCCCCTCTCTTTTTGCTTTGCCTTCCGGAAAGGATGCATCATGGGTTCTGTCATAACGAAAATTGAAAAGACCAGTCCCCTGCTGCATAAGGCAAAGGTCGGAGACAGGCTTGTGTCCATAAACGGCAAAGAGCTTCTGGACATACTTGATTATAAGTTTTTTTCCTACGACCCGAAGCTTGAGCTTGTCCTTGAATCTGAAAGCGGTAAAAAGCGTACCGTCAGAGTCAGAAAGGGCGCTGGCGAGGATCTGGGACTGGAGTTTGAAACTTATCTCATGGACAAGGCGCGCGCATGCAGAAACCGCTGCGTGTTCTGCTTTGTCGACCAGCTGCCGAGAGGTATGCGCAAAACGCTCTACTTCAAGGACGACGATGCCCGGCTCAGCTTTCTGATGGGAAACTACATCACGCTTACAAACCTTTCGGAGCGTGAGCTTCAGCGCATAATCGATCTGCGCATAAGTCCCATAAACGTATCTGTTCACGCCACGGACCCGGACCTACGCGCAAAGCTTCTGGGCAATCCCGACGGGGCCAGAGGCTACGAACTCCTGAAAAGGCTGGCGGCCGATGGGATAACGATGAACTGCCAGATAGTATGCTGCCCTGGGCTTAACGACGGAGAACCACTTTCACGGACAATGACGGACCTTGCCGCTCTCTATCCTCAGGTTAATTCGGTTTCTATTGTCCCTGTGGGACTCACAAAATACAGAGAGCACCTCTTCCCGCTCGCGCCCTTCGACAGGGAGAGCGCTGCCGCCGCTCTCGGCAGAATCGGCGCCTCAGGTACCGCCTGCCTTGAAAAATACGGCAGCCGCATATTCTTCCCCTCGGACGAGCTTTTCCTCAAGGCGGAGCAGTCAATACCTGAGGACGAATACTATGAAGACTATCCTCAGCTTGAAAACGGAGTCGGGCTGCTGCGGCTTTTGCAGGTGGAGTTCATATCCGCGCTGGAAAACGAGGAGGCCGTGTGCGACGGCGTACCGTTTTCGATTGCAACCGGGGTTTCCGCCGCTCCCTTTATCGAAAAGCTTTTGCTGACATTGAAGCAAAAGCATGATAACATTAACGGAAGGGTATTTCCGGTAACAAATGACTTTTTCGGGCACACTATAGATGTAGCCGGTCTTGTTACGGGGCAGGACCTTATCGCCCAGCTCCGCGGCAGGGACTTGGGGAAACGTCTGCTCATCCCTCAGGTCATGCTCCGCTCCGGCGAGGGGGTTTTCCTTGACGACGTAACGGTATCGGATGTTGAAGGAGAGCTTTTGGTCGAGGTCATGCCTGTCGGTCAGGGCGGAGAAGATCTGTTTCATGCCATGACAGGCAGCTTTTCACGCCGCGATCTGGAATATCCAAAAAAATAAACATAAACACCAAGGAGGGCAGCGCATGAAACCGCTTGTTGCCATTGTGGGACGGCCGAACGTGGGCAAATCCCTGCTTTTTAACAGAATAGTTGGACAGCGTCTTTCCATAGTCGAGGATACGCCCGGCGTGACGCGCGACAGGCTTTACGCGCCCTGCGAATGGAACGGCGTCGCCTTTGACGTGGTCGATACCGGCGGTATAGAGCCCAAGACGGACGACGAGATCCTGCTCTTTATCCGCGAGCAGGCTCAGATTGCGATTGATACTGCGGACGTTATTATCTTTGTTACCGAGATCGGGACAGGCGTCACCGCAGCCGATATGGACGTCGCCGGCATACTCCAGCGCTCGCGCAAGCCCGTTGTTCTCGTTGTGAACAAAATGGACAAAACGGGCGATATGGACCCTTCGTTCTATGAATTCTATTCTCTGGGGCTCGGCGATCCCATCTCTGTTTCCGCGGTGCACGGTCACGGAACCGGCGATATGCTTGACGCCTGTGTCGGCTTGCTGCCCAAATCCGGGGCATTGGAGGAAGACGAAGACCGCATCAGGGTTGCCGTTATCGGTAAGCCGAACGTCGGAAAGTCGTCGCTCATTAATCTCATCTTGGGCGAAAACCGCTGTATCGTTTCCGATATTGCCGGAACAACCCGAGATGCGGTCGACAGCCGCGTAGACAACGAATTCGGTAAATACATCTTCATAGATACTGCCGGCATACGCCGGAAATCGAGAGTCGACGACCGAATTGAGAAGTTTTCAGTTATGCGTGCCCAGCTTGCGATCGAGCGTGCGGACGTGTGCCTTATAATGCTCGACGCGCGCGAGGGCGTAACCGAGCAGGATACAAAGATAGCTGGACTAGCTCATGAAGCGGGCAAGGCCAGCATTATAGTCGTAAACAAATGGGACCTCGTCGAAAAAGACTCGAAAACCATGGATAAAATGCGGGCCGACGTTATGAAGGACCTTATTTTCATGACCTATGCGCCAGTGCTTTTCATTTCAGCTCTCACGGGCCAGCGGACAAACCGAATTTTTGAGCTCGTCAACTACGTAAATGAGCAGTCCGCGATGCGAATAACAACAGGTATGCTCAACAACGTCCTTGCGGATGCCCAGGCAAGAGTGCAGCCCCCATCCGACAAGGGTAAGCGACTGAAAATATACTACATCACGCAAACTGGTATACGCCCGCCGACCTTTGTGCTTTTTGCCAACAGCCGCGAACTGTTTCATTTTTCATATCAAAGGTATATAGAAAACCAGATAAGAAGCGTTTTTGGATTGGAGGGCACGCCCGTTCGTATGGTCATAAAGCAGAAGGGCGATAGTGAAGGATGACAAAACTGACTCTCTTTCTCATAATCACCGGCCTTACCTCCTACCTCTTGGGCGGTTTGAACGGCTCCATAATCGCGTCCCTGAACTTTTTTAATCGAGACGTTCGTAATTACGGCAGCGGCAACGCGGGCCTGACAAATTTCACGCGCACCTTCGGCGGCAAGGGTGTAGGAATTGTCCTCATCGTCGACATCCTGAAGACCATCGCCGCCGTAATGCTGGGGCACTGGCTGCTCGGCTCGCTTGGCTTTCCGGCTATAGGCAAGCTGTTCGCGGGCTTTTGCGCCATGCTTGGTCATGTATACCCCGTTTATTATCGTTTTCACGGCGGCAAAGCCGTGCTTTGCGCGGGAACTCTCGTCTGGCTTATCGACTGGCGCGTTGCCCTTATATGTTGGGCTATTTTTCTGGTGGTCGTCGCGTTTAAAAAATATGTTTCGCTCGGAGCAATAACCGGTACATTGTTTTTCCCTATAGGGCTCTGGGTTTTCGGTTATTCGGGACTTGAAGGCCTTCTTGCTTTTCTCTGCGCGGCTCTTCTTGTTTTCGCCCACCGCGAAAATATAAAGAGACTGCGCAGCGGCACGGAAAGCAAGCTAAACTTTGGCGGTAGGCCAAAAAACCGTTAATTCTGTGAATTATCAAATGCTCGGGACGAGGGCCCTTTTAGGCTCGCGTCCCCAAAAATACGTTTTGTCTGTTAGACGCAAAGAATATTGACAACGGATAAAAAATCTGTTAATATACCTCTTGCGGCGAATTCATCGCCGCGGCACACTTGGGGGCGTAGCTCAGCTGGGAGCGCGAGCTAGCCTATTACGATAACATGACAACCGAATATTTGCACTTTTCCGCATCTGGGGGTATAGCTCAGCTGGGAGCGCAAGCACTCAGGTATGCGACCCCTCAACAATGAGGAAAGCAAAAAAATTGAATAGCCCGGAAGTCCAGTAAAATCAAAGGTTTCCGAACACACGGGGGTATAGCTCAGCTGGGAGAGCGCCTGC
>JAYFQM010000009.1:0-2409 GCA_034927185.1 Oscillospiraceae bacterium | reverse complement strand
CGACCTCAACTGTTGACCTCAACTGCAAAACGGGCGATGATATAGAGATTGAACAGCGCGACCCCGAAGAAATTAAAACTATGTTCTATTCTAAGCCGATGGCTCTGCCTGGAGTCAAATGCTATAATCCGGCCTTTGATGTTACCGATCATGAGCTGATTACCGGGATTGTAACGCAAAACGGCATTTGCAGGCCGCCTTATACGGAAAGCCTTGCCGCTTTATTCAAATAAATAATGAGGTGAAAAGAATGATAGTACCATCCGCCTGCAACGAAGCAAGTAAAGGAGATATCGCCAAAGCCGTGCTGATGCCCGGCGACCCGCTACGCGCGAAATATGTTGCGGAACATTACCTTGAAAACGCCGTCTGCTTCAACACGGTTCGTAATATGTTCGGCTATACCGGAATATATAATGGAAAGCCCATTTCCGTCATGGGCAGCGGCATGGGCGTGCCGTCCATCGGGCTTTATGCCTTTGAGCTTTACAATTACTTCGAAGTTGACAGCATAATAAGAATCGGCAGCGCGGGTGGCATCGCAGGCAGCATCAGGCTTAGGGATGTCGTTATTGCGATGGGCGCGTCCACTAACAGCGCGTACGCAAATCAGTATTGCTTCCCGGGGACCCTTGCCCCTCTAGCAAGCTACGAGCTTTTGAAGTATGCCGACGAGGCCGCCGGGAAAATCGGCGCTCACGCGGTTGCGGGTCCGGTCTTCACAGCCGATCAGTTTTATGACGCAAATCCCGAGTCCGCGAAGAAATACCGTGAAATGGGCATACTCGCCGTTGAGATGGAAACGGCCGGGCTTTATCTCACAGCCGCGAAAGCCGGAAAAAAGGCGCTCAGTATTTTAACGATTTCCGACCTTGTTTTTACGGGAGAAGGTCTGACCGCTCTTGAAAGACAGGACAGCTTTACGGAAATGATGGAAATCGCTCTGGAAGCGGCGTGGAAATCGCTTGAATGATTACAAGATGTTTTTTGAACGGGTGAAACTATGAAATATTACAGACGCGGCGAAATATTTTCTATTCCCAATATGCTCGGATACTTCCGCATACTGCTTATCCCATTTTTCGTGTACTCGTATCTTAATGCGGAAACCGTCTCGGATTATTATGCGCCCGCCGTAATAGTCGGCGTGTCGTCCGTCACGGATATGTTCGACGGTCTTATAGCAAGAAGGTTCAACATGGTAACGGAGCTTGGCAAGCTTATCGATCCTCTGGCAGACAAGCTCACGCAGGGGGCGCTGATAATCTGTTTGATAGTCAGATACCATTATATGCGCTATCTTCTCGCCCTTTATATAATCAAGGAAGGGTTCATGCTCGTCGCCGGTCTTGTCATGCTTCGTCACAATGGGAAGAAGCTCAACGGGGCCAAGTGGTTCGGAAAAGTAAGCACGGCTCTTGTATATATTGTTATGTTCATCTTATTCCTGAGCCCCGTATTTTTCCCCGACGTAAGCGAAAACGCCGTCAATGCTCTGATACTTCTCTGCGGCTTTGCAATGGCCGCTACGCTTGCTCTTTATGTACCTGTCTTTGTCAGGCTCTACTATGAAAAGTGATTTTGTGCACTTTGACGTTTAAAATACCGAAGCGCCGCGCTTTAACTATTTAAATTCTCAAATTTATTTTCTTCCTCGATTTTTTTATTGACACCTCAAATCCGATAAGTTACAATTACCACAACAAAAGCGATGACCGGGAACAAGTAAATTAAAATGTTTCCTTCAGAGAGCTGCCGGGTGGTGCAAGACAGCAGGAACTTTTTGATTGAATACATCCTGTGAGCTGTGCGCTGAAAGCGGCATCCGCCGTGAGTAGACCGCATCGGGAACGCCCGTTACAGCGCTGGGGTATCGCGTTATACGCCGTACCCGACGAGGCCGCTTCTGTGAAGGAGCGGTAAACTGAGGTGGTACCGCGGATAAAGCATTATCCGCCCTCTGTAATCATATTACGGAGGGCGGTTTTTTTATGCCCTCCAGAGAGAAGGATTTGGTATTATGGCAGTCAAAATCATTATGCTCGCAGTTTTCTTCGCAATTATGATAAGCGTCGGCTTCTACTGCCGCCGCCACGCGACGGACGTCAACGGCTTTGTTCTCGGAGGGCGTTCCGTAGGCCCCTGGCTCACAGCCTTTGCCTATGGCACAACCTATTTCTCCGCGGTCATCTTTGTCGGCTATGCCGGGCAGTTTGGCTGGAAATTCGGAATTTCCGCAACCTGGATCGGTATTGGCAACGCAATACTCGGAAGCCTTCTTGCATGGGTCATTTTGGGAAGAAGAACACGACTGATGACTCATCACTTTGACTCCGCCACTATGCCGGAATTTTTCGGCAAGCGCTTTGACAGCAAAGCGCTCAAAGTTTTTGCGTCGCTCATAGTGTT
>JAYFQM010000153.1:0-7370 GCA_034927185.1 Oscillospiraceae bacterium | reverse complement strand
TGAATAACGCGCATGTTTATAAAAGACATGATTTGGTTTCAAAAGATGAGTGTGTCCGAATTCCGGACGGCAGCGATATATACAATGCGGCTTTTACGGAAGAAGAAATATTAGAGCCCGCAGCGGATATATCTGCAGGAGAAGCCCCTACGGAAGAGCTAAAACCGGCGGAAGCACAAGCAAAGACTCATGTTGTCGCCGGTGATTCCGAGCATCAGACTGAAGCCAAGAGGCAGAGAAAAAAAGCATCCGGTACGACTGAAGAAAACAATACTGCTGATAAAGAAGCGCTTGCCCTGATTTATAAGAAGGAACTTGAGGCTCTTTCAAAGGCCGCGGCCGAGGCTGCGGCTCAGAGCGCATATTTTGACGCGCTGAACAAGAAAAAATCTGAGCTTAAGGAATGTATCTCCGACGTCCAAAGACTGCTGAACCAGCTGACCCAGAAGCAGGAGGATTTTATCGAGCAGTATACCAACGAGCTTAAATATATGGCTATTGAAATCGCAGAAAAAATGATACTCGAAAAAATCAGCGCAGACGACGCTATTCTGCAAAAACTGGTGATGCAGAATGTGAGGGCCGTAAAAAGCGCCGAATGGATAAGCGTCGAGTTGTCAGAGCGTCTTGTGGGACTTGTTGACTATGTAAAGCGTGAGCTTGAGACGCCGGAATTTAAAGCAAGGACCAGTGTATATGCAGTGCCCGAAAACGCGGACACCTGCCGCGTTACCACAGAAGAGGGTACGATAGTGAGCACGATCAGCGTTCAGGCGAACAATCTGAGAAAGGCCTTCAAAGAAGCCGACAAACAGTAGGCAGGCGGGGAGAGAAAACGCTGTGAGACAAACCATTCACGATTCAATGCAAAAATACTACGACATCATACAGCAAATCGACCTTCGGACGCATGAGGGAAAGATCAACAAAATAGTCGGGATGACTCTCGAGGCTTCGGGGCTGAAATGCAGTATCGGTGACCTCTGCACTATACATATCGATAAAAACCAGACCGAAGTTGTTTCGGAGGTTGTTGGAATTACGGAGAATAAGGTTTTCCTCATGCCGTTCCAGCAAGTTCAGGGAATAGGCTATGGATGCGCGGTTACAACCGAGGGTGAAAAACTGACCGTTCCGGTTTCGGACGCATTAATAGGGCGCGCCATCGACCCGCTCGGGAATCCGATTGACGGTGGTCCCAATTTTCCAAAGGGCAACGCAATGCCGATTACCAAAAGCCCCGAAAACCCCATGGCCCGCCCACCTATAACGGATGTTATGGAGCTTGGCGTAAAAGCAATTGACGGGCTTCTGACAATCGGTAAGGGTCAAAGAATAGGGATTTTCGCCGGCAGCGGCGTCGGAAAAAGTACGCTGATGGGTATGATCGCGAGAAACGTCCGCGCGGACGTCAACGTTATTGCGCTTGTGGGAGAACGCGGGAGAGAGGTTGTTGAATTCATAGAAAGGGACCTTGGGCCAGAAGGCATAAAGAGATCGGTTCTCGTGGTAGCGACCTCCGACCAGCCGGCTCTGATGCGCTTGAAATGTGCCCATACCGCGACGGCGGTAGCGGAATACTTTAAGGATCAAGGGCTGGACGTTCTTCTTATGATGGATTCGTTGACGCGCTTTGCGATGGCGCAGCGCGAGATCGGACTTTCGACCGGAGAAGCTCCGGTCGCACGGGGATATACTCCGTCGATCTATTACGAGCTTCCAAAATTGCTGGAACGCTCTGGCAATTTTCGGAACGGTTCGATAACCGGCATATATACTGTGCTTGTCGAGGGCGACGACACTAACGAGCCCATTGCCGATACGGTCAGAAGCATAATTGACGGGCATATAATTCTTTCAAGAAAAATAGCAGCGAGAAATCATTATCCGGCGATTGACGTTCTCAACAGCATCAGCCGTTTGATGTCGGGGATTGCCGGCCGGGAACATAAGGACGCCGCGAACAAATTGCGGAGCATGCTGGCGGTTTACAGAGAAAACGAGGACCTGATTTCTATCGGTGCGTACAAGGCGGGCAACAATCCCGATCTGGACAGTGCGCTGGAGCATTTAAAAAGAATCAACGATTTTCTCAATCAAAAAGTCGACGAACCTTCTGATTTTGAGGAAACGCTGAGACTCCTTATAGAAGCCGTAAGTTAGGAGGTGAAGTTTTTTGAAGAAGTTTGAATTCTCTCTTGAGCGTATACGCAATTATAAAACACAGATTCTTGACAAAGAAAAGAAAACGCTCGGCAACCTGAATAGAAGGAAGGATGAAATTGTCGACAGAATTCACTCTTTGGAAAACTTCAGGGATGAGAAAACAGAGCAGCTTACACGCAGACAGATCGAGGGCGTTTCGATGATGGAGCTTGTTTCGCTTAACTATCTGATCGAAAGCACCAGAAAGCAAATCGATGCGCTATTGATAGAGCTGGAAAGAGCCGAGGAAATTGCCGAGGCTCAGCGTAAGGTCGTTGTATCGATCTATCAGGAGAAGACCGGCATGGATAAGCTGGAAGAAAAGCAGCTTGAAGAATATCGGCTGCTGGAGGCAAAGACTAATGAAGGCGAACTCATGCAGGCTATAACTAACGGTATGGCGAGAAAGAACCTTGCTTAGGAATGGCTAAGGCAGAATTCCGGCGGAACAATCTCAGCCGACCCATGAAAGGAGGTGAAAATATGCAAAGTACAGCGGTCCAGATGAAAACACGCGCCGCGCAGGGAGTCGGGCAGCAGTCATCGGCTGCCGCCAGAAAAAACAGCGACAACTCTGAATTCGCAGATCCTTTTTTGCAGCTTATTATGAGCCTTCTCGCACAGACGCAGGTCCCTGACACCGTAGTGCAGAACGGCACCGACGTTACCGATGCATCGGAAAAGCTCGGCGAACTTGCCGAATTGTTCCAAGGCTTTCCTGAAGGAACGGAAGTCCTTAATATGCTGCTTGGCGGAGATGCCGGCACGGAGTCTCTCAGCGCTCAGGATTTAGGTGAGGCTGCCATCGCGCAGATCGAACCGCAGGTTTCGGCTTTCAGCCTTCCTGTCACTTCTGCGGAAGCGGGCTCAATTGTAACCGTCGATTCCGGTCAGACGGAAATACAGGCAAAGCTGTCAGAACTAATCAGTCTGCTCGGCAAAAGTTCAGATGATTCAGGGACTATAGCGGTCACTTCGGATGCTCTGACTCAACTGACGGACCTTTTGGGAATTTCGGGCAGGGATGAGATGCGGCAGCTATTGAAAAATGCCGTTATAGAGGCGGCTGACGACGGGCTGAACAGCGATCAGAGCGGAGTATCGGAGTCTGTCATCAAAGCGAAGGAACTGCTCTCGGATTACCTTTCCCAGCAAGCGGACGATGAAGAGATCGATGTGGACAAGCTCCAGAACGAGTTAGCGAAGGCGGACAAGACCTCGCCCTTTGAGCTGCAGCTCAGGTCGGCCGGCAGCACTGCCGATCCCAAGGTTATGGAGCAGATCACGGACGGGATCAGGCAGAATCTTTCTCTTGGCAAAAGCGAATTTGTGATAAAACTGAAGCCTGAAGCTCTCGGAGAAATCACAGTCAAGCTTGTCGAAGAAGCGGGAAAAACGACTCTCTCTATTACCACCGCAAGCGCTCAGACGGCAAAGCTCATAAACAACGACATAAGCGCTTTAAGGAACGCGGTCGCCCCCATGAATGTCGAAGTCCAGTATGCGGTCACGGCTTCAAACGAAACGGCGGGCGGATCGATGCAGCAGTTCAACATGTCGGGGCAGCAGTTCGCGGGACAGCAGTTTGCCGGACAGCAAAGCTTCCTACAGATGTCTCAGGCGGCGCAGGACCAAATCGGCGGACAGAATGCCGAAGACCTTTTTCAGCCGTTGCAAAACGCCCAGATGAAATTTTTGTCCGGAGACAGGCTGGATGCCTATATCTAGGCAAAAGGAGGTTAAAAAATGAGCACGGCAGTAGGCAACGTTTCATTATTCTCAAGCAGCAGCAGTTCCGCATCGACCTCAAGCACCAGTTCCACTATGACTGCGTCAGATTTTCTTAAGCTTTTTGTGACGCAGCTGCAAAATCAGGATTTCAATGACCCCATGGACAACAGCGAGATGATGAATCAGATCACGCAGCTGTCCAATATGCAGATGATGCAGCAGATGGCGGAGTATTCAAAAACGAGCTACGCAATGTCGCTGGTCGGAAAAACCGTGACGGCGTCCAGATACGTAAACGGGAAGCTCGATACAACGACTGGAACGATTTCCAAGGTCTCTCTGGTCGATAATGAGTATGTTCTATACGTCAACGGGAAGAAATACGGTCTCGAACAGGTGATGGAGATTCAGGAAAACGCAGACGGCGGCTCCTTGGACGTATCCTCTCATCCTGTCAGCGCGTCGGCGGTTACGGACAGCTCCGCGACTGTCAGCTGGGATATCCCGACGGAGGACAGCACGGTTGCAAACGGCCTGACATACACGGTCTACTATTCGACAGAAGGCCCCTTTGACACGGTCAGTGCAGTTAAAAACGGAACCGGCTTCGGAGCCAAAAACCAGTACGATCTTCTGGGTGCGGAAATAACGGGACTAGACGCGGGACAGTCATACTACATCAATGTGCTGGTTAAGGATTCTGACGGCAACGAATATGTGTACAAACCGGCGCTAATAGCGACAAACAAATGAAATTGTCTTTGAAGGAGCAAGTATCATGGACGATATGAGCTTAAAATTTAGTTTTCCAATTGTTTCGGGCAACCCTGCCCTTACGCAGACGCAGAAAGCTGACACGGATGCCGGCAGGAGCGCGGAAAATGACAGCTTTAAAAGCGTGCTAACAGAAATGCTTCGCAAAAACAGTGAGGTCAGCTTTTCAAAGCACGCAGTCAAAAGAGCTATTGACCATGACATCGAACTGACAGACGAAAGCCTCAGCAGGCTGAATGAGGGCGTCAAAATCGCAAGCGAGAAGAATCTCGAGGAGCCGCTGATCCTTGTCGGAAGCACGGCGTTTCTGGTTAGTATTCCCAACAACACGGTGATAACCGCTGTTGACAGCAACGAAATGAAGGGTAATGTATTTACCAACATCGATGGAACCGTCATTATTTAGCCGGACCTTTTGAGGAGGCTTTTCGCACCCCGACTGACTGAAGGGTGCGTTCTATGGCTCAGTTCCAAGAAAGGAAAATAAATGAACAGAGCACTGTATTCGGGTGTGTCGGGCCTGAAGGCCCACCAGACGAAGATGGATGTTATCGGAAACAACATCTCAAACGTCAACACCTATGGTTACAAAGCGCAGCGCGTGATTTTCAGCGACGTTTTTTATCAGACGGTTGAAAGCGCTACCGCAGGTACGTCAAGCAAGGGAGGAACAAACCCGTCCAGCGTTGGATACGGCTCTCAGCTTGCCGCGATTCAGACGCAGATGTCACAGTCGAGCATGCAGTCGACCAGCTATGGCCTGGACTGTGCCATAGCCGGCGAAGGCTTCTTTCAGGTCATGGATGCGGACGGGAACATTTTCTACACAAAGGCAGGCATACTCGACTATGATTCTAATGGATATCTGACCGATGTGAACGGAAACTTCGTCCTTGGTGCGTCGTCGGCAACCGGAGCGCCCGCTTCGGAAAAAATCAAGCTGGATAATCTGGGTTCTGTCCCGGCAGCAGCCGCCAAGGCGACAGTCACTATAAACGACATCGAATATACGATATCCGCATCCAACTCGACCAAAAGCGGAAACGTATCGATTTCAATCGGTTCGAGCGACGATCTCCCCGCCGGGCAAAAGGCGAAGGCCACCATATCAACGACGGGCGCAATAACGGTCAAGCTCAGCAGCACTGAAAAGTTTACCGATATTGCCGCTCTGAACACGGCCATCAATGCTGCCATAACCGAGGCCAACGGAGGAAAGACGCATGCAGCGGGAACATTTACGATCGCGGCACCCAATGCGGCGGCGAAATTCCCCGCGGGGGGGCTTACCGGTGCGGAAATCTGCGGAACAGACTACGGCGTGACGGACGGTACGATTACCGGGGACGATATTTTCGGCGGATTGATAACCGTGAACGGTACAAGCAGCGATTTTGTCGGAACCGGTACGGTAGATGGAGATGATTCAGACTTAACTGCGGTTTATCATTCCGGGACTCCGCCTTATTTTACAGTAACAATGACCATCCATGACGGAGCAACGACATACACCTACTCTGGCGACCTCAAGGAGGGAGAATCGGCAAAATCGTTTTTGCTTACGAATGAGGCGACAGGAGCAAGCGATTATATCGAGGTTTCGAATCCCACCTATGACGCCTTGTTCGATGCGGCCGATGGTGACGACAGCGACGCAATAGATGGATCGGAAGGTACGGTCGATTTGCTTGGAACAGGCAAATCCCTCACAGTCACACCGTCCACGCCTTCCAACGACCTCGGCCTTTCATCCAATAATTTCAGTCTTACAGGCGGTACGGAGGGCGGCGCGGTTACTCTCGACCAGCTTACGAGCATCGCAATCGGGTCCGACGGCGTTATCTCAGTGACGCATCCAAATCTCGGAACGGTTGCCGCAGGCAAGATTTCTCTTGCAAACTTTGCAAACCCCTCCGGTCTTCAGCTTGAGGGATCAAATTACTATTCGGCAACATCAAACTCTGGAAAAGCCATACTCTGCGACGCGGGTTCTGACGGAACAGGTGAGCTGCAGAGCAATACGCTTGAGCTTTCCAATGTCGATCTTTCTTCCGAATTCGCCGACATGATAACCACACAGCGGGGATTTCAGGCAAACTCGCGTATTATTACAGTTTCCGATACGATGCTGGAGGAGCTCATAAATCTTAAACGTTGACCTGAACGCCTCTGACGACGGTAAAAACCGTCGTCAGAGGCCAGTATGATTTAGATTTATTATTATACAATGCATCCGCTAAGGCAGACAAAATCGGTGCTTACAGAATAATACAGAGGCAACGGATGTTGATATTTTCCAAATATGTAATATAAATAAAATAGTTTTATTGGAATAATATGGGCCAAATCACGGAGGATAGGAAGACTGAAATGATAGAATTAACCAAACTCAACGACATACCTTTTGTTCTCAATGACGATCTTATTGAGACTATAGAGGAAACGCCGGATACCACTATAAGGCTAACAACAAAAAACTACCTGATTGTAAAAGAGTCCATGAGGGAAGTTATCGCTAAGGTTATCGCCTTCAGAAGAGAAACAAACGGCGCAATTTCACTGAGAAAAAGCGATTAGTGCAACTTCCTTAGAAAGAGGGCTTTTCAAATATGAAAAGAAAACTTGATATAATGTCAGTCGCAGGTCTTACACTTGCGATA
>JAYFQM010000078.1:0-8908 GCA_034927185.1 Oscillospiraceae bacterium | reverse complement strand
CGTCCATGTAGATAGAGATTTTCTGGCCCTTCAGTCTTCCCGTTGCCTCAGCAAATTTTGTGGTGCCGCTGGGCGAAAGCTCGAGTGCGACGACATAGGTGCCGCTGTTGTTATCAAAAGTGCCATAGCTTTTTGTAACGTCGGAACCCTCGAGAACCGTATTTCCGTCAGGGTCGCGGAAAGTAAGGTGTGCGGTTTCACCGAGCTCCGATATAGCCTGCTGCGGATTAAAGTCCTTTTCATCAGATTTCCAGGGGAATCTAACGATTACTCCGCCATTTGTTTCGTCGATGGTAACCTCGCGGTCAGTTATGTTCTCAGCGTCCATGCGCGTCTCGATAATGGACTTTGCCGTATTGAGCTCGTCTGAAGTGGGAGCGCGTCCTAGATCCTTGGGCGTGTATGTGGCTTCAACACCGCCGCGTATATCGATTCCGTAACGCATTTCATCCGCACCCTTAATGTTGACGGAGCCGATATGCAGTCCGAAAAATGCGAGATACAACAGGGCGGCAGTAATTAAAAACACAATGAAAAACGCATTCTTGTTAGTTTTCAATTTTCTTCCTCCAATAGGCCTGTCTGCCGAGCGGCAAGCAGGCAGCGAAATATAAAGTAGTGCCCGATATGCTTTTTGTACTTCTGCTGTCAAACCATGCCATCTTTTAAGCGCATAAAATCGGCGATTTTGCCGGAGCACGGCTGAACATATAATTCATTATTCCCCAGGCGCAAATACGAAGTACTTAAACAGATGGACGAAAGCGCCGAATAAACTGAAAAAAAGTTTTGTGAAGACAGCTTTCTCGATAGGAATTTTTGATCGGATCCGATTCTATAGGAAACATTTTCCGCTTCAAGGCAGTCTAAATTGTTGTGGACAAACATGCTGAGCGGAAAACTCGTCTCCACACTGTCCGGCTGAGAGGAAACGGAGATGATTTCAGTGCTCTGATAGCTCGGCAGGCAGGCAATGTTGAATATAGAAAAAGAAAGAAGCAGAAATATAACCAAAAAACGAACAGAAAACGAATTTTTGGCCATCACCATACCTCCTTCACTGATTCTATATTTTGGACAAAAGGTCCTCATTCATTATAGTAATTTTTCAACGTCTGTCAATAGTTGTATTAATGAGAGGGATGGTTATCGGATGTTTGTGTCTGCTCCCCACGCAAAGACGGGCTTAAAATTTTAAGCAGAATTGAGGGATATGCATTTACTATTTGCGGAAAATGGTATAAAATAAGAAAAACGTAAAATAAGGAAGTTTACATATTAACTATAAAAAAGTCAAGGAAGAGGGTATATGCTGATGAAGAAAAGAGTCCTGACCTCAATAATGGCAATAACTCTGGTCATATCGTTATCTGTTCCCGCTTTTGCGGCCACATATACGGACCTGACGAATCACTGGGCCAAGACGTATATGGAATCACTGGCGACAAGCGGATATTTGACCGGTTATTCGGACGGAACCATGAAGCCGGACAAGAATATTACATATTGTGAAGCTCTGACCCTGCTTTCGAGGCTGTATTCTTTCAACGACCTCCAGAAGGATACTATCGAAGCGGACTATGGAACTGTTGTCAAGGCAAGTGTGCCAACGACCTTGTCATGGGCCTATACAAATATTGAAGTTTGCCTTGCCGCCGGTATTTTGACGGAAAGCGAACTGAAGAGCGTTGATCTCACAACCGCGATTACAAGAGAGCAGATGTCCGTGTACCTCATCAGAGCCGTGCAGCTGACCTTTCAGGCCGATGCTCTGAGCGGTGTTACGCTGACATTTGCGGATGCGGGTAGCATATCCTCCGCATGTGTCGGGTCCATTGCCGAGCTAGTTACGATCGGTGTTGTTCAGGGGGACGATAATAACAACTTCTCACCTAAATCGACCGTTACGAGAGCCGTCGTCGCGGCAATGGTCTACCGCAGTTTGGATTATATCAAGACAAAAGGGATAACTCTCAGCATAGCGGCATATGCGGGCCTTTCTCAAACAGAAGGCATAATCCGTTCCGTTAACGGCAGCACATTCGAGATATGCGGATTTGACGGCCTGACGAGATCATATACGCTTTCTTCAACAGGTAAAGTAACCGTTAACGGTATCGCTGGCAGCTTGAGCTTAACATACTCGAACAGCAAAGCCACTGTTACGACCAAGAGCGGGGCGGTAACGAATCTCGCAATTGAAAGCGCAACGTCGGTCGACTGGGTGCAGGGAACCGTCTCATCAATTTCAACGTCAAGCTCAAGCGGAACACTCACCGTTCTCAAGATCGATACGTCTGTTGTGACAACTTATAACGTTCCGTCGAACGCGATTATTACGCGCGCTGGAGCTACGGCCACATTTACCTCAATTGTAAAGTCCGATTTTGTAACCATGAAACTCGTTGGAGACACCGTGTCGGAGGTCTATGCTATTTCGGGAGATAAAACGCTTGCAGGCACTGTGTCCGAGGTGAAATACGGCACGACCATATCGCTGAAAATTGAGGACAGTACCGGCATAATGTATTCTTTCCAGTTCGCAATATCCGCCCTACCGACAATCACGCGCGGGGACGCTACTGTGACAATTGACCGTATCAAAGCCGGAGGAACTGTTACGCTTACAATCGATGACGCCAAGGTTACCAAAATTGTTATCGAGGGTTCCGCGAACACCATAAGCGGAGTGGTCACATCAATAACAACTTCAACCGGAGGTACTGCATGGGTTATCAAGAACTCAAGCGGAACAACTGCCTCATATACGCTCGACGAAGACGTTACGGCATACAGCGGAACAACGGAGATCAGCATTTCTAAAATCGCGGTAGGGGACACGGTGACGGCCGAGGCCTACGAAGATGTGATTACACTGGTCAAGCTTGAAAGCTCGGTCAACTCAACCACAAAGGTTTCCGGAGCAGTTCTTGAAGTTAACACCTCTACAGCGATCGTAACGATTCTGACTTCGGAAAATAAGCTGGTATATATTAGCGTAAGGTCAACCGCGTCGATAATTAACGCGAAAACAGGTTCAAGCTTCTATTACAGCTCGATACCTGTGGGGTCTTCGTTAGTGGCTTACGGCGAATATGCGGATTCGAGAAACTTTACTGCTAAGTCTATAATAATAGAATAAAGCTGGAAAAAGCCGGCCGCCCGGGGATTTACCCGGGCGGCTTTACTATCCAGTGTTTTATTATATGTACGGCGCCTCGTGGCGTCATTTTTTATACTGCATTCCGGTGTGATCAATGTTGTATTCACCAGATAGCAGTATTTCCGACACCGGAACGATGTCGTAGCCTTCCGCGATCAGGCCCTCAATAATGGCCGGAAGCGCCTCCGGCGTGTTTTCCGCGGCATTGTGAAACAGGATTATCGATCCTGGAACGACCTTGCCGAGAACACGCTGCTTAATTTCTGATGCTGAAATACCCTTCCAGTCAAGAGAATCGACGTTCCATTGAATAGCGGTCATTCCAATTGAATTGACCGCCTTAATGACATGGTCGTCGTATTCTCCGTAAGGACAGCGGAAAAGTGTTGGCGTGACGCCAGTGACCTTAGATATTTTCTCGTTGCAAGCCGCAAGATTATCTACAATCTGCTTCTCGCTCAGAGCTGAAAAGTGCGCATGGTCATTCGAATGACTCATAACTTCATGCCCGGCATCGTGAAGCGCCTTTACTGATTCCGGGTATTTATCCACCCATGCGCCAACGACAAAGAATGTAGCCTTAACGTTATATTTTGCCAGAATATCGATTAGCTGCTGAGTGTCCTCGTTGCCCCATGCCGCATCAAAAGTTAAGCTGACGCACTTATTGTCGCGGTCGACGCAGTATATAGGAAGCTGGCGTACCGAAGCGCTTGCTCCGACAATTGCGGAACTGTTTATAACCCACGGCAGCCCGAAAAGGAAGCAGAGGCAAAGTACCGCAGCGGTTTCCCTACTGTGCCTGGTAAACCATTTTCTTGCCCTGTATACTCTGTAATCCATAAGATGACCCCCCGAGAATTGTGTTTGGTAAATCCTATGAAGCGCGTAAAGGGAATAGGACTTGTTTTGCAGGGGGCGCGCAATAAATATGGATTCAAATCCTGCAGCAGGACACTATAATAAAAAGTTAAAAGTGCCTTCAGGGTGAATATGAAGGAATTGAGTGGCACAAATTCACAATGATTTGCCATTATTCATATTATAGTTAAAAAGAACAGTGAAATGGGCACAAAATTGCAATTTACGCTCTTGACTATTGCATAATGGTTTTGATATAATCATAACAAATCAAACGTCACATACGTTACTGACGAAGAATGAAGCCGATGTCGGTTCTGTAACGCGAATTGCTTCTTTCGGTAATTCTCAATGTATTACTCAGCCGCAATACTATGCTGTGCCATTTCAAAGGCGAATTGGAGGAAAAATTGAAAAGGGATATTCAGAAGCTCAATCTCCCGGGCTATGTTAAAGAAATGTTGGAGAACTGCAAGGGTCTGACCGTGCCAAAGACGAAAGGCGAGCTGTTTGAGCTTTCCTTCGGAAAAGAGGGAAACGATACCTTCGAGGTCAGCTACGAGGTCGGAAAGCTTGGAAGCGTCTGCGAAGCGACCGTGACAAGATGCAAAAACGGTGTTGCAGTCAACTATCCGGAAGATTATATGAGAAAGCGCGACCCCGACTGTCTGCTGGTATCCGATGATCTGGAAACAGATAAGCCCAGATACGCCGACGTTTATCATAAGGACTTTGGACCTCTCAGAGACGAGACTTTTGAATGGCTGAAGGCTCAGGATTTGATAGCGATGCCATTCAGGGCGGGAGATGGCGTATGCGGCTATGACGCCTTACTGATTTCCCCGCTCAATGCAGCTTTTTTTGCTTACTCGCTTGCGAACATGCAGGAGCTTTTGAATCTTGACGAGCTTACCGAAGAATTTGACGCCAAAGGCATAGTTTATCTTGCCCCACCATTCCGTCATACACATTTCGGCGGAAAGCAGATTGTAATTCATAACAGGCTATCTGACGTACATGAGATTTTTGCCTACAACCTCTATCCAGGTCCAAGCGCTAAAAAGGGTATCTACGGAATGCTCCTAAACATCGGTGAGCGCGAGAGCTGGGTCACGGCCCATGCCTCGGTCGTCAAGGTTATAACGCCATATGATAACGAGATCGTTATCATGCATGAGGGCGCTTCCGGCAGCGGAAAGAGCGAAATGCTCGAAGACATACACAGGCAGATAGACGGCAGGATAGTCCTATCGAGGAACATAACGACGAACGAAAAATCCTACATTAAAATCGACGAAAACTGTGAGCTTTGCCCCGTAACGGACGATATGGCGCTCTGCCACCCGAAAATACAGAACGACAGCAAGAAGCTTGTAGTCAAGGACGCTGAGTGCGGCTGGTTCTTGAGAGTCGACAACATAAAAAGCTACGGCACGGAACCTAAGTATGAAAAAATAATCACACAGCCGTCAGAGCCTCTCGTCTTTTTAAATCTTCAAGGCGTGGCGAAAGCGACCTGCCTTCCGTGGGAACACACCCTGAATTCGGATGGAAGACCCTGCTCTAACCCGAGAGTTGTCCTGCCAAGACATATGGTTCCGAGCATAATTAATGACCCGATTGAGGTCGATGTGCGCACCTTCGGCGTCAGAACGCCGCCGTGTACGAAGGCGAATCCGTCATACGGCATTATCGGCATCTTTCAGATATTGCCCCCCGCGCTTGCGTGGCTGTGGCGGCTTGCCGCGCCGAGAGGGTATAATAACCCGAGCATAACAGACTCCAAGGGCCTGATAAGCGAGGGAATCGGCACCTACTGGCCGTTTGCAACGGGCAAAAAAGCAAAGCAGGCGAATTTGCTGCTTGAGCAGATTGCCCGCTCCACCAATACGAGGTATCTACTGCTGCCGAACCAGCATATCGGCGCATATGAGGTCGGCTTTATGCCCCAGTGGATAGCGCGCGAATATATTGCCCGCCGCGGCAGCGCAAAAATTAAGCAGGAGCACCTTCTTGAATCCAGATGTTCGCTCTTGGGCTATACGCTTGATTCTCTGAAAATCGACGGACAGTATATCCGTAGAGAGTTCTTGCAGCCTGAGCTCCAGAAGGATGTGGGCGTTGAGGTTTATGATCAGGGAGCGGAAATGCTGGTTTCGTTCTTCAGAAATGAAATTAGAGAATATGATTTCGACGAGCTAAGTCCCCTCGCAAGGGAAATCATCGACGCTTTCCTTAATGGGGCGACTCTACAGGATTATGTAAACCTTATGCCAATGAGATACTGATGATATTAAAAGAAGCTCTGCGCAAGCAGAGCTTCTTTTTACTTTCAGTGTTTAAATATGACTTCCTTCAGATTTAAGCTTGCTATCCCATTGAGAACTCAACCGTTGAAGGCATCCCCTCCCACACGCTGCCATCGGAGCGATAGTATTTTCTTTCAACAGCACCGTCTGCTTTCGTATAGTCTATTACAAAAACCTGCCCTTCTTCTACAAGCATCGGATAGTTGCTATAGGGCAATACATCGCCTGTTTTCGGCTTATCTATAAAATCGTCGTAGGAGTTTTCCAAACGCCAAAAATCTCTACAGATGTAATCCCTGCTCCATGACATATCTTCTTTTCCAAAATAGAAGGCATCGTATTTTTTCCCATCTACATTAATTTTATCAAGTCTGGAAGGAGCAGCATCAGCTTTCGCATAACAGGTCAAATCCTCCGAATAGATGACGTCCCCATAAGTTGTTTTTAATTGATTTGCCATGCAGGGAACAGCGTTTGTGCTGTCCATAGCGTCTAGCCCCGTATGCGCGCCTCCGTAAATTCCCATGACGCTGTCTCCGCCCAGCTTATTGAACTCACGGATAAAATTCTCCGTCATTTTATTCTCCCGATAAACAAAGTCGGAGTTCACATAGAAATGCTTTCCTTGTTCGATATTCTCCTGTGTCAGCAGATATTGCTCAGAGTCCTTCATGTTGTTGTCCTCTAGATAATCCAAAAACCGTTTCCCCGTAGTTTCGTATTGGTGTCCTATATCAGTGCCATGAAAAATCGTTTCGGGACAGTTACTTTTTATTGTTTTATAAAACTCTTTAATACAGGAGCTATGTGCCACGGAACCGTCCCAATCATCATACGTTTTGTTAAGTATATCGTCACTGTCCGACTGCATCCAAATATTAAGATACTCTGCCGTATAGTATGGAAGTTCAACAAATAGATGACGCATATTTTCCTCATTATAGTATCTGGACCAAAGTTCAAATTCTTTATCCAATATTTTTTCAACGCCATGCTGTTCCCCATACAGGTAAATCTGCCCTGAGTTCGGAGATGGGGAGGAGAACATTGCGCCATGGGCAGAACCGTCTGAGCAAGCCGACAAAACAATAGTCGCAAGTAATGTAACCGCAGACACAAGACCAATTATTCTCTTGTTCACAATATCACCTCAATATTTTTATAATAATCTCAGCTTTAGGTATTAACCAGGTCACTTGGATTTTGTACTTAATATTACTTTCATGTTATAACTGCAATCGTCAAAACACAAGCAGGATTTTCCAAGTGTTCTTGCTGTGCTGGAAATTTTACCTGCTTTTTTCTTAACTTTTTGCCCGGAGAAAAGGCTTTTTTTAAAAAAATATTGACATATGCTTAACACGGACTGTATCCTGTGCATGTGTAGTTAACCACTTGTTACCATATGGTTTATCCATGTCCAGCGTATACCAGAAAATGAAATGGAGCAGGAAAATGAAGAAATCGATTTGGCTTTTTACTGCGTTAGTCATGCTTTTGTGTTCCGCGATTACCGGATGCGGATCAACTGATGACGAAAATCTTACACAGGCGGACATTCTGGCAAAAGCATACGACAGTATGCAGGCGGCAAAATCGTTTCATTTTACGATGGATCACGATGCCGCAGGAACACCGATAAGCAAAAGCATCCTTATGACCAAGCTTGTCGGCGATATCGTGAGCCCGGATAAGCTGAAAGCGACTATTACCGGTACATATTCCGACGTTGCTATCGAAGTTAGCCTTGTAACGGTTTCAGGCCAGACATATATGACGAATCCTATAAGCGGAGCATGGGAACTCGCGCCGAATTCCTTTAAGGTACTCAGCGTATTTGATCCGGGCACCGGCATAGCGTCGATAATCAAGGGGCTTTCGGATGTAACAGATCTCGGTCAGGAGAAAGTTGGAAAAACAAAATGCTACCATCTTGGAGGCGACGTTCTTTCGGAAACTCTCGCTCCGCTTACCGGGACGAGCGCAACCGGTGTAAAAATCGCAACCGAGGTATGGATAGATAAAAAGACCTTCCGCGTCCAGCAGGTGAAGCTTACTGGAAAGATCACAGATACCGAAGCGGACGGCATAACGAGAACGCTGGTGTTTTCAGACTATAACAAGGACATCGATATACAACTGCCTGCCTAAACCGCGGCAGGTCACAAATATGTATTACGGAAAGTGAGAGTTATGCTGCTACAAATCAGAGAGCGAATGCTGAAGAAGGCTTCCTCCAAGGTCGTGATGGTAGTAATCTGCCTCGGCATTTTCGTGGCTGCGATGGACCAGACGGTCATTTACGGCGCGCTGCCCGATATGATGACCTCCATCAAGCTGCCGGTTACGAGGCTCGATCAAGCTGCCTGGATCGTAATCGGATATCTTCTCGGATTTACCTTCGCGATGCCGCTGGTAGGAAAAGTGTCAGATGTCTTCGGGCACAGCAAGGTTTACATATTTGCACTTATGATCTTTATTGCCGGCTCGATACTGGTAGCGCTGTCTTCAAGCATAGAATGGCTCGTTGGAGCCCGTGTGTTTCAGGCGATCGGCGGCGGCGCGCTCGTTCCCG
>JAYFQM010000106.1:0-1863 GCA_034927185.1 Oscillospiraceae bacterium | reverse complement strand
CTGCTCGCTTTCGACCAGGATTACATGAGCGATGTAACCGATGAGGAGGCAGCCGCGTTTCTTAAGCAAAAGCGGCTGGAGGCGGTGAATCTGATCGGCAGCCTTGACATGCGCCACAGCGCGCTGGAACTGCTTGTTTCTTATCTTGCTGTGGAGCAGCGGGCATTCTTTACCGATGGGACCGCGGCGCTGCAGCCGCTGACACAGAAAAAAGCGGCGGAGGATCTGGGAATGCACCCATCCACTGTTTGCCGCTGCGTGCGGGACAAGTATATCGGCACACCCTGGGGCTGCTTTCCTCTGAGTGACTTTTTTTCCGTCGGTCTTGGCGAGGACGGCTGCTCAGCGGCACAGGCCCGCAGCGTAATCAGTACACTTATTGCGCAGGAGGACAAGGCTGCGCCGCTAAGCGACCTTGCCGTGGCGGAGCTTTTGGAGGGTAAGGGCATCCGGATTTCCCGCAGAACGGTGGCCAAATACCGCGCGCAGCTCGGTCTTGGTGGGCAGTTGGAACGGATACGGTATGTCTGAGTTATAGAAACATGCTTGAGGAGGCTTGTCTATGGTAGAGTTGGATCAAATCTATGATTTTGTAAAGGACCGCTGTCTTGCCGCCAAAAGCGGCGGGCGCAGGCCCGGCGTACAGATCAGCGCGGTGGCCGAGCGCTTCGGAATCTGGCAGGGTACGGCGGCAGAGGCGCTGAATACGCTGGTTTCTCAAAAACGCCTTGTGGCGTCCGGCAGCCGGCCCATCCTGTATTGCCCGGCAGAGCAGACGGAAGCGGTCAAAGCAAAGGCTGATGAGGTCCCGGTTCAGGAGATGCCTCCTTTTGCAAGAATGATTGGCTATAACGGCAGCCTGAAATACCAGACACAGGTGGCAAGTGCGGCCATATCCTACCCTCCGAACGGGATACATACACTTATAATCGGTAAAACGGGCGTCGGAAAATCGCTGCTGGCTTCGGAAATGGGCCGCTACATGTCCGATATCCGTGGTGCTAAGGTACCGTTTACCGCCTTCAACTGCGCCGAGTACTCGGACAATCCTCAGTTGCTTCTGGCTCAGCTTTTCGGCTATATACGCGGTGCCTTTACAGGTGCAGAAAAGGATAAGCCCGGGCTGATCGAGCTGGCCGACGGCGGCATTTTGTTTTTGGACGAGATGCACCGTCTGCCGCCCACGGGACAGGAGATGCTCTTTACCCTTATTGACGATGGCTATTACCGGCGTCTCGGCGATACCGACAGACGTTCCGCCAAAATCATGATTATAGGCGCGACTACTGAGAACCCCTCAAATTTTCTCCTTAATACCTTTAAACGAAGAATTCCTTTTATTATCCAGATTCCCGAACTGAGTGAGCGTCCGATAAACGAGAGGCTGGATATTATCGCCCATTTTCTGTACGAAGAATCACAAAGGCTCAGCCGGCCGATTCGCGTGTCCTATCAGGCGCTCAAGCTTCTGGTTTCCTTCCGCGGGAAAAACAATATCGGCGATCTGCGCAACGAAATCCGTGTGGCCTGCGCACAAAGCAACTGGTCTTACGGCAGACAGGAGGAAAGCGCGGGCGCGCCCCTGAACATCGATATTTATAATCTCTCGCGGAATCTCAGTATTCACTATACCCCCGACGAACATGCCGACGCATATTTCACAACTACCGGCCTGAGCGGAGGGCTGGAAATTTCCTGCGACCGTCCCCTCTCCTTCTCCCCAGCCTACAGCAATCCCCTCCTACCCTTTGATTTTCAGAATTTTGTAGAGCAAAAAATGTTTGTATACCGCGGACTTGGCAAAAACGTATCGGAAGCCGAACAGCTGATTGTGACCGATCTTGAAAAGCAATATAAGCAGCA
>JAYFQM010000012.1:0-8483 GCA_034927185.1 Oscillospiraceae bacterium | reverse complement strand
GTGGGAGTAAAGCTTGTGCCCATAAACCCGTATGACAGGCTGATTGATACTAACTGATAAAAGAAGAACACCGTTTTAGATACTTGCACTTTGTGGCAACATCTAAGACGGTGTTTTTGCGTGTTGGGAGCAAAAGAAAGGAGCGTATTAGACATGAAGAAAGGCAGCAAGCAACACGGCAGGGTGGGAGGGCTAAAACCGCAGAAACAGCTAACTTTGCGGGATTTGCACCAGGAGTTTATTATGGACTGCAAAGTGCGTGGTTTATCTGCTCAAACCATAACATCGTACACGAACCAGTACAAATATTTCACGAATTTCTTACACGATGAAACAGCGGTGAGGGAAACTACTGAGCAAACAGTAAAAGAATATATTGTGCACTTAATGGATAGAGGTATCACCAAATCAACAACCATCAACAGTTATCTACAGGATTTATCACCCATGCTTAAATATGCCATTAGAAAAGGATATATTCTAAGAAATATAGATATTCCTTTTGTTCATGGGCAAACCACACTCAAGGAAATCTATAGCCAAGAGGAGCTAAAGGCGCTTTTGGAAAAGCCTGTTTCGGAAGATTTTCTATCTTTAAGAGTCTATGCCATTGTATGGGTGTTGGCATCTACAGGAGTGCGGGCAAGAGAACTAAGAAATCTAAAGAATGAAAATGTAGACTTTATCAATAGGGTTATCACGCTCAATGAAACAAAGAACAAAAGTCCACGCCAAGTACCCATTAGCAAGGCTCTGTATCATGTTCTTATGGGCTATATGGCGGTCAGAGGAGGGGAGGGGCAGGAATACCTATTCCCTACTATCTACAATGAAATGATGGCTATGACAAGCCTGCAAACGGCTGTAAAGGGCTACTGTAATAGCAAGGGAGTGTATAAGACCAGCCTACATTTATTTCGCCATACCTTTATTACCAATGCTGTCAATCAAGGGGTTTCACCTTTAATTCTACAGAGGATAACAGGGCATCAAACAATGGCGCAGCTAAACAGGTATTATAATAGCAGGGTGGAGGATATTGTTGAGGTTATTGACCAGATAGCGCCAGCTACGAACAATAGAAAAAGGTTGTTATAAAAGGTAAAGCGGGAACTAAATTAGTTCCCGCTTTTTACATAATTATATGTACGTGATATTTATCATAATCAATTTTAATATTAATTAAATGTTAACAAAATGAAAATAAAACAATAGAACCGTGCGTATTTTAAAATAATATGTTATAATATGCAAACTAAATAAATTATTATATATAGATTAATAATATCATAATCCGTTATTAATGTCAATAAAAACTTTACGTAGCAGCTCTTAAATTTTACAATCATTTTTCTGACATTGAAAGATTGTAGAATGAACAGATTATTTGACGCATAAAAGGAGTGGAAGCAATAAATTTATTTTGATAAATTTTCTATGTTTGAACAACGATTTTAAATTATTTTTGAAATCGTATTATTTAAAATTTTTATAAATAAAGGAGTTTAATCTAATGATAAAATACAACAATGTGGAAGATATGATAATAGCACATGACCCAAAGGATGATTATCAAAAGGGACTTTTCGCAGAGGTATTATTTTGCAGGGTTCTACAAACAAAAAAGATTGATTATATCATGAGTGGAAGTGATATGAAGGCACAACATGATTATGGGGATGTGAGAATTTTTAAAGATGGTAAACAATTCTGTTTAGATGTTAAACTGGACAATAGAATTTTGGATACCAACAATATTTTAATTGAATATAAGGTAGTATGTGATGATAAGGTTGTTGTAGAAGGATGGTTTGATAGATGTCCATGTGAATTTATTGCTTTTTTTATACCGCAAAACTACACTTTTATTGTGGTAAATTGGATAAAACTAAAGAATCTAATCGAAAAAGAAAAAATTCCATATTATGAAATAGATATGGAAAACCAAGTAGAATCAAGACATCGCAATGTACCTTGTGTTACAAATGCTAAATTAGTTGCTTTAAAAGAATTGGAAAACCATCAGTTGGTTTTAGCTGTAATCAATTGCCAAGAAAAAGCACCTGAATTTATTGGAGAATATGAAAGATTGAGCAAAGTATATAAATTAAAAGTAACAGCATAATGGGCTGGATATATGACATCAAAGAAAATGACAGAATTTTTAAGGAGTATGCTTTTGAAAGTACTATTAACCCCCGATGATTTTATCTTAGACCCCACAACTGGCGAAGCAATATGTCATTTATATGAAGAAGGAATATATTATAGCAAGGAACAAATGGCAGTTTATAAAGCGAGAAAAGACCAAATAAAAATGGCGAACCAACAACTGATATACAAGGATATGTGGCGGCGCGCAGCAGGAAATTTTATTTGGATTAATTATAATTTTGACAAGCCGTTTTTTGAAGATATAAACGATGCTACCCTTGCCAGATTTATGGTGGCAGCGTCATTTGCTGATTATCACTTGGTGTTGCAGGAGTATCATAAAAAACCAATGTCGCTAGGTGTCCTGCAGGAAAAACTACATTTGTCTGATAAAACTTTTGATAAATTTATAAAAGAAGTTAAGGCAAAAAAGTTATTAAAAGTAGTAAAGGACAATGAAATTATAATTACTTGTCCTAACATTATGCGAGGACAAGCTGTTAGAGAAAACCAAGGGTTAATACGCCTTTATACTGGTGGAATACAAACAATTTATGAGCAGCTGGGGGTACGCTCACATTGCAAATTAGGTCATATTCTAAGGATGATACCTTATGTAAATTATAAATACAATGTTCTATGTTATAATCCGCAAGAGCCGTACCTACCTAAAATAAGAGCAGTTTCATTTGCCTTTTGGTCAGAAAAGTGTGGTTTAACGGCACATGATGCAAATAAATTAGTTGATTCTTTGCGAGAAATTAGAATAGGCAATGTGCCAGTTGTGATTTGTAGAGATGAGCCTTTAGTGAATGGTATATTAGTTGAAATCAATCCTTTGCTTTTCTTTGGTGGAAATTTACCCATTGAGTATGGGCGATATAGGAATATCGAGAATTAAAGAAACTAAAAACCTAGTGTTTATGCGGTGTTGCACAGTTATTCCCTCTTGTTCTATATGAGGTTAAACATTTCTACAAAAAATGAAGATAGATAAATTGAAAATTCAATTTACAAAATGTGTTGTTTTGTTATCTTCTTTAGTGTGCGTGCCTATTGCCTGCTTGCCAAGTGTAGTTGTTTTTGTCCCTTATATACTTTTATGGGTATCTAAGGGACAAATGACCCAATAGTAAGCAATGGCACGCACTGGATAGAAGATAGATATGCTAAGCAGAACCAAAAGGGCTGCTATTGTAGAAAGTACCGACTATTGAAGATATAAGATTCCTTTTTTGTTAGAATATTGAAAATAAGGGGGTATCCCCCCTAAAAGAAAAAGGAAGCCCTTAGGCTTCCTTTGATTGTTCGTATTGTTGTACAAGTTTATAAAATGTAGTACGTTTTAGTTTTAATCCTTCCATAGCATCTTTGGCAGTGATAATACCTCGTTTCCAAAGCGGATAATAAGAGTCCCATAGCATAGGGAGAGTTGCCTTTGGTCTACCTAGGTGCTTACCCTTTTCTTTTGCTAGAACAAGCCCCTCGGCTTGCCTTTGGCGTATGGTGTTGCGTTCCTGCTCTGCTATGCTGGATAGTACTTCTATTAGAATGTTATTAATCATTTCAAATACCCACTCCTGCCCCTCTGGAAAGGCTATCATCGTGGTGGGTAGGTCTAACACCATAAGTCGTATATGATGGGCTTTAAAGTACTCTAGTTCATCCCTAATGTGTGCCTTGTTTCTGCTTAATCTATCTAATGATTTAATAATGAGGGTATCACCGTCACGCAACTGTTGATTTTTAAGGGATTGATAACCCTCTCTGTTCATATCTTTACCGCTTGCTTTATCAGTGACAATATTTCTTTCATCTATTCCCGCTTTGATAAGTGCGTCTATCTGCCTATCAAGATGTTGTTCTGTAGTGCTTACACGAGCATAACCGAAAGTTTTGTTCATGATGTAAATACCCCCTTTTCTGTATGTTCTAAATATACCAAAAACATTCGTAAAAGTCAATATATTTACGAATATGTTCTTTTAATATTTTAGAATATTTACGAACAGATAATGGTTAATTTTTAACTAGCAAAATCTATATTCGTAAAGGTATACCTTTAGGAATAAGAGACAAGCTAAGGCAAATTCCTTGGCTTCCATGAACTATCTTTGTTGTAATTTAGAAATATAATGTTACAATATTAAAATAGTAAAAATTGGAAATTTGGAGTGAAACTTATATTTGATAGTGATTATTTTCTAGATGCAAGCAAGTATCAACAGATGAACAATAGACACATAGCATCAAATAGATGATAGATATTACAGGGGTATATAGACAAAATTGTATAAAGCATTTAAAAATGTGCGGAGGATGATATGAATAGGAAAGCGTTGCCAGAGGAACAAATTGCATACAATAAGATAGTTACAGCTAAAAATAAGTTTGGTATCTTTCATAAAACTTGTTTTCATGTTCATACCCCCATATCTCATGACTATAGGCTACTGGAGGAGTGGGATGACACAAGATATAAACAAGCAACTGAGCAAGAAATTTTATTATTATGCCAGACCAGGAAGGCGATATTACCAACGATGGGTTTGGAAGAAATTAATCTTACTGGTACATTAGAGATTTTTAAAACTAAGAAAGAACTTCTATCATATCTTTTATTGGCTAAAACAATAGTTGAGCATGAAATCAGTATTGTTGTTGTTGCAGACCACAATGTTTTAGGCGGAGCTGAAAAACTTACAGTAGCTATTAGCGAATTATGTAAGG
The DNA here is from genome assembly GCA_034927185.1 of Oscillospiraceae bacterium. Lineage (GTDB taxonomy): Bacteria > Bacillota > Clostridia > Oscillospirales > Oscillospiraceae > UBA2658. The sequence continues at coordinate 3,599 of JAYFQM010000012.1, read as the reverse complement.
TGTGGAAAAAATTCAAAATTTACCCCCAAGTAATATCGGGAATTGAAATATCTTGTGCAGATAAGATGCATGTGCTTGGTATTTTAGATGGCAAGTCAGGTATGGCTTCCAAAGTATCGCATTGGCTAAAAGAAAACTTGGTCAATGAACACGATGGTTCTTATAAGACTAGTTTAGAAGTTTTGGAGTTTTTTGATAGTGTAGGCGCAATAGGATATATTGCTCATCTTGATACAACAGATATTTTTAAGGAAGAGCATTTAAGTGGTGCATATAAGAAAAAATTGCTATCCGATAAGCGTTGTCATATTATTGGGCTATCCAATTTAAGCACAATAGACTATGTGCGCTTAAAGTTAATTGGATATAAGATTGAGGACAGTGTTTTTGTTATTGATAACGATTCGCATTTTTTGGAGGAAATTGGTCAGAAGCACATTTGGATTAAAGGACGCACGTGCAATTTTGCAATGATTCGAGAAGCTTTGAGAGATTATAGTGTATCGGTTGCCTTCTCTGAACCACTTGCCGATAGGCAACAATATATTAAAGGAGTATATATTGCTGACCGTAAAGGAGCTTTTCTGAGTTCTTGTGTTGATGGAGAAGGTTTTCAAATAAATTTTTCAAGTTCACTAAATTGTATTATTGGTGGGCGCGGCACAGGTAAAAGTAGTATTTTAAAAGTGTTGGAGTTTGCTTTTTTACAGCGATGCCAAACACTGAGTGAGCTAGAATTTATTTGTTCCCAAGGAAATGTATGGATATTGTACATTTACAAAGGTAAAGAATTTCTAATTTGTTTTAGGACGCCGGTAAAAGCCCACGAAGATGATAATATATTAAGTTGCTTTGGTCAAAATCCCGCTGGAAGGTATACGTTTTCATACTCGTTTAATGCTGATACAATTGCTGATGTGACGTTAAGTAAATTTATTGAAGTCTCAGAGGTGGTACATGATAATAGCTCTATGTATCTTAAGCCAGTAAAAGAGAAACGTTTGCGTTTAAATGATTTTTTTGACACTTCGTATTCTGTAAATGAATTAGTGAATACCGCTAGTGGGGAAAAAATAAGCGCCTTTATATACCATACTCTTTTTAGAAACCGTATATTTTCAAAACCCAATATACGAATTGTGCCACGCCCTGAAATAAGCAGGCTACTTAAACAGATACAAGAGTCTTTAGATAAAAGGAGTAAAGAGGTAACTGAAATCATTAATCAATTCAATGCTCAACAAAAAGGAGTTCTTGAGATTCAATACTCTCAAATAAAAATGCCATTAGAAGTGCCCATAGAAACATGGCTTTTCGATAGCAATTACTCTGAAACCCAATGGTATCAGAGATACAATGTCACTCATCAGGATGTTATTGATTACCTACTAAAATTATGTGAAAGTCTTGGCACTCTAAGATTTTTAAATTTGTTATTATCGGGTGATTTTATTGCGTCACAAAAGATACAGCGGTTAACAAATTTTTGCACTCCGATGACAGCTAATATGGTTGCTGCGGGCATAAATGAGCTGTCAGAAGAAACCGCACAAATGCTTGTTTGCGATATGTTTTCAAAAATTGTTAAAGAGAAGAATTTGAAATTAATTATCCAACATCTCAAGGAAAGTATGAATAAAACTGATAGATTCACCCTTATGTTTAATATTAACAGCAGAGAAGGTGGAGATTCTAAGATGATTTATAAAGATGTTAAAACAATCTCTTTAGGACAAAAAGTGGTTGCAATGCTAACCTTCATTCTTGGATACAGCGAATTTTCTCATGATTTTAGACCATTAATTATTGACCAGCCTGAAGACAATTTAGATAACCAATATATTTACAAGAATCTAGTCTCCAAATTAAGGGAAACAAAAGACAAACGTCAAATAATTATTGCCACACATAACGCCACTATTGTCACAAATGCGAAGTCAGACCAAGTAATCGTTATGGAATCTAATAATGAAAAGGGATGGGTTAAGTCGGCAGGCTTTGTGGGTGAGCAAAATGTTAAGCGAGATATTATTAATTACCTTGAAGGTGGAAAACCATCATTTTTACATAAGGTGCAAATATATCAATCTGCCTTGAATATACCAAGTGCCGCAAATCTGTTATTGGATAATAACGAAGCAGAATCAGCTCATAATCTCGATGATATTTAGCTTGGCTACATATTTGTCTCCTTAATTTGTAAATTATAATCAAGAATGCTACTAAATTTTTTGAAAGATATAATTGTGGAGGTGTTGGCATGACAAGATTTATACCGGTAAATTATTTAAATAAGCAGTACCCTCTCAATATACGATGTAATATCAAAGAAATTGCAGGGCATTTTGGAAAATCTTCAATAGAAATTAATGGGGAATATTCGTTACATACCGAATATTCGTATAATGGTAAGCAAGGTATATCTCAACTTGCAAAGGGATTTCCAGTAATTGGTTCGTCAGAAAAGAGTGGTATTCCACAGCTTTGGAAAAGCTGTGATTGGGCAAAGGAATTTGCCTGTTTTATTCAAGCCCTAACCGTTGATAAAATTGCCCCAAAGGTCATTGAGGTACATCCACCATTTAATGATTATTGCCATACCATAAATGATTTTTTAGAGCGATACACAGTCTTTGAGGACTTAATCAGTAAAGCACTCCCAAATACTGAGATTGCGATTGAAAATAGATGCGGAAGTGTATATAGTGGAGGCAGCTTTCTCATTTCAGAAATGAGCAGTATAATTGAGCTACTAAAGAATATATCTTCTAATCAATTAAAGCTAAAACTAGTTATTGACTATCCTCAATTATTAACAGCAGAAGGATGTATAACATCAGCTTGTTTTAATGTAGAGCGATTTAATGCATTTATGCAAAAGCATAGTTGTCTGCAGCCATATAAACATTTAATTTTGGGGATACATATTTGGGGCAAACGAAAAAGTAGTAGCGGAAGGGTAGTGCCGCACGTTGGAGATTTGAATAATTTATTTTGTGAGCTTTCTAAACAGAAAAATGATTTTTTAGAGCTTATTGCTGAATTTTATAATGATGATATTCCACGATATTTTGTTCCTGAAGTGAATTCTAAGAAAGAGGATTTGGAATCTATTGTAATGGATTTTATAGATGTAGGTGCTGTATTCGACCAACAAAATATGTAGCTGTTTCATTTAGACTGTTAAAACTAGTGGTTCACCTTTTAAAAAAGAATATCACTCCACTGGTTTTTAAAGTAAGGTTAAGCTATTGACTGCATTGGATGTTGCAAGCTATAATATCTTGCACGGAAACCCAACATAAATCTAAAACAATTCTTTTATTTAAGTATCCAGCCGTATCTGACAAACTTGCTTTGTCAGATTGAGGACACGCAGTGTCCGTATAATTATCAATGAGGTCAAAGGTATTAACCGCATTGTGTATGACATTACAAGCAAGCCCCCCGCGACCATTGAGTGGGAGTAAAGCTTGTGCCCATAAACCCGTATGACAGGCTGATTGATACTAACTGATAAAAGAAGAACACCGTTTTAGATACTTGCACTTTGTGGCAACATCTAAGACGGTGTTTTTGCGTGTTGGGAGCAAAAGAAA
>JAYFQM010000150.1:0-2033 GCA_034927185.1 Oscillospiraceae bacterium | reverse complement strand
ACCGAGAGTTCATTTTTACCCCTCCGATAGAATTATTAATAGAAATAATATCAATAAACCTATTGACAAATATGATTGCATTAATTATAATCGTATTACAGTGGCATGATATCACACTAAGTCTATTGTGTCAATACTTATTTAGGAGGAAAAAATGAAAAACACAGACATGTACAATGACCTGCCAAACATCCTAAACGCGGACCAATTAGCTTCAACCCTCGGAGTATCCCGTGCACGGGCTTATCAGCTTCTCAACACGGCAAATTTCCCTACGCTGAAAATCGGAAAACGCAAGCTCGTACCAAAAGACAAACTCATTCAGTGGATCGACCAGCACACCGGGGGTGGTGCCATTGCCTGAATATACAAAAGAAAAACCGGCTGTCCCGGTTCCGCCTGCGCCAACAGACGGGGAACAGCCGCTTTCTAAAAGCTCTGAGAAAAGTATAGCAGAAGAAATTTCTGAAAACAATCCCCCAGAGAAAAATTACGAAGAGATGCTGCGGATGATGCAGCGAATGAACGATCCGGCCTATCTCCATACGGTGTCCATGAATGAGCTTTATGAAAATGTATATCAGAGCAGACCGCCTATCATCGGCGGCCTGCTCTACTCCGGAGCCTATATTCTGGCGGGAGCACCAAAGGTCGGAAAGTCATTTCTTGTGGCACAGCTCGCTTATCACATCAGTACGGGACAAGCGATCTGGAATTACGAGGTTCACAAGGGTACAGTGCTGTACCTTGCCCTTGAGGATGATTACCAGCGTTTACAGGAGCGTATGTTCCGTATGTTCGGCGTGGATGGAACTGATAATCTTTACTTTGCCGTCTATGCCAAACAACTCGGCAATGGCCTGGATGAGCAGCTTGAAAAGTTTATTCGGGAGCACACGGACACAAAGCTTATTGTTATCGACACTTTGCAGAAAATCCGCGAGATCAGCGGCGAGGCCTATAGCTACGCCAATGATTATGACAGTATTGGCCAAATGAAGATATTTGCGGACAGGCATGGTATATGTCTGCTGATTGTGCATCACACCAGGAAGCAGCCTGCCGGGGACAAGTTTGAAATGATCTCCGGCACGACCGGACTTCTCGGCTGCGCGGACGGCGCGTTCCTGCTGCAAAAGGAAAATCGCACAGACCTCAGTGCAACACTGGATATTGTGGGCCGCGATCAGCCGGATCAGAGGCTTTACCTTCAACGGGACAAAGAACGCCTTATCTGGACGCTCGACCATGTAGAAACGGATCTGTGGAAAGAGCCGCCGGATATGATCCTAGATTTTATTTCCCGGCTGGTAACCACAGAAAATCCGGAATGGTATGGCAGTCCTACGGAACTCGTAGCTGCACTCGACCTGGATATGAAGCCCAATGTACTTACCCTACGGTTGAACGTAAACGCTGGTCGCCTCATGCAGGAGCATGGTATCCGCTATGAGAGTAGTCGAACCCACTCTGGAAGATTTATCAAGCTCACTTATATTTCTCTTGAGGCGTGACGATGGTGACGGTCGTGACGATGATTCTGGGAGTGGCGGTGGTGTTAAAAACACCGTCACCATCGACACGACCGTCACGGGAACCCGTACGCATCTTCGTCTCCACGGCGCAATCAGCAGATTGCACCGTGGACAAACGGAGAAAATGTCACGGCTTTTCTCCGTATCGGGCAGCAGAATGTTCGGGAAACAGTATGCGGCCCGTGCCGCGATTTGCAAAGTGGAGCCCACTTGCAAACCACGGCAGAGGCTTCCAAAGAAGCCGCAAGCTTACCCCCTGCCCATAGGCAGCCCACGGCACTTTGCAGCCCGCAGGGATGAAAGTGTCATAGTGGGTTATTACACTTTAAAAAAGTGCGTTCTCCGGTGGCTTTCAGCCTATATACAAACTTGAAAAAGGAGGCGCGATGCCAATGGCGAGAAATGATGGTGTTGACCGAATCAGCGCAAGAAATGTCAACCTGTCAAGTGGAAAAATCGGCAACACGCAACGACATAATGAGCGCGAAAAAGAATCCT
>JAYFQM010000138.1:0-12088 GCA_034927185.1 Oscillospiraceae bacterium | reverse complement strand
GATTCTTTTATACGGCCCTCCCAGCGCCCGTCCTTTCTTTTATAAATATTTTCACCTCTACGCGGCATCTTGATAAACCTCCTTAAAAAATGACTACAAATTTGACGGCCTTTAGATCGTTTTCTATAGAAAAAGGTCCGGTAGGGACTTCAAAGAACAGAAAATAGCAAGCAAAAAACTGGCTATAATAATATTTTATGGAAATTTGCACTTTATTTTTATTAAAATGGTGTAATAAATAGAAATAAGCAGTGTCGCAGTTTTAAATAAACTGCGGATTTCTCAAGTCTTTTCCTCGGGGCGCAGAAAATTGCGAAAAGACATCCTCAGAGTCAGTTAATGATAATGCCGAGCCGTCAGCGGCTCGGCTTTTTTTTCAGACAGTCAAATTCTGTTTTGACCCGCATATCCTTTAATAAACAAATAAAGGAGGGTCAATATATGCGTAATCCGGAGGTAACAGTGATATGTACTTATACGGACGAAGGAGAGGGTCCTGCTCAGATAATACTTCATTCCTTTGAGCTTTATCTTAAGAAAGTACTCACTGGGCAAAGCAGCAGTTCCGCTTCTCTGAAGACCCATGATTAATGTTATCCACAATGAGAGACTGCTTGTCTTCGGAGGCGTAAATGAACTTTGAAATCGGTAACCCGAAAGACTATCATGTGGGATTCTACATAAGAATATCAAAGGAGGACGAAAACGAGGGACCGTCGGAGAGCGTTACCAACCAGAGATCTCTGCTGAGACGGTTCGCGGATGAACACTCTCTGCATGTGTACGATACCTACATAGACGACGGCTGGTCGGGCACCAGTTTTGACAGGCCCGATTTTAAAAGATTGCTTGAAGACATAGAGAAGAAAAAAATCAACATGGTTGTCACTAAAGACTTATCCCGGCTGGGACGCGATTACATACTGACCGGACATTATATGGAACGGTATTTTCCCGAAAAAGGCGTCCGTTATATTTCGCTGCTTGACGGTATCGATACAGGTGTGGAGAGTACGGCAAACGATATTACCCCTTTTCGCGCGATTATGAACGACATGTACGCCAAGGATATTTCCAAAAAGATCAGGAGCGTCAAGCGGGATAAGCAGCGCAAGGGCTTGTTTATAGGTGGAAAAGCGATATTCGGATATATGATCTCGCTGAGTGAAAAGAACCGAATCGTTATCGACGAGAAGGCCGCAGCAATCGTCCGGCGTGTTTTCGGTATGGCGTTAGACGGTATATCCTGCCGCCAAATTGCTTGCCGGCTCAATGAGGAAAAAATCCCCACGCCAGCAGCATATGCAGAGCTGTACACGGGACATGCGGGACCTTATTCCGGGATGTGGAGCGCCGAAAGAATCTCCGATATGCTTAGAAACGAGACCTATATTGGCAACATGGTTCAGGGGAAAAGCGTCAAGCTCAATTATAAATCCCGGAAAAGCATCAGGCAGGCCAGAGAAAACTGGGTGGTGGTTGAGAATACGCATGAACCGATCATCGACAAAGCAGATTTTCAAAAAGTACAGAGCATGATTAACAGCCGAAAGCAGACCCGCTTGAGAACTTACGATTTTCTGCTTAAAGGACTTATATTTTGCCATGAATGCGGATATCCTTTGGCAGTAATAAACCGAAAGAACGCGAGAGGCGAGGATTGCCTGTATTTTGTGTGTCGCACTTATCAGCGTTTTAGCAGGTCCGGTGCCTGCACCTGTCACTCTATAAAGGAAAAAACGGTTACGGAGGCTGTTACGGCGAAGGTCCATGAAGCGATACAAGAGTACCTGCCAGAGGAAGAGCTTATTGCCGCAGCGGAAAATTCGCTTCAAAAAGCCCGTGAGGAACAGTTCTTTGTAAAAGAAATAAACACTCTTAAAAAAAGAATTGAGAATATAAACTCACGGCTGGACAGAACGTATTCGGATAAGCTTAACGGTACTCTGGATGATAAAGATTTTGAGCGGGTTTATGCGCACGGCAAAAATGAACGGGCCATTCTGGAACAAAGCCTCTCCGAGCTTGAAGCGTCTGCCGATGTGGCGGCAGGGCGGGAATGCTCTTCAAAAGAGCTTGTCGGGCAATTTACCGACAGCTCACTTATGAGTCGGGAGCTTCTAATAAGTCTCGTCGAGCGTGTGGAGCTGACGCAGGACAGACAGGTACTTATTCATTTTCGTTTTCATCGGCCTGAGAAAGCAGTATAAGATCCTCGGCTGTTGATGTGTAAGCCGGATAGACGCTGGGTTTTTAAGACAGAGACCTGCGGCACAGCATTGAAGAAGACTCTGCGGCGCCCGCCGATCAAGATGCAAATCCGGGTGTGAGGCTATCAATTATTCGATGTATAAAGGATTTCGTCCATTCATCACAATGATAAAAACTTTCAATATATATTAACGCTTCATCCGGCTTCTCAGCGATGGGATACAGATGAAGCTTTTCATTTGAGCGATCCGATGCTTTGCTTTGGACCATGAATAAATATACAGAAGACCTTTCCAGCCCCTCCAGGAGTCGGAAAGGTCAGAAGCGATCTTTGCCGTATGAAACCGTGATGTCATGAAAGTATAGTTTAAGCATGGACAGACGAAATGAACAGCACATTATGTGGCGTGACGCGCTTTGCCCTATGACTCCATCGTTCCGGTCGCCTTCAGTGATTCAAGTTAATAAATCATCTGAGTGACAAAGCTTTATTAATACTCTAAGCAAAAAAAGATTACCAATGCTATTGTAATAATCTTATCAAAAAATATCAACAGGAGAATACGCTTTATTGCGTGAAAGCACCGGATTTAGGCGTAGCAATTTTGCTGCCGGTCCATAGCAAGATGGCTTTAATGTCAAATTTTGGAAATTGAGGAGTAAACGATGGGAGAGCATAAATAACCATCTGCAACAAGTGCGCGTTGAAACCGAGAATAGCATGCTAATGTCCGGAAGGAGATGGACAGCCCACGGACGAAAGAATATTGCTGATGCAAAGGCAGGTCAATAAGGACAAAGCTATTGACGGACATCTATCACACGGCGCTGGTCAAACACGACCCGTTCGGTGATGCCTGTGCGGGTGGTGCTCTATTTTAATTCAGATAATTTTGGGCGACAGTTTCTTGTTAAACCGTCGCCCAACAGGTTTGTTTCTATTTTAGTGTTTTTGCTAATTCCGTGATTTTACGTTCAATTGTCTGAATCACGGAAATGTATGCTGCATCGCCTTTTCCCGTTGGGTCAGAAAGCTCCCAATCTTGACGCTGCTCGCATGGAAGATAAGGACATTTCACATTGCAGCCCATCGTTACAACCACATCCACAGGCGGAAGTTCCTCGAGCAGCTTCGGATATTGACTTTCTTCCATATCAATCCCATAAATTTGCTTCATGAGGCGAACCGCATCAGGGTTAATGCGGCCTTTCAGCTCCGTTCCCGCAGAATAGCTTTCAAAAGCATCGGCGGCAAAATGCTTTCCCAGCGCTTCGGCTATCTGGCTGCGGCAGGAGTTGTGTACGCAGATAAAGGCTACTCTTGGTTTGCTCATGCTGAATCCATCCTTTGATTTATTGAATTTTCTGCAGAAGTTTCACTACTTCCTCGGTTTTTAAAACCTTGCCGTAAGAAACGACCTTTTCGTTTACCACAAGGGCGGGCGTAGACATGACGCCGTATGCCGCAATCTGTGAGAAATCGGTCACATGGTCAATCGTCGTATCCATGCCGAGTTGCTCCAGTGCCGCTTTTGCAGCCGCTTCAAGCTGATTGCATTTTGCGCAGCCGCTTCCAAGCACCTTCACACGTGCAACACCGGCTTTCGCATTCTCAGATTTTGCTATGTGTTCCGCACCGCAGTTTCCTCCGCAGGAACAGGAGGCTGATTCTTCTTTTTTCTTTCCAAACAGTGACATGTTCAATTACACTCCTTTATAAATTGTTGTTGGCTGTGTGCTTATAGGTCATAGAATAAAGCTCTGAATCGCGTTGAAAAAGTAACCCACGGCGATAATGCCCACGGCACAGATAAAGATAAACAGCGTCAGCAGCTTCGGCTTGACCGCCTTGCGCAGCATGATCATAGAAGGCAAAGACAGCGTGGTGACAGCCATCATAAACGACAAAATTGTGCCGAGCTGTGCGCCTTTGGACAGCAGAGCCTCCGCGATGGGAATGGTGCCGAAGATGTCGGCGTACATCGGGACGCCGATAAGCGTTGCCAGAATGACCCCAAAGGGATTTCCGCTGCCAAGAACCATGGCTACCCATTCCTCTGGAATCCAGTTGTGGATGACAGCGCCGACACCCACGCCGATCAGAATATATGGAAATACCTTTTTGAAGGTGGACAGCATCTGCTCCTTTGCATAAATCAGCCGGTCTTTCTTTGTCAGGTCAGGCGATTCAATATCCACACCTCCCGCAGACAATATAAAGCCTTCCACATAACGTTCCATGTGCAGCTTTTCAATAATCGTACCGCCGACAACCGCAATGATCAGGCCGACGACCACATATATGACAGCGACCTTTGCCCCAAAAATACTCATCAGCAGGAGCAGAGAACCTAGATCCACCATAGGTGAGGAAATCAGAAATGAGAACGTTACTCCGACCGGAAGTCCGGCGGATGTGAAGCCGATAAACAACGGAATGGAAGAACAGGAGCAGAAGGGCGTCACCGTACCCAGCAGAGCAGAAACAGAGTTTGCCCCGATGCCATGAAAACGGCCGAGAATTCTTTTGCTGCGTTCCGGAGGGAAATAGCTTTGAATGTAACTTATCAGAAAAATCAGCAGGCACAGCAATACGGTAATTTTAATGACATCGTAGAGAAAAAACTCAATGCTTCCAACAAGGCGGGTGGAAGTATCAAGCCCAATAGCTGACAGACCGTTTTCAATCAGCCCATCCAGCCACTTCATGCCAAGAATCTGATACTGGAAGAATTCCCAGATCGCTTTCAGTATTGTCATATGAGATAAACCTCACTTTCTTAATAAGGACAATTAAATCAAATTATTTTGATGTATTCTGCTTTATAATAGCCATCGTCATGATGGCTATTATGTTTGGCCGCAGGCTGTTTCAGCTGTTACCGCGTTGGGCGTTGTCAATTCTTTCAGTAGCGTGCTGGCATAAGCGCTGCCCTTTTCACTGAGTTTATAATGTGTCCATTTGCCCTCCTGACGACTATCCACAATGCCAGATTCAGACAAAATTTTCATGTGATAAGAAAGCCCCGACTGCCCCAATTCCAATTGTTCCAGTAAAACGCAGGCACATTTTTCGCCGCCGCGTAGTAGTTCAAGGATTTTAAGGCGATTCTCATCACAGAATGCCTTAAATACTTTCGCCTGTTCTTCATAAATGGTAGCCAAATGATCACCTCATATCAAGATTATTTGATATGTTATCATTATATGCATCAAATCAAGTTTTGTCAATATGAAATGCTTTCTCGAGGCGCATTTAATCGCTTGCAATAAGCGCGCTCCTATGTATCGCGCATCGAAAAAAAAGCACTGGAAAAGCTTCGGAAGGCATTGGAGGAAGCTGGGAACTGACTGGCAATCAACAGGATTAAGCTCCCTTCCACAGATTTTAGGAAGGGAGCTTATAATAATTTGCCTCATTACTGATGTGAGAGTTCCCGCGAGCCAAATAGTGGATTAAGGAGATCCGTAAAAAGCGCTTCTTTGCTCTGCCTCGCGACAACACGGAGGATTTCCCGGTGTTCCCTCCGGACCGGTGAGAGCATAAGATATGGTGATGAAAAAAATGGCTTGGAATAATTTCACCTGCAAGGTCTCCAAATTATAACAATCTCTGATATGGGGAGCAAAATAATGATTTCGCAGTTCATTGTAAATATTGAAAAGTACGATTCAAGCGGTCACGAAATCCTGATGTCAACAACGGAATATAAATACAGAGCCACGATTCTTGCCGTGCAGACCATACACAAAGGGCTTAGCGCCAGAATACAGCAGAGCCTGCATAAAATCGGTGCTGCTGACGCTCCTTACGAGGTGTTGTACTACATTACAAAACCCTTAAACTCAAAATGCAGGCAAATCAGCCAGTCGGCTTTTAACAGCAGATTTGAAAAATTTAGACAAAAAGACTTCGATACGGTAAAGGAGATTTGCGAGCTGTATCGTTTTAAAGACAAGAATGGCGACCCGGCTTCCGCCGTAATCACGGCTTTAAAAAAGAAAGACGAGGAGCTGACGGCGACGATCGAGTTTAATAGTGTCTTGGAAGCAGAAAACTTTGTCTTGCCAGAGTGGCTCTCTCCTGCGATTTAGTATTATCCATGCCAAAACAGATCCGGAATAATACGCTCAGTATTCGCCAAACTAACGGCGAGGTGAATTCTAATGGCAAAAGCAGGTATGCGCAGACCGGACCCAAAAGAGCCGCACGGAACGGAAAGCAACAAAAAAGGGTATTTCCCGAAAAACGATGTGCGGCCCGTACCCGAACTACAGGGGAAGCCCAAAACAGGAAAGGAACGCGCAAAACCGGTCTGAATTCTTGAATTTATAGAAACGGCATACGAAAAGACGGCTGGCCGCTTCGCCCAACCGTCTTTTTGTATGCAGAATCAATACGAACGCTGGCTTCAACATCGTTCGGGTCTGAAGAACCATGGATACTGAAAAACCCCGCTATTTACAATCCGGCTCGGTGCAGCACTTGACGGCTTCATCCTCGACGCAAACAACGGCGGAATATATTAACGGTATTTTGATGCACAATTTCTGCTTGACTAAAATCTTGCAGACATGTTTGCATTCGTCTTTCCCGCAAATTACAATCGGGTCTCCGGGGCACTCGATTTTGATCTTTCCGACAGTAACGGTAGGATCTATCGTAATCGGAAGGAATACCTCCGCATTTTCCATTATATCTTTCCTGAACTCGTCATAGCAGCAATGCTCGGGCGGCTGAGGTGGGCGCTTATTATCCGGCTCATAATTCGGCATATCTTAACCTCCTTTTTTACTGGCATCATTATATACTATGCAGCCGAAAACCCCTGCGACACCTTGTTTCGACGAAAGCTGGCGTTTTTTTTGAAGAAGCTGGATACAAGCTTCGTCAGAAGGGCTTATCATCTGCCGATGCGGATGATAAGCCCTTCAAATACTATTTATAATAACTATACCAGGCTCTTTCGGGTCTGACTTTTTTGCTTTTCCCTTAACCGCACAGTGGCACGACAGTGGGATAACCGCGGATGCTCTCAATCGTCACGTCCATACCGTAGACCTCACGGATCGAGTCGCAATTGACGGTTTCCACGCCGCCTAGTGAATACACCTGGCTGTTTTTAATAAACAGAAAGCGGTCGCAGTAACGTATGGCAAGGTTAAGATCATGGATAACAATAATAACGCAGATTTTATTCTCCAACGCGATATCACGGATTATTCCCATTACCTCATACTGGTTTTTAAGGTCCAGGTTGCTTGTAGGCTCATCAAGCATGAGCACCTTCGGCTGCTGTGCAAGGGCGCGCGCAAGCATGACCTTCTGAAGTTCGCCCCCTGAAAGCTCGTTGAGATACCGAAGCTCATAAGACTTAAGCCCCATGCGATCAATAATATCTCTCGTTATCCGATGGTCTTCGGCTGTTGGGTTCATCTTGATGTATGGTTTCCTTCCGAGAAGGACGGCGTCGTAGACCGTAAATTTGCTGCCGTCGTTTTGCTGAGCGACATATGCCATTTCCTGTGCTATCGCCTGACGGTTCAGACTGCCTATATCATGACCGTTTACTATAACGGCGCCTTCCTGAGGCTTGAGAATACGGTTAAGGCATTTTATCATCGTGCTTTTGCCTGCTCCGTTGTTTCCCAGAATTGCCACGCACTGACCTTCGCAGGCGTCGAACCCAATGTCCTCAAGAATCCTGAAAGCCCTGCAATATGAAAAACTGAGATTCTGTACGTTTATCATTTGTTTCTGACCCCCTTGAACAGAAGATAGAGGAAGAGCGGAGCGCCCAGGAACGAGGTTATAGCGCCGATCGGCAATACGACCGGGGCGACAACCAGACGGGCCACGGTATCGCTCAGAAGTAACATAAGCGAACCCGCGAGAGCGGAGGCGGGGAGAAGAAAACGATAATCATCGCCGATCAGCCGCCGCATGACATGTGGAGAAACCAAACCGACAAAGTTGATTATGCCGACAAACGAAACTATTACCGCGGAGGTCAGGGAGCAGATTGTCATTCCGACGATACGCATCGTATCTACGTTTACGCCCAAGCTCTTTGCGCTGCTTTCCCCGCTTTGAACGGCGTTATAGTTCCACCTGTTGAAGAAATAATATGTGCTCGACAGCAGAACGACTGAAAGCATGATGATGATATGCTTCCATGAGGCCCGTCCCATATCTCCGAAGGTCCAGAATACTATGGTGGCAAGGCTGACATCGTCGGCAAAATACTGCATTATGGCCGTACCGCCGCCGAAAAGCGCACTGAGAGCGACTCCGGAGAGAATCATAGACTCAGGCGAAATTTCCTTGAATCGTGACAATCCGAGCACGACAAGAGTTGATACCATGGAAAACACAAAAGCGCATATGGATACGACGTAGGGGTTGGTGACGGTCACTGCGTCGTTTGTGTGATATTGTACGCCTGCCCCAAGAACCACTATCGCAAACGCAGCCCCGAATGCTGCTCCCTGCGATACGCCGATTGTAGAATCGGACGCAAGTGGGTTTCTGAGGATGCTCTGCATGGCACAGCCCGTTATTGCAAGGCCTGTTCCGCCTATAATTGACGCGAGAACGCGTGTCAGACGAAGATTGATTACCACTGTTCTGGTCGTCTCTGTTCCCTTCCCCACCAAAGCCAATACTACCTCTTTGATTGTTAGACCGGAGGAACCGGCAGCTATCGAAAAGAGGGCCGCGGCTATTACAAGAATGGCAAACAGAAGAATTATTAGCAACTTGTACTGAATATATTCGTGATACGACTTGTGTTTTGTAGCTGAATTCTGCATTGGCACGTTCACTTACCTATCGTGACTGTGCCGAAGCCGTTGCCGTTATCCTTAAGTACCTGTATGTACGGCTGACCTAGCATCTCCGTAAATATCTCGTCCGCCTTCTTTTCAAAATCCAAGTCCGCGAACTTATCGGGATAGATGACCGTTCCCGCAAAATACGCGTCGGCTATAGCCAGCTCAATGTTGCAGCCGTAATAGTTGTAATTTATCTGAGTATATACGTCGCCGTTTTTAACTGCCTTCAGATTGTCGTATAAGCTCGGGTTCGTTTTATAGTCCTCATTTACCAGATTCATATTGCCGGGGGTGAGGAATATAATATCGGGGTTCCATACAACAAGCTTTTCCTTATCGACTATTACAGAACTTTTTTCGCCTGTCTCATCCACGACATTTTTAGCGTTGATAGCAACAAAAGGAGGATAGTTGGCGTATGTCCCCTCGATACCGTGGCCGCCGGAGAAGCTGACGGCTCCCGCGTATACCGTGGGCTTATCCGCGTCCGGTATGTCCTTAGTACGGTCGCTGAGGTCCTTCTGCCAGCCCTTCATGGCCGTGATAAGCTCATTACAGCGGTCCTGCGTTCCCATAACGTCTCCGATAAGTGTGAGCGCGGCATAAACGCTGTCGCTAAAGATGCCCTGATATGTGAGAGAAATGACAGGAATTCCCAGCTTATCCTGCAATGTTTTTACCTGCTCTATATCGGAATAGCTTGTAAAAATTACATCCGGCTTAAGTGTGGCAAGAGCTTCTTCATAGGTTTCGCTGCTCGCTCCGCCGGAAGCTATGCTTGTCTGGCCGGGGAATTTGTCGGAGTTAACATAGCAATAAGGCATTCCGGAGTCACACGTCTTTTCAAGGTCGGTTAAGCCGACTATTTTGTCCGCGCAGCCCGCGTATGTAAGCATACGGGCAGTAGCGCCGAGAGTGGCTACGGTGCTGATAGTCGCGGGAATCTCCACATCTCGATCAGCCATATCTTTTATTGTGCGGGTTGCGGGTTCCGCGGAAGCGGATGGAGCCGCAGACGGTGCCGCAGAAGCTGCGCCGCTTCCTGATGAACAGCCCGCGAAAAGTGACAGAATTAGTACTGTTGCGATAAGCAGTGCATAAAGCTTTTTCATTTTCATCTTAGGTTTTCTCCTCTTTCTTTACCTGATTTTCGAATAATCCTCGGATTGCCATCATTTTACTATCAGAAAAACCGGATACAAGCCCCTACAGGGGTTGCAAAACCGCAAAAAACTCTAAAAAGCCACGCGATACTGTTTTTTTGGTTGGAACGCTAAAAAATAATTTTTATTATAGTTTGTTTTACGACCCCCACCGGGGCTTGAACACGAAAGTGCCGGATGCTAAAATAATAAATCAGTTAAAATGCGTTACTCCGCGATAGCGGATTTCTGACAGAAAGGAAAAAAACTATGTGCAAACAATCACAATGGGAAAGATGTGTCGCATTCCACGGTCATGAGTGCGGAGGGCTTACAATAGGATATAAAGCGGCTCTTTATGCCACGGATCTGCTTGGTCTTACCTTCTCAAAGGACGAAGATGTTGTCTGTGTGTCCGAAAACGACGCCTGCGGCGTGGATGCGATTCAGGTTTTGCTGGGATGCAGCGTAGGCAAAGGAAATCTTCTCTTCCACATGAGGGGCAAGCAGGCGTTTTCAATTTACGAAAGGACCAGCGGGAAGTCGGTGCGCCTTGTGCTCAAGCCGATGCCGGAGGGTATGACGCGGGAAGAATCCTTCAAATATCTCCAGGAGAAGGAGCCGTCGGAGCTGTTTGAGGTCAAGGAGACAAAAATTAAGCTGCCTGAGAGAGCAAGGCTTTTTGATTCATACGTATGCGACTGCTGCGGTGAAAAAACAGGCGCGAACTGGATCAGGCTTGAGGGCGACAAAAAGCTCTGCTTTGACTGCTGCACGGAATATGACAGATTCAAGGTCTGATCGTGCCGCAGACGTTTTGACGATGAATATTGAAACAATAATGGATTTGTGGCGCCCTAATGTGAACAACCGGAAGGCGGGGGTCGAGTGGTGGAACGGAAGCGCAGAAAGATTTGCCGCCAAAGGACTTCCTACACCGATGGACAGTATGGCAATGCGGATAATTGTGCGTGAAGGAATGATAGAGGAAGGCAGCTCGGCGCTTGACGTCGGCTGCGGAAGCGGGAGATTCTCGTTTGCACTTGAAGCCATGGGTGCCGATATGACCGCAACGGACTTTTCTCCGAAGATGATCGAGCAGGCAGAAAAGAGGCAGGCAGAAGCAGGGACAAAGGTTCGCTTCAGCACTGACGACTGGCATACATTAATTCTCGAGAAAAAGGACTGGGCAGGGAAATTTGATATTGTGCTTGCCCATATGACACCGGCGGTCGTATCCGCGGAGACATTTCTGAAGCTCTCAGAGGCCAGCCGAAATTGGGTTCTCATGGTAAAGCCCGCAAGACGCGTAAATTCCGTTCTGGATGAGCTGAACAGGCTCGTAAAAGCCGAAGAAGATACAAAAGCGCTTGACGAAACCATGGCGTATGCTTTCGACCTTGCCTGGCTCAAGGGATACTCTCCGAAGTTCGAATACGAGAATCAGACATGGGAACACGATTTGCCGCTTGACAAAGCGATTGAGGAGTATACACTGCGCATATCGTCAATGCATGAGCTCACGGAAGAAAACAAAGCGGCAATAAAAGCGCATCTTGAAAGCATCGCGGTGGACGGGTCTGTTCATGAGACCTCGCATACGCAAATCGTAGCAATGTACTGGCAGGTCAAGCCCTGTGAAACATAAGGAAAGGGAGAGAAACCAATTAAAATCACGATCCTGTATTTCAGCCAGACCGGTAACACCGAGAGAATGGCGGGTGTCATCCGTGAAGGGATTCTTGAATATGACCAGAGTATCGAAGTGTCGCTGATGAATATTTCAAGCGACGACAATATTGACAGGGATTTCTTAAGCTTAAGCTCTGCCGTGATTTTCGGTACGCCGACCTACGTAGCGAGCACCTGCTGGCAGATGAAAAAATTCTTTGACACGAGGT